>JAMCVT010000058.1:0-15983 GCA_023475565.1 Actinomycetota bacterium
CCTTCAATCGGAAATTGGCAGCATGGTCCGCCCGAACGGGCGGAAAATCAGTGCCGCACAAGGTATAATCACACTGTGCAGCTCCGCCCCAATTCGGGGCGGCATTGGCCTCCCGGGTGGGAGGAAGTAATTAGCCTTATTGAAATAATAACCAGGATGTATAATATTTGTCAATATGTTTTAAAGTTTGCGTTTCGAAAAACCTACTGTTTCGCTCACGATGCTATTGGCTATGTATAGCAATATCATCTCTATTGTAAAGCTTAAATACGCCCTCTATCTACCCAATAAGCCCTTCAGCCAATTCCAGAATCTTCTTAAAGGTCCAGTCCTATGAGAATGAAGTCCGTCATAGTAAGCCTTTCGACGCGACTCTTCCGCGTAGCGTCCGGCCTCGATTTCTTCAGGCGTCCATTTATCCGCCCAAATGACCTGACCGTCACGTATCCAGTAATGTGATTTACAATCTTGCTGCCAATTTCCGATTGAAGGGTAAAGTGTTGGTCCCAGGGCAGTCTCCTCCAACGACCATTCGGTTGAGCCTAAAGGAGTCCGGATCTTTGAACCACAACCACAAGCGCAAAGATGGGCAGCTGTACCGAACTCCTCCGATACGTAGAGCACACCTGCCTCCAAGTCCTTTGGCATATAGTGAACACGCTGTAATCTAATCTTCATCAGACGATGCACCAACTATCTTCATGTCAGCAATTTCAAATATGAGATGGTAATTGGGTGTTGCCTCCAAATAGAACCCGCGCAACTGCTTGAATCGGATGACTGCCAGACAAGCGTTCAATGCGTTTAGTTCGCCAATCTGAACATTCGTCCTATATATATCATCAGGACTGTCCGCGAGCTGTGCCAACCCTTTCTCCCGCACTTTCTGGCTGTCTTCAGAGGAGAAGTAAGTTGTTCGGAGCATTCCGCTCAGCGGTCCGTTTTTTCGACTAAGTCCCATGCCTACGTCAATAAAGGGTATGCCCATTGAAATTAGAAGATCGAAGATACCTGCACGTGAGCTCCCTTTATCGACACACACGAAAGCAAAAGTTACGCCATCGAGGTCGTTGCTGCATGTTGCATCAATGAACTTTGGCTCTGAAATTAGTCCGGTCCGGAAGTTTTCGTACCGCGAATAGAAAACTTCCGATTTGAGCTTGCCAAGTTCATCCAGCTGGAGCCTTCCGGGTGAACGAAACGCGTTGTGTACGTAGTATGGGTCTAGATCAAAAGTCCGAATTTCTCGCACCGGAGTTTTTGCGAGGAAATCAAGAACGTACGAGCCGGTACCCCCGAGTCCAATCACTGCAACAACATCATCCTTGAACTTTGCGGATAAGTCCGATATCTCGGCTCTGGATGTGAGCGTGTCCCGCAACTTGAATACAGAATCGTCTCCCGCCTGTTCAACAGTGCGAAACGTGTAAGGATTGGCGACATACAGGTCAATAGCCGGTCCAGAGATTATCGCTACATAGCTCTCTATTTTCTCAAAAAAATCAGCAAACCTACCGGCGGCCAATGGCTTATTTGAAAAGGATCGTTCTACGACTACATCGCGGCTAGCTTCACTCAATGCAAGATGAACAGGACCACCGCCAAGATTGGGAATTGGTTTCCCGTCAAGATTGTGCGGTACTGAACCCGCGAAATAAATCTGATGATCGTCCTGGGTAACCCTGTTCTCATCAATAAATACGAGCTTGGCGACAATCGCTCCTATCTGCAATTGTCGATGGTGGTCCAAGTATGGTATGTCCCGTATGACAAGGCAGTTGCTATCGAACGCTACGGCATACCCCTTATCCACCAACCGCCTTATGTCATCATTATGACTGACCAGTCTCTGAAACACTAAAAATCATCCCTTCTTTCACTTTAACAGATCCGCCAGGTGAAAGTATGCCTTCCGGCTTGTGGCCATGACCATTCTTATATATTACAGAATAGGTTATTTCAGGATGTTCCAAATAATTTGGAACTTCAAGCGTAACTACTTCGGCATATGTAATCTCACCCTTGGGCCATTCGTAAGGCGTGGCTTCCACGATGATCGTGACCGTCTGCTTGTGTCCCCCCATAGATATTTACCTCCTTGATTTGTCGCGTTTTTCTCAACCTAAAAAAATGGTAACATATCAGAACATAAATTGCAATACATTAAATTATGTGGTAATATAATATTACATAGATTCTAGGCATTCCTGCCTAAAGATACTGAGGAGGAGGAACCCCCATGAGTACACGGGTACCGACGTTCGAGGAAATAGGTGCTCGGATTAAAGCTCTCCGTGAAGAGCGCAACATGTCCCAGGAGCAACTTGCACAAGGAATGGATATTTCACGTCCTGTAGTTTCCAAAATTGAAGGTGGGAAAAAAGCCATTAACAGTTTGGAACTCCGCCAAATAGCAGACATCCTGGGAGTAACAACTGATGTTTTGACTGAACCGGTTGTAGAAGAAGATACACTGGTTGGACGTTTTCGCGCAACGCGGGGTGATGAAGAAGAACTACTTAGGTCTATAGAGAAGATTGAGTTTGTTTTCAAGGAGATTCTCGGACAAGTTAAATTATGGAGGCAGTCAAATGTCTAAAATAAGTGCTGCTAGAAAAAAAGAACTGGATTTAATTGCAAGGGAGCGTGCTGACGGAATACGTCGGGCGTGGGGCCTTGGAATCGAACCAGTATCTGATATTTTTGGTCTAATTGAGCGTAGACAAAAAGATGTTATCGTACTCCGGTATCCTGTTTCAAGTCAATCGTTATCTGCTTTTATTGCAATTAATAAGGACGGCTCTCTTATTTTTGTGAATACAAACATGTCTCTAGGGCGTCAAATTTTTTCAGCCGCTCACGAACTGAGTCATCTTCTTTATGACAAAGAACATCTTCATAATAATTTACTGGTATGTGATCCTGGACAGCCTTTGGAAGATGAAAGGGAGGTTCTGGCAGATAAGTTTGCCGGGGCCTTGCTTCTTCCAGAAGAGGGAGTTCGCAATACCTATTACTCAATGTTCGGCTATAAGCATAAGGCAACCCAGGGAACAGTTATGACTCTTCAGGGGATATTCAAGGTGTCCTATGCTGCAATGCTTTACGCTCTATTGCGATTCCAAATTATAACCATATCATTGTACGATCATTTAAAAGAGTTCGGAACGATAGAAAATGCTGAATTGCTACTTCAAGAAGCTAAAAAATACGGCATAGAGGATCTTGTTGTCCCTACAAGAGACAAGGTTATTCCTGGAAGCTTGCTACCTGCCTTAACTTCTAATTATACGGAAGGCAGGATTAGTTACAAAAAGCTGAGTAGTATTTTAGCATTATGGGATAAAGTACCCGAGGAGATGGGATTCACTTATGAAGAGTTTATCTAGCCAGGTAGTTGTGAGCGATGCAGATGTAATCATCAAGCTATATAAGGCAAAACACTTAAATATCCTTGAGCCACTTTATACTAAAGTGATTATTCCTGGTCGTGTTCATAGCGAGATACTGAAAGAGGTCGGACTCCCGGATCCACTTGTGCAATATGACTGGTTAACTAGAATCAATCTTAACGATCGTACAGTACTTACCTCTACACAAATTCAAGGAATAGAAATAACGCTGGAGTCCTATAGGAATGCTTTGGATGACGGCGAACGCGAAGCCTTCGCACTGGTCCAAGAACTTGGAATCCCGATCCTCTTGATAGATGATGTCAGTGCAAAGAGAATTATTGAAAACAACTCCGACATATTGGGAATATCCCATTTTGAGATTTTGTTTCAAGCCATACACAAGAGGGTGCTTACTCCGGAAAACGCTGAAAATATCTTTAATGACATCAATGCAGTAGTTACCTATCCAATAAAAACCCCTTTTGGGGATTTAATGAATAGAGTAAGGAAAAAGTACCATGATTTGGAACTACTTTAAATATTACTACTAAAGTCATCTATTACCTAGCCGTATTTCTACATTAATAAGGTAACGTCTTTTATATAGCCTGCTCCAGCAGCTGTCCATACTCCTTCAACCAGGCCTTTGCCTTCTCCATCGTCGGGGCCTGTGCGCGGACAATGTTCCAGAACCTGGGGGTGTGGTTTGCTTCGATAAGATGAGCAAGCTCGTGGATGATAACATAGTCGATGACAAACATGGGGGCTTTAATCAGACGCCAGTTGAAATTAACGTTGTTTTTCAGGGTACAGGAGCCCCAGCGGTAGCGGTTGTCAACAATCTTTACCTCTGCAACATCGACACCCAGCTGGCTTGCATGCTGCTTCACCCTTGGGACAATTTTTTCTTTTGCCTTAGCGATATACCAATCCTTCAAAGCTTCTGCCCGTTTGGAAATCTGTGTGGCCGGAATATAGAAGCGCTGGGCAAATTTAATCCCGGATAAGCCTGTTTTTACTATCTCAATGCGGTATTGTCTCCCTAAATAAAACGCAGATTCACCGCTGACCAGTTCCTTCCCCGGTGGATGTGGCAGGTTGCGGTATTTCTGTGGATGCCCCATTTTTTCATAAATCCATTGTCGCTTTGACTCCACCACCTGATTAATTTTTTCGTCAGATGTCCCTTCCGGAGCATGCACAATAACGCTCCGGTCCCGCTCAACAGTGATGGTAAGCTTGCGCCGCCTGGCGGACCTTTGAATTGTGTATGTCAGTTCCATATTTGTCACTCCGCATAGAGAATTATGTCGTTATTCTTTTCGGCAATTTCCATAATTCGGCTGATTATATGCTTGCGGTTCTTAACGATTCCGGGAAGTATCAAGAACTCCTTTGAGATTAATATTTTTTGAAGTTCAGCCTTTAATTTGTTGCGGGCGGGGATGCTCTCCCAGAACCCCGTAAGCCTGAGTTCACGCTCCACAACCAGGAATGTCTTCTGCGTCAGGTCTACCAGGAGGCTTATCCTATCCTCCTCGGTCATACCATACGAAGGAGACCCTTCCGCAACCTTTTCCTGTGACTCAACCCCATAGCCCACACCGAAAATCTCCCTTTTAAACATCCTAAACAGTGGCATTTGTTTTTTCCGGTGAAGCCCATAAGTCGGCTCCTTTCTGGCGTTAATGATGCGCTGCCGCAGTTTCTCCAGTTCCTCATAAATCTTATTCCAGTTATCTCTGAAGTTTTCAAAAACAGCTGCCAGCGCCTCGGCAAAAGAGGCTTGCAGGTCAGGGTCATCTACGAGCTCAACATCAAGGTGGTGGCGTATTGCGTGCTCAACTTCTGCAGCCTTGGTCTTTGTTCGCTTGCGTGTACCAACCTGTTTCTGAAAATCATCGTCAAGGATAGAAATGGGTTTTACCTTTACCTCAATCCCTTTTGATTCAAGATAAGCGTCAGTAATACTGCGCAGCTTGGGTGGGATACCTTTCATGCTCAGGCGCTCGTCACGGAAATGTTTCCCAGCCAGCACATTGATTTCGGTAAGGGCCTGGTAGTCGGCCATATAGTCCAGGGCCTGCCGGGCGGGAAATACCATGTTAAGGCTTCTTGTCAACTTCTTGAACGCCTGCATATAATCGAAACGCAGGTCCTCGTCATAAAACAAATCAAAAAATGCATCGTGATCAGTTAAATCTGTCAGGCCATGCTTCCCAAGTAACTCCATTATGGCTGCATGACTGGCAATAAGTTCGTTCAGTTCCTCCTCGGGGAAACTGAGGGCATCGATTATCTCTTTCTGCTCCCTTTCGTCATAGGTGTCAATGGCTTTTTTCAGGTGATGGCCGATGCCCACATAATCCACCACAAACCCCTTATCCTTGTCTACGCCACTCACCCTATTAACCCGGGCGATTGCCTGAAGAAGATTATGGGCTATTATGACTTTATCCAGATACATGACCTGCTCCACCGGTGCATCAAAGCCGGTAAGCAACATATTGTTGACAATTACTATACCCATGTCACCGGTTATTCCATCCTCTTCACCGCCAAAAGCCATCTTGAAGCTCTTAATGCTGGCCTTATGCCTGGACTTATCCGTATATTTCTTTATGTATGGCAGATCGTTATGTCTCCCGGATATAATGACGTCTGTTTGGAGTTTTTTCAGTCTCTCCAGGTCAAGCCTCCCCGGGTTTTTCTTTTTTAGTTCTTTAATTGCGGCAGCCAGGGCATCATCGATGTGTTTCTTATAACGGACCGCAGCCTCGCGGGAGGTGGCTACCACTTGAGCCTTGTATCCATTGGGAAACACATGGGTCAAATAATGCTCCACCATGTCCTGAGCCTTGGCCCTGATGGTAGACTCGGCTTCAAGATAGGCCTCCCGGGAACCGTAGCCAAGAATCTCCATTCGCTGCTGAATGTTGTAGTCGCTAAACACATCCTCAAAAGCCTTGTCCATACCCTTCTGATCAGGCACTTCAGCATTGTGGGTGCGGCCTTCGTATACTATCTCCAGGGTAACGCCGTCCTCAATAGACTTACGAATGGTATATTTGTCTATATAGTCACCAAAGACCCGCTCAGTCTTGTCAATAGGCGTGCCGGTATAGCCTATGCGGGAGGCATTGGGGATAGCTTTGTCAAGATTAGCCCCCAACATCGCATATTGAGAGCGGTGTGCCTCGTCGGTCATCACCAGTATATACGGGCTAGGGTTAAGCTCCGGGAAAGTTTCGGTCAGATCTGCTTCACGAAACTTGTGGATCATTGCCATGACCAAGTCCGAAGAATCCGACCGCAGGAGTTTTTTCAACTTCTTGATGCTATTAGCTATCTTGACAGTAAAACCAATGCTCTGGCTTGTCTCAGCCAACTGTCCTTCCAGTTGGGTGCGGTCGGTGACAAAAACAACCTTCCAGCGTGAAAGCTGGGCATGGCGATACATCTCCCGCACCATAAACATCATGGTCAGTGATTTGCCTGAACCCTGGGTATGCCAGATGATACCGCTGCGTTCTCGCGGGCTTTGCCCTGCCAGAAGACGCTTAATCGCCAGTTTGACAGCGCGAAACTGTTGGTAGCGCCCCACTATCTTTATTGTCTCGCCCTTATCGTTTGTTGAAAACAGTGTAAAGGTCCGGATGAGGTCGAGAAGATTATCCCGGTCCAACATCCCTGCTACCAGTCGCTGTTGATCATTGGGTCCGCTGGCACCGTGTTCCAGCTCGTCCACCGTACGGGGATACGGGTCGGCCCAACGGTAAAAGTGTTTTTCATTATGAGTGGTGATTGTACCAAACTTGGCCTCGTTGCGACAGGTGGCTATGACGAACTGGTTGTAATAAAATAGCGGAGCGCTGCCTTCTCCCCTGGCCCCACGCTGCTCGCTGTAGCGAAGTAATTGGTCTATGGCTTCTGGGATAGCGTCTTTCACCTTTGGCGATTTACACTCTATCACCACCACCGGCAGTCCGTTGAGAAACAGCACAATGTCCGGGATAATGTGATACTCGGTGCCCAGGATGCGCACCTTGAACTGGCAAACAGCGATAAAGCGGTTGTTGTCCCGGTGATTTGGCGTGAAATCAACAAAACGTACCGTCGGGCTTTTCTCGCCGGTCTGGCGGTTCTCACTGACGCTGGTGTTTTCCAACAGAAGGTTATAGATATAACGGTTGTTCTCAATCAGTCCCGTTCCGGGGAAGCTGGCGGTGAGTTGCTTAACCACTTCCTCCACCTGGTCTTCTTCCAGCCAGGGATTGATAAGCTTGAGTTTTTCACGCAAAATTGGAAGCATCACTACCTCAGTGAAGCTCTGGCGGTGGCTGTCTGCGGGGTGCTGTTTGCTGTCCAGGTCAAGGATTTCCCACCCCAACCCTGCAAGTTGATCGAGAAAGGGTTTCTCAACATGGTTGTGCTCGTCTATTTTTATGTGCTGGGGGGTTTTATCCTTAATCAATAGCTCATCGCCTCCGAGTCATTCAGTAAAGGGGTAACGCTTTTTTTGCCGGTAAGTAGATCTTGCATGAGGGCGGTTTTGAGTCTCCGCAATTTAGTTAACTCTTTTGTATGTTGCCCTAATACATTGGTAATTCCATTTAGTATGTGAGCAATCCTTTCTTGCTCTTTGAGACTCAGTGGATATTGTATTGCAAGATTACGCATATCACCTACCCTTATATGTCCAACAGTAGATCCGCCAGCCAGTTCCAATAATCTTTTCTGTACTTCCTCAGAATAAATTGCATAAAGTAGAAAGTCATTCCTAATTTTTTTCGGGTCTGGTCGATACATCATCATTCTTTGCCCTAGGCATGGCTCTCCAGCTTCTTCAGGAATTATACAAGCCTCCCCAAAAGGCGCTTCACGAGTTATGACAACATCCCCAGCCTGCGGTTTACCTCGTGCAGTCCAAACTTCGTAGGACCTTTGATCTGTATAAACCAAATCCTCAAAAATAAATTTACCGGCACGAACATTCGGAGTACGAATAACAGGATGTCCCTCCTTGCTTTCAGGAGGTGTTCTGTTTTTACAATCAATGACAGAAATGCATAAGGAATGTGCTGGTGACACATTCCAATCGATCGGAATCCTGCCCAGCGGGGAGTCTTTGAATTTGTGGGTTTGTTCGGAGCGGAGGTTGCCGTTCACGTCGATGCCGCGAGTGAGTAAATCCTGCATTAGACCAGTCTTGATGCGCTGCTGCTTGGCAATCAACGCCTCCGTCTGATCAATTGCCCGGTCCACTGTCGAGAGTATCTCGGCTATTTTTTTTTGCTCGAGTTTAGTTGGGATCGGGATTTTAATCGATTCAATCGCGGATATGGGGAGTCCATATCGTGTCGAACCACTTGCGTGAAGCGCGAAATACCGTGCTGCATACGTTGTGGAAAGCTGTTTTGCCAAATAAACCGAATCAATTTGGTCCTTGTTAGGTTTAATGAGAGCCAAATGATAACCACAAACCAAGTTATCTATGTCCTCCATAATAACTGTTGGTATTCCGATGTCATCTGGTGTCTCAGAATCTTTGGTAATAATTACATCTCCACAGTCTATCCCGAAACGTTCAATCTCTGCTTTACTGGCTGAACCCTCCATAAATCGGATTCTATCAGTGATATAATTATTGGAGTATACGTCCATGTAGTTACACAGCTTTACTGTCTTCTGATTTGCTTGAACCTTTTTGTCAACATTACTGATGCGAATGTCCGCTAGATCTCGCAGTTTTTTAGTAGGCCAAGTGTTATCTATTAACAATATCCCAGCCTCCTCAAAAAATCATCCAGAGTTTTCAGGGTTTCTATACGTTTATTTTCCAAATCCTGACTGGATACGGCGTATTTATCCCAAAGATTTTCCATCATCTGAATCAAGCTTCGCTTTTCAGCATTGAGGTAACGATTCAACTCATTGTGGACCAAGTTGTAGAGCTTTTTCAGTATCAGCAGGCGCGCCTCTTCCTCTGTTAGCTGGCCGCCAATGGCGGTGAGGAGCCCGTCGGTTTTTGCGAGGCGGGCTTCGAGCGTGGCTTTATCCTTATTCAAAGCGATGATTTTTTTCTTATCTTCTTTTTTTGATGAATCGAGAGCAGCCATTTGGGTATCAACCTGCCGAATCAATTCCTGACTCTCGGCCTTAAATTCATCACCGCCCAGGCGTTTGAGCTGTAGTTTAAGGGTCAATTCGTCCGTTTTTATTTTAAGCACAGACTTGCTTTCCTTGATGCGCTTTTCAATTGCAATGATGACCTTTTCCTGGGCCTGCAAATTTTTCAGTTCTTTTAGGGCAGATTCACCCGAGCTTCCCTTGAGGTCATCAATAAGTTCCTTAAGTACTTTCTTTATGACGGTAACGGTAACAGTCTCATCCTCTTCCGGCTCATAAGCAATTACTTCCTGTGCCGTTTCCACTGCCTCAGCCAGCTCGCTATGTAATTCGCTAATTTGTGCTTCCATTGTTTCAATCTCGTCGGCCTCGGTCTGGAAGAATTCTGCCACCAGATATTCATCCGGGATCAGACTGTGATGCCAGCCAGTGGAAATTATGGTCTTGAGGTCGTATCTAATCTGCTGCCACCAATTCACAAACACCCCGGCGCTCTTAAACTCATCAAGTACACTTAAGGGGATCAGTTTATTCTTGAGTGTGGTAAGCAGTTCACCGCGAACTTCGGGCATCCTCTTGCCGTTTCGCAGCCCGGCAAAAACATCCCGGGCCGTCATCCACCAGGTCTCCAAAGCATCACCATGTGCAATCATAGTCTCTTGAAGCGCTGGATCTGCTTCCAGGATTGCCTTTATCGCTGTCCTGGCGTCGACGGAATCACGAAAGGTGAGATATCCGGGACGCTCCGGCCTAAAAAGCGTGTCGGACCGCAAACCGAAGCGGGCAAAGTAGTCAGCATGAGCGCTGACTTCGGCCTCAGGGATACCTCCGATCAGGTGTGCCTGCACATCCTCCGGTTCCGGTTCAGGTGTGTTGTCCACATAGCGGCGGATATTAAGGTTGTAGTCATGCGTCTCTATGATTTCAGACTTGCTGACAAGGCGACTGTATTTGGGAATCTCCAGCTTATTTGTGAAGACGAAGTCTATCTTTTCAATGTCTTCAGGACGCAACTTGTTCTGGGCCTTACCTTCGGCATATTCCTGGTCGGCATTGATGAACAGCACCTTATCGCGCAGGCTGTCAGGTTTGTTTTTGTTACACACAAGCACACAGGCTGGAATACCAGTTCCGTAGAATAAGCCCGGCGGCAGGCTGATTATGGCCTCAATAACATCATCGTTAATCAGTATTTCGCGAATGAGCTTCTCCTTGCCGCCACGGAAAAGCACACCATGAGGCATTATTGTTGCCATGTGGCCACGGGGCCTGAGGCTGGCCAGCATATGCTGGACAAACATCAGGTCGGCCTTTTTGCCTGTTTCGGGGCACCATTCGCGGAAGCGGCTTTGGAATTTCATATTGGCGCGACTGTAGTTCTGTGAAAAGGGCGGGTTAGCCAGTACACGGTCAAATCTGCGCACCTGACCGTTATCCAAAATCATTGGGTCTTCCAGTGTATCCCCGTTCTCAATTGTGAAGCGGGTTATGTTGTGTAAAATCATATTCATATTGCAAATCGACCACACTGTGCCGTTGGAGTCCTGCCCGTACAGCGCCAGGTCGTTGGGGTCTTGCCCCTGCTCCTCCACATACTGGTAGGACTGAATGAGAAAGCCTCCGGAGCCAACGGTAGGGTCGTATATTTGGTTACCCGCCTCTGGCTTGGTGAGCTGTACAAGCAGGCGCACCACCTCGGCGGGAGTGTAAAATTCCCCGCCTTTCTTACCCGCACTGTCGGCGAAGAATTTTATTAGATATTCATAGGCTGCACCCAGCAGGTCAGGGAATTCAAAATTGTCATTGACCAGCACGAACTGCGGCTGGTTGAAATGGTCAATCAAGTCTTTCCACTTTTGGTCGGGAATCTTGGTCTTCCCTTTGACTGCGTTGAAATCAATATTATTTTTGAGCACTCCGGCAAGTGCGTCGTTTTCTTCTTCGACTGCAGCAATAGCCTTGTTAAGCATGTTACCAATATCATGCTTCAAATCCTTCAACGCGGGAACTGTTTCTCCGTTCTCATCAACCCATGATTCATGCCAGCGGGCTCGGACAGGTATGAAGAAGGTATCGCCGTATGATGTTTTATCTTCAAGAAGTTCCTCTATTAATTCCGGCTGATTCTTCAGATGGGCAAAATCTTTTTTACGCAATTGCTCGCGCCTGTTGTCAAACTCATCTGACAAACGCTTTAAGAACAGCATGCCAAATATAAATTCTTTAAACTCCGAGGCATCCATCTTGCCCCGCAGAATATCAGCGGCCTTGAAGAGAAAATTTTCCAGTTGAGATAAAGTAATTTTTTCTGTAGCCAAATGTCATTCCCCCTGCACATTGTCGTTCCACCATTTGGCGGGTTTTAAGCTTTTTATGCTAAGGAGCATAGTTTTTAAAGTTTTTATAACTTGTTCCATGATAGCTAATTGCATATTTCTCCAAGAGGCAAGAACTTCCCTGCATTTTATCTATTTACCTGGAAGCCCACAGATTTGTTGTAATTATCATAACGAGTTTCTCCCCGGGCCTCCTTCACAGTCTTTATACCTTTCTCCAGCCAACTGTCAATGATACCTTCAACGTAGTACAAATTCTTTTTGCCGTTCAGAACTGACTTTGTCAGAGCATATTCAATCATTTCCAGCGGAAAAAGGCAGGCCCACCGGCCCACGAAATCCACTTCGACCTGTGAGCCTTCAAATCCGGCCGACTTTAAAAGCGACTGGATTCTTTGCAGATCTTGGTTGGTATAATCAGGATTTTTATCCGGGCGAGGGGAACCATCGGAATAATCCACAGAATCCACAGGGCGGCACTTACCGCATCCCGCGCGCGCGTTGTTATCTTTATCATGATGGCTGGATGGATGACTGGTTGCTATACTGTATTGTTCCTTCAGTATTGTTATATCAGTATTATTTATGGCTCTCCCTGACCCTACCCCGGTTCCGTGTGAACCCATCCCGGTTCCCTCTGACCCCACCCCCCCTGTCAAATCGTTGCAGGGTAGGGTCTGTACGATCCTACCCCCGGGCTGATCGACTTCCTTTTTAAACTCTTCCGGCGGGTCGCAGAGTACAAAGGCGTTTGAGATATACTCCCCGGATTCCTTCCGCCTCAGTATTTTCTGCAGCCACCCCCCTTCCACCAGTTCGCTTACCGCCCTTTTTGCCGTGGCCCTGCTTATTCCGCAGGCATCGGCTATGGTTTTCAATGACGGCCAGGCCACTCGGTCCCTGTTGGCGCACTGGGACAGGTATAGCCTTACCAGCTTGGCGTGGGCGCTTAAGCTTGATTTAAACACCGAGTTATAATCCCAAAACCAATTTTTCCTGCGGCCGTCCTTTAAGGTAACGTCATTTTCACCTGCCGGGTTATACAGCTTTTCCTTCATGGAATCAGTACCCTCCCTTCAGGGACTACCCTGGCCAACCGGGGTCAGGCCATTATCGGAAAGAGAATCTATCCCAACTTTCTGTATTTAAACCGCCCTCAGACATTCCTTGATAGCTGCAACCCTCAGGTCCTCCCAGAAAACTGATACTGAACCCTTTTCAAGAAATACTTTTCCGGGTTCCATCATGACCGCCAGGCAGTGCCCCTGGGGGGTCGGCGGGACCAGGGCCACCGGAAAGGCAGCTCCGTTTGGAAAGATCGCACTGCCCTTTTCGTACCGCCCGCCTGCTTCTTTAAGCCTTGCCGCCAGCCACCCCACAGCAGCCATGCGCCGAAAATGTTCAGCACCCAGGGGAGGAGATACGCCGGCGGGCAGCCACAGCACCATGCCCCCGGCCCGGGCCCGGTAAATCATTCCGGCGCCCCTGAGCTTTGCCAGCAGCAGCCTGCTCCTGCGGAACAACAGTGCCAGGGCGTCGTCCGGAGCACCGCCGCACGACTCTATAAACTCCAGCACGGCCAGGGCGTGCCGAGAGGTAACTATTCCCGGACGGGCGCAGGTAATATCTACGTAAACAGAACTCATGGCTGCCGGCCCCCTACGCCATGGTGCCGCGCAGCCTCAGGCTGAGCTTGTTCTTTTCCCGGCTGAAGTTGGTCACCATGCAGGTAACCCGGTCGCCCCTGCTAAGGTTTCCTCTCAGGGGAGGCGGGGCCAGGCCGACCAGTCCGGGCACACCCACCATTTCAATCATCACAAACCTTGATTCGACCCGTACAACTATCCCGGCCACACAGTCCCCCCGGCGGAACTCCGGGGCCCTTTCCCAGGGGCTGGCCCCGTCCACCATGGTCACCAGGATAATATCATTATCCCCGTCCAGCGCGCTAACCTTCACACTAACCTGCCGACCGGGCTCGAAAAGCTCGTTCAGCCTTAAAGCCCTGCTTTTGGTGGCATTGGCCCGGGGCAAATCCACCCAGCACCCCGCCCCCTATGTCCACAGTGATTCTTTTCGGGGTTACCACCCTTATCACCGCGTCCAGCTCCTGGCCGACCTTCAGGTGCTTCAACAGCTCCTCCCTGGTGTCCGCCACGGCCTCCCGCCGGCTGCAAACCACGATACCGGCTTTTTTATCAACTCCCTTGACCTTGACAAACACCTTTTGCCCGGTAAATTTCTGCATCAGTTCATGGCTTTCCAGGCCGGTCTCCGACGAGGGCACCAGCCCCCGGGCCACCTCCAGGTCCAACTCCCAGACGGGCGTGTTATTCTCCCAGGTAACCCGCGTAATGCGGGCCTCAATGGGATATTCCTTTTGCAGGGCGTCATAAATCCTGTCCCACGTTCCTCCGCGGTATTCCAACCCCTCCGGTCTGAACATGTTAACTACCCCCAGTCAGGATTAAATTCTTTCGGTAATTCACATCACGAGCAATGCAGTTCCGGCCAGGAAACCGGCGGTCAGCAACCACTCCAGGGACGATCCGGTCTCCAGTTTCCCCCGGTAGAGTCTCTCCCTCCACTTTTGCGGAATAAACCATATGTAGCGCCAGGGCCTTAGCCCGCTTTTAGTGGGCGCGTCCAGTGCTATGTGCGAGGCCCCGCCGGTTACAGCCCCCCAAAAAGGGGCGGCTGAGCAGCCGAAAAGCAGCCACAGCACGGCAAGGGGCAGGGCTGCAAAGAGCACAAAGAGGGTTGTGTGGGTGGGGCTGTCCCGGTGCCCCCACCGCTCCTCAAGGTACAGGCTAACCGGCCGAAACAGCCGCCCCGCCATGCTGCCCGGGTGATCGATGTCCGGCAGCAATCCCGCCACACAGCCGGCAGCAGCACCCCAAATCACTCCGGAAACGCCTCCTCCGCAGACTGTTCCGGACAGGGCGCCCAGGAACAGCCCGGCGGACCCGTGAGTGGTTCCCAGCATCTGATTCACCCCCTGCCGAAAAATACGAATGATCTCAAGAAATGTTTTCAGTTCTGATTGAAGAGCTCCATCACGTCCACCCCGGGCTCCCTGTTCCCGGCCCTCGGCTGTTTGCGCTTTGGTTCCGGATCGCCCGCAGCCGCCTGTGGAATGGGCGGGGTTGGCACCTGCCGGGGCACCTGGGGCGCGAA
The DNA here is from genome assembly GCA_023475565.1 of Actinomycetota bacterium. GTDB lineage: Bacteria > Bacillota > Desulfotomaculia > Desulfotomaculales > Desulfocucumaceae > BRHc4a. The sequence goes on from JAMCVT010000058.1 coordinate 15,038, forward strand.
GTCGGCCACCGTTCTCGGCTCCCGGCAGAGCTCCCGGAACTCACTCATTTCCGAGAACGCCAGGGTGTGCAGGTACAGCGGCCGGCACGTGGGGATCCTGGCCACCGCCTGGAAAAAGGGCATCTCCAGGAACTGCCAGTCTTCCATTAGCGGCATGTCCTTTACCGACTCGGATCTTTTGGTCATTTCAAAGGCCGACCTCACAGGATGAGTAACGTCCCTGCGCTGGGATATTTCCTTCACCCTGGCCTTGCCGAGCATTGAGGAAAAGTACCTGGCCGTTTTCATGTCGTTGACGCGCAGGGCCATCCTGACATCCATGTTGCCCAGTATGGTTTCGGCGTCGGCAGCACCGTAAAGACTGGCCAGCTGGGTCAACGACTGCAATATGCAGACGTAGTTGATACCCAGCCCGCGGTCAAAGGACACCCGGCTGTTAAAGTCGGGGATCCGCCCGATGTTGGCGAACTCGTCCAGTATAAAGCGGACCGGCACGGGCAGCCGGTTGTGGTTCTCCTCGGCATGGTCCACCAGGCGCTTGAAGAGTAAAAAATAAAAAGCCGTCAGCAGCGGCTTGAGGTCTCCCTGGGTGGGCAGGATGACAAACAGGGCGGTTTTTTCCCCGGCCACACTGACCAGGTCAATGTCGTGCCCCGCCGTGACCGCCGCCAGAGGGCCGTCGGTCATCACCGCCACCTTGTTGGCCACGCCGGTAGCGAAGTTGTTGAACATGGCCTTGCTGGACTCCCACTTCTCGTAAAAAAAGGTGGGCAGCCTCCCGCAGCGGAATTCCCTTTCAAATTCGCCGGCCAGGGCCTCCACCGGCCAGGCCAGAAGGGACAGCACCGTCCTCATGTGCCTCCAGACATCGGTAAAATCCGTATTGTACCTGGTCAGGCCCACCAGCGAGGTAAAAAGGTTGGACTCGCCGCCGGCGAAAAAGGGG
>JAMCVT010000058.1:15993-19233 GCA_023475565.1 Actinomycetota bacterium
CTCGCACACCCGGCGGAACTCCGCGTCATCCCGGGCCTCGCACAGGGGGTTCCAGAGGTGTGAACCCTGGGCGGGGTTTTTGAAGTTCAACACGAGCACCCTGTAGCCCCGCCCTTTCAGCCACTGGGCTATGCCCGGCTCATACTCGCCCCCGGCGTTCCACTTGCCGGCCACCAGTTCTCCCTTAGGGTCGGAAATGACCATGGACCAGCCCTCGTGGGCCGCGCTGATGATGTTGGGCAGCACAAAGCCAAAGGTCTTGCCGCTGCCGGAGGTTCCGAAGGCGGCGGTGTGCGCCGCCATGCCGCTTTTACCCACCGGAACCCGGATGATGCGGCCCTCAAGCCTGCCCAGCACGATTCCTCCCCCGAACCTGCCTGGCCTGGGCGGTCCAAACTCGCAAACCGAAGCAATGTTGCCGTCATCGGCCCATCCCCCCCTGACAGCCGGCCGGCCCTGCACCACGCTTCCGCCGTGCAGCTTTGCCCCAATGTCCATGCGCCTCCCCGCCGCCAGGACCATGGCCAACCCCGCCAGGGACCCGGCAAAAAGGCCGACCCTGGCAGCCCGGTCTGCCGGGGCGGCCTCGCCGGCCCTCACCCACTTGACAAAATCAGGAGGAACAACACGGCCCCTATTCCGGTCTCTTACGGTGAAGGCCGCCCATGACCCCCAGGCCAGCACCGCCGCCATGAGGACAACACAGGCGGCGGCAGGGGCCCCCCGCCCCGACCTGGCCCCCAGCCAACCGGCCAGCAGGGCCAGGGCCAGCACCGGCAGCAATAGCGGGTACACCGGGCCCACCGCCACAGCTGTGCCGAAAGCGGCAATCACCCACGGGACAGCCTTGTTTTTTGTGAAAAACTGTTTTAGCTGACTGAACACTAAATAAGCACCTCCGCTGAGCTTTTAAGGGCCTGACCGGAACAATCACAGCCCATCACCTCATCCGCCGCCGGCCGGACGCCTTTCTGCCCGGTGCCAGCGACCTGAGCGCCGCCAGGTCATCAGGGCTCAGCCTGAGCTCACGGTTGCGCCCGGTTTTCAAGTCGCAGGCCATAGTCTTGACTATAATCCATATGGCACTGCGCCTGTCCTTACCGGCCCAGTCCAGGGCCAGGCCCTTGCGCGCCTCCAGGAGGCCGGCCGCCCGGCGGCCCAGAACAACCCGGTCCAGCCCGTACGGTGGCAGAAATACCAGGACCAGGGCCTTGGCCCTGGCCGGGTGGGTAAAGTATGACCCGGGCCTCCAGAACCGGCCGTGATCCAGGTCACGACATCCGGCATCGAACAGGACACCCAGCTTCCTGACCAGCCGGGCAATGCGGCGCGGGCTCTTCAGCAGCCATGCCCTGACATACAGCCTGACCCACCCCCTCTCCCAGATTGGAATGACTTTCTCTCCCCTTTGTAGCCAGGATACAGGCCGTGAAAATGGCCCTTTTCAGTACCTCCCTGCTCACGCCCCGGTACCTTTCCGCCCGGGCCAGGCGGCAGATGGCTATAATCCTGTTGTTGGCGTCAGCCACGGAGGCAGTTCCCTCCAGCAGTTCATTCCGGAGAGAGATAACTTCTTGGTCCATCATCACCACACTTCAAACCTTATACACGCCATGGCCACCCGGCCCCGGTAGACCTTGTCCCCGGCCAAGGGTGCCCGGCCCCGCTCCGCGCCAGCCGGGATTCCGGGTTCTTCAAGATATTTCTTCCCCCCTGCGCGAGGCCCGGGCCAGTATGGACCTGCGCACCGACTCCACGTCTTCCCGCCTGGCCAGTGCCAAAAGCTCCGTCGCAGCCAGAAAAGCCGCCCTGCTGTATACGGCTGACAACCGGGCACTGTCCCGTCCCTCGTCGTGCTCAATCTGGCGTTCACACAGCCTCAAAACCACACCTGTAAAGTCGGTGTGCTCCGCCTTGGCCCTCCGGCTGATGGCCAGTGCCAGGGGCAGCGGAAACCTTATGGTTCTCCTGTCTACAGCCATGTTTTCACCCCTGTGTTTACCCGGTACGGGATAAAGAGAATCCCGTCACCGAAAAATAACCTGGGCCTGGCGGCCCGGACGCCTGCCAGCTCTCCGGCGCCCGGGCCGGACCTGGAAAATATACTGCCCGCCCCTCCTCCCGGCTACCCGGTTCCTGGCCGCTCCCAGGTACCAGGCCACCTGGACCCTTGTTCCCGGGTTTCCGGGTACCTGGCACCCCCGGCCCGGCAACCAGGTAATCCGGGACCCGGGTTGCACCTGGATTTGCCTTCAGTTGAATCAAGGCCTGGATCCAGGCTGCCAGGAGTCAGAAGCTGGTGTTTGTCTGACACCCCAGTCCCCGGGGTCATTTTATTTCAGATCCTGGAGGCCTGGGACGTCAGACAACCGTCTGACGCCGGGAACCGGGCGGCACCTGGCCCCAGGGGCTACCCTGACGACGGGGGCGGCTGCCGTCTGACGCCTGGAGCCGGGCGACCCGGGGGTTGCGGCACCCGGTAAGCGTGTATTATATATGGGGGCATGGCCCTTGGCTGAGGGAGGACGCCAGGACGGGGGGGAACCGGCGGTTAAAACACCCGGCGGTCCGGCAATCACCTTTCAAAGGCTCTTACAAATTCGCTGAAATGGTCGACGTGATCTGTGCCTTCACCACTCGGTCCGGTGCTGCCCACCCCGAGTCCGCCGTTATTCCTCAGCGCCTGCAATTCCATCCGGATGCCTTCAAGTATTTCCGCCAGGCCCAGGGCGGTGTCCACCCACTCCCTGACCTTGGCCGACTGCCGCCCCCTGGGGTAGCTCCACACCGGGTGGCCAGCCGGAAATGTAATCGTCAGCCTTTTCTCGCCCACCACGCATCACCCCCCGCTCCCGGCTGCATCACGCCCGGTGTCCCGCCGGACACCAGCTGAAGGATATTTTTAGAGAAATAATGCATCACCCTGGATGAATTTTTTACCTCCAGTGCAGAGAGTTCATCACCTTCTGCCGAAAAGCAACCTCTGTCCCCTGCCGCCCAAGGGCCGGTTCCGTGCATCACATTAGCCCCCGGAATTGCCGAGAGCCTGCAGGTAACCCAGAGCGTTGGCATATACCGGATCTTCCACCACCCTCACGTTAGGCAAGCTCCCGGCCAGCACTTCCTCAAAAATGAACGCCCCGCCGCCAGCCAGCAGGACGTTTTCCAGAAAGCCAACCCTGGTGCCCCAGGTGTTGGTTATACTGCGGGAGATTGATGCCCCGGCGTCCCGTACCGCCC
>JAMCVT010000098.1 GCA_023475565.1 Actinomycetota bacterium
TTTACCGGGCTGCCAATTTACGGTGCCGGACTCCCCCGCCAATATGCTTTCCGGCGCCAGCCCTTTGATCCATCTGCCCTCGCAGCTTATAGCCACCGGTACAACACTATACTTTTCCCTGTCCAGGGCCTGCATGACTGAGGCAGCCGACCTCACCGAGACCTCATGTTCACCTGACCGGCCCCCGAAAAGCACAAAAACTGTTTTCTTAGACAAATCATCACCGCCACTCATTTCAAATGACATATAAAACCAGGCTCCTCTCCTTGGTGGGTCGTAGCAGAGAAGCTTACCAGACGCATATTACTTAGATTATTTATAAACCCCGCCGCGAAAATCGATGGCCTCTATGTATATAACCTTTTCGTTGTGCTTAATTTCAAATAGCACTCGATATGTGCCAATTCGTAAGCGATATAAGCCCAGGTTACCTTTCATCGGTTTGATATCGCCGCAAGGAGGATTTTTGATAAGGCCCTTTAATCCTCGCGCAATTCGCTCTTGAACAGCCTTTTCTTGCTTGGCTAAAAACTTCACCGCATCCCTATGGTAAATCAACCTGTAACCCAAACTCACGTTTGGCTTCCTCCCCCGTCACATAACCAGCATCACTATTAAGCTGGCGATGTTCTTCTTCGGTTAAGGGCTCATTGTCCGGTTCTGCTTTATCAAGTTCTGCCCAACCGACCGGCTTTTTCTCGGAACGATCAATCAAATATTGGAGGAAATCAAAAACTGTTTTTTGATCATGCTCCTGCAGGCGTTCTACCAAAATATGAATATCCTCTTTGTGCACCACCATAGGGTGAAGCCTCCTTGCTTTTCTAATGTCTGCGTCGAAAAAACATACTTGATGTCCACTAAGGTAATTGATAAGATAAAAATAACATGTCCACTAAGGTTCGTCAAGAAAAACGGAGGTCACTATATGACGAAAGCACCCGTCATTTCTTCCCATGCTAATACATGTATCCAGGATTTTATAAATAGTTTGGCAGAAAACGAGGACCTTAACAGAAAGACATTGATGGAATATGCCAGCGATCTCAGAAACTTTGCCTTTTGGTTTGAAGGTACCTGGCATAATTATCAGAAAGTTCCTCCTAAATTTGATCCCTTAGAAACTACTACGGCTACAATTACTCAATATCGGGAATATATGCAGAATGTACGCTCTCTAAAGCCAGCTACCATAAACCGTAGACTAAATACCATAAAGCGTTATTTTGACTGGGCTTTAAAACAGGAGATAGTCCAAGTGGACTGTTCCAAGCCGGTAAAGCTGTTTCCGGAAGAGAAGACAAGTCCCAGGCAAATGACTGATAAAGAAGAATCGGCGCTCATGGTGGCGGTGGAGAAGAACGGTAATATCCGGGACCGTACTATTTTACTGGTTATGCTGCATACCGGTTTAAGGTCCATGGAAATCTGCAATTTAACCGTGAATGACGTTGTTATTGGGAAAAGGAGTGGGCATATCGTTGTCCGTGATGGAAAGCGAAACAAGCAGCGCGAGGTTCCTCTAAACAGTACAGCCAGGGCCGCCCTGGAGTCATACATCCCTATGTTGTCAAAAGACTGTATATACCTTTTCCCTTCCGAGAAGACAGGGGAAAGACTGAACGAAAGAGCATTGAGGCATATTGTAGAAAAGTATACCCGGCTGGCTGGTCAGGACGGAATAAAGGCCCATGATTTACGTCACCGGTTCGGGTATGTAATGTCTGAAAAAACTCCGCTGCACAGGCTTGCCCAAATTATGGGGCACGACAGCTTGAACACTACCATGGTTTACGTCAGGGCCACCCGGGTTAAAAACCAAAGTTCTCGAGTTTTGCCTAAAAGTGCCTTTGGCCAAATTAATCGAGCTTAAAAGGAATGCCTAACCCCCTTTCTGAATTCTTAGTACTGAGTTCCGGCTGCATAAAAACTTCATAAGCTATTTTTTATCTCCCCCACCTTAAAATACCCGGTCATGGTTTCCTCAACAAATTTCCAGGTCTCCCCGGCGTTGGTCCTCCAGTTGGTGGGGCAGCTGGAAAGGGCCTCCACGAAAGAAAAACCCCTGCCCGCCAGCTGGTTCTCCAGCGACTTTTTTAAATATGCTTTCAGTTGCCTCATATTGGCTATGGTTCCCCTGGCCACATAGGCTCCGTCCCCGGTTATGGCCGCTACCATTTCGGGCCCCCGCATGGACTGTCCGGTAGCTTCCGGGTCCCTTCCGTAGGGGCTGGTTTCGGTTTTCTGATCAGGCAGGGTGGTGGGGGCCATCTGCCCTCCGGTCATGGCGTATACTGTGTTGTTGGCCAGAATAACGGTTATTTTTTCATTCCGGGACGCTGCATTGACCAGGTGCTGCGACCCTATGGCGTACCCGCCCCCGTCACCCATGTAGGCAATGCATATGGTTTCCGGGCGGGCCCTTTTAATACCGGTCATTACCGGTGTTGTCCTGCCGTGGTGGGTCTGCACTGTGTCGATGTTGAAGAAGTCCCAGGACAGAAGTGAGCAGCCTATATCGCAGCCATATACCACCCGGCCCTGTATGTCCAGCTCGTCAATGGCCTGCCCCAGGGCCTTCAGTATCAGCCCGTGGCCGCACCCCGGGCAGAATTTGTGCGGCTTGGTTTCCTTTCTCCAGCTCTCCGGCATTACCAGTTCAGCCATTTACAGTTCCCTCCAGTGCGAGTATTTGCTTTTCTAATTCTGCCCCCCAACAAAAGAAAAAATCCGCCATTTCAGCGGATTATAATAGCTTAATACATGACTGACAACAGAACAAGTTCTTACTAATTCTGGATTCTGGCTTCTGAATTCTGGATTCCGACCTGAGAGCAGTGCCCTTAAGTCGGTTTTACAGGTCAATAACCACTGCCTCCTCGTCGCAGTTGGGAAATTTGGGGCAGTTGATGCACTCCTTCCACACCTTTTGGGAGAGGCTCTCCTTGGGGACCACTCTGAAACTGCACTTTGCGAAAAAACCGGCCTGGTAGGTCAGGGCAAAAACCCTTGGTATTTTAAGTTCCCTGGCTTCGCAGAGGAAGGCGTTCACCAGCATTCTCCCTATACCTGACTTCTGGAAATCCTTATGCACCGCAATGGATCTTATTTCCGCCAGGTCTTCCCAGATTATGTGGAGCATCCCGGTACCCACCAGTTTCCCCCGGTCCTCGGCTATGCTTATCTCCCTGATGCCCTCGTAAAGCATTGACCTTGACCTGGCCAGCATCAGTCCCCTGTCGGCATAATGAGTGATCAGCGCGTGGACTTCCTCTACGTCGCACATCCTGGCCTTTCTAATAATCAACCCATCTTCCCCCCATAATCCAGCGTAAAAAGTTTACATCCCCAGGCAGTAGTCCACCGCATTTTTGAATAAAGGAAGCCCGTGGGGATAATCTATGCCGCCCCTTCTCCAGTTGGGGTGCTGATAAACCGAAACAAACCTTTCCGGGTGAGGCATCAGGCCCAGCACCAGGCCGGTGCTGTCGCAAATGCCGGCAATGGCATTTAAGGACCCGTTGGGGTTGTAGGGGTATTCCATGGTGGAAGCCCCGTCCCCGGTGGAGTACCTGAAAACCACCCGGTCGTCCTTCTCCAGCTGTTCCAACTGCTCCCGCCCGGCGTAGAATTTGCCCTCCCCGTGGGCCACCTGAATGCTTATGGTTTGGCCGGACATTCCCCGGGTGAATATACACCGGCTTTCTTCAACCCTCAAGTTTATCCAGCGGCACTCAAACCTGCCGCTGTCGTTGTTCATCAGGGTGCAGCGAATGTCTCCCATTTTTCTTTCCGGCAGGAGCCCTGTCCTGACCAGTACCTGAAAGCCGTTGCATATGCCTATCACAGGCTTCCCGCTGTCTACAAATTCCTGCAGCCCTTCCTTCAGGAAGGAGGTAAGCTCCACAGCCAGTATTTTTCCGGAATGAACATCATCCCCATAGGAAAACCCGCCGGGCAGGGCGATAATCTGGTAGTCCGACAGCTTATCCTCCCCCGACCTGAGCTGGTTAACATGTACCATACTGCATTGGGCCCCCGCCATTTGAAAGGCGTGGCGGGTTTCCATGTCGCAGTTGGTTCCGTCTGTTCTCAGAATGCAAACCCTGGGCTTCAAGCGCCGAACACCTCCCTCATGGGCCTCTTCCAGGCTTCCCTGAGTAAATCCGTTTCTATCGTGAACAGTACTTTTTCTCCCCGCAAAACTTTTATTATCCTGTCAGGCATTGTCTTGCCTATAACCCTGTAGGGCGCGCCGCCAAAGATCTCTTTCAGATTTTTTCCGTTTTCCACCTCAACCAGGAAATTACCGGCGGTCTCGTTAAAAAGGAATTCCTCGGGCACATCACTGTCCCCCATATCCACAAGACAGCCCATCCCTCCGCCGAAACACATCTCCGCCAGGGCTGCAGCCAGTCCGCCCTCGCTTATATCGTGGCAGGCCAGCACATTTCCACCGGCTATGGCGGTGTGAACAGCTGTAAAAACCCCCTTCAGGGCCGATAGATCGATTCTGGGCAGGTTTGTCCCGGCGGCCCCGGCAATCTTACAGTACACCGATCCGGCCATTTCCGCAGGGTTCCTTTTACCCACCAGCGCCAGCACCGATCCGCATTTTTTAAAATCAGCCGATACAGTCTTCTTAATGTCTTCAATCCTTCCGAAGGCCGAAACACATAATACCGGGGGTATTTTTATCAGCGTGCCGTCGCTGTTTCTGTAGGTGCTGGACAGACTGTCCTTGCCTGATATAAAAGGCATTCCCGTGGCCCTGACAAAGTCTGCGCAGGCATCCACCGCCATATCCAGCGCCCCCAGGGAATCTCTGTCGGGATAGGGCCAGATAAAATTATCTATAAGACACAGGTTTTCCGGGCCTGCACCCACTGCCACGGCGTTTGACACTGCCTCGGCGGCGGCCCAGACACTGCCGTAATAAGGATTGATGTTATTAAGGGCCGGGTTCAGCCCGTGGCTTACCACCATTCCGAACTCCCTCCCGTACACCGGGGCAATCACCACTGCGTCATTGGGGGCGTCACCATCCACACCGGCCAGGGGAGGCAGAGAGCTGGCGCCCTGCACACCATGGTCGTACAAGCGTAAAATGGGCTCCTTGGAACATACATCCGGGTGGGCCATTACCCTGCTAAAGGCCTCCGCCCAGTCCCCGGGCGGCCCAGGCATGGCATTCCCAGGCTCCGGCGCTGTCCAGCCGGCTTCCAGCACCCTTTGGGGCAGCCCGTCATGTAGAAAATCCATATCCAGGTCACAGACTGTTTCACCGCTGTAGGTAACCTTAAGCCTTTTGTCTCCGGTGAAGGCGCCCAGCACCACGGCCTCAACATTATAGCTGCGGCATATGGCCGATACTTTTTCCCAGTGTTCCGGGGTCACCGCCATAACCATTCTTTCCTGGCTTTCTGAAAGCCATATCTCCCAGGGGCTCAGTCCCGGATACTTGAGGGGTGCCCTTTCCAGCCACACCTGCACACCGGTCTCCTGGCCCATCTCACCCAGGGCCGATCCAAACCCCCCGGCCCCGCAGTCGGTGACCGCCTTTATAAGGCCCCTCTCACTGGCCTCCAGGAGGGCGTCCGACACTCTTTTTTCCTCTATGGCATTACCAATCTGCACTGCGCTGGAATTAACGTCAATGGTCCTGTCGGTCATTTCGCCGCTGGAAAAAGTAGCTCCGTGTATGCCGTCCCTTCCGGTGCGCCCGCCGATAACAACGGCCAGGTCGCCGGGGCCGGGCCTTCCTTTCCGGCAGAGTTCCTCCCTCATTATTCCATAGGCCCCCACTATTACTGAGGGCTTGGCCCTGAAATCCCCGTGAAAGTGAACGGACCCGTTGCTGGTGGGGATGCCCATGCGGTTTCCATAGTCCCTGACCCCGGCCACTACCTTTCTTAAAAGGTACTTGGGGTGAAGGCACCCGGGAGGCACCTCCCCTGTGTCCATCCAGGGCGGAGCAAAGCAGAACATGTCGGTGGACACTATCACCCGGGCTCCCCTTCCGGTGCCCATAACATCTCTGAAAACCCCTCCGCTTCCGGTCATGGCCCCACCGTAGGGCTCAATGGCCGAAGGAGAGTTATGGGTCTCCACCTTGCCGCAGATAGCCCACCCGTCGTAAAAGGCCATTACCCCGGAATTATCCACAAAAGCAGAAAGCACCAGAGGATGGGCGGAGTTCTTGGTGGCCTCCTGAAGCCTTTTTAAAAGCGGAACCTTCCTTTGCCCGTCAACCACCAGATCGGCCTTGAAGGTTTTATGGCCGCAGTGCTCCGACCAGGTCTGGGCCAGGGTTTCCACCTCGCAGTCGGTGGGGTCCCTGTCCAGCCCGGTGAAATACTGCTGTATAACAAGCATTTCGTCTATATTCAGAAAAAGCTTGTCTCTGCTCAAATCCATCAGCTGGCTGTGGTCCATCTTTCTTATGGGTATAATTACAGTGCTCCCGGGGCGGCCCTCCATAATCAATGTTTTTGGTTTTCTATCCACAACCCTTTCCACCGTATCGTTGACCAGAAGCTTTTTGAGCACCCTGGCAATGTTTTCCGGGACAGCCCCGGGGCCATAAAAGGCGTACTCCCTGCTGGAATCGGCAGCCTGCAGTCCCTTCACTCCCAGATCCGAGGCGGACTTTAGTATGGAGGCCGCCTCAGGGTTCATCACTCCCGGCTTGTAGGCCACCTCAACAACCTCTCCGCCCTCCAGAGCCGGTTCATTTATGCTGAATCTCTGATAAAGTTTTTCTGAAAGGAGCCGGTCTGCGATTACCCCGGCCGCCTCTCTGCCGATGCCTTCAAAGCGATATACCTTGGCCGTCCTTACTCCGGTGATGTCCTTAATGCCGAGGGTATTGCGAATATCGTAGAGCAGAGCCTCTCCCACTGTGTCAGGAAGACCCGGCAGGTTTACCACCCTAACCTCTTGTATTGTCAATTAATGCACCCCCGATTACTGGCATATGTCTTCTTTTTCCATAATAAAAACCCAAACCAAAAAAACAAAGCACCGGCCCTTATAGAGCCGGAGTACACGATGTATTACAAATTAGATTTTATTATATATAACTGCAAAAAACAATATTAATCAGTCATTAAATTATCTCACGATAAGAACCGGGCAGGATGCGTGCCTTACCACCCTGTTGCTGATGCTGCCCATCAGGTAACCCTTTATCTCTCCCAGTCCCCGGCTGCCCATAATAATCAGGTCGAATCTGCCCTCTTTGGACTCCCTGCATATTTCCATGGCCGGATTGCCCCAGATGACCTTGACTTCCAGGGAAACACCACTATTCTCGTATTCCTTTCTAGCTTTATCCATTATCTCCCGGCCGGTTGTTTCCAGTTCGTCGTTAATCTGCTGGTAGGCTCCCCCCAGCCTGTCACTGTACGAGTTAACATATGGAGGAAGGGCTGGTATCACGTGCAGAAACATCACTTCCGCATTCATGGTTTTGGCCAGTTCCATGGCGTGCTCAGCGGCTACGTTGGCCCTTATCGACCCGTCAAGGGGCACCAGAACCTTTTTATACACAATGCATCCCTCCGTTTCATATTACCTTGTGCCGTTTTTCACATTATACTATAGTTGAAGTAAAAAACAACCTTTTTTGTACTAAAATAAATATGTATTTATTTATTAGACCTTGTACACCCAAGGCATAATAATTTAAAATCCGGTTCTGCGCAGGTGCTTTATTAATGAAAAAAATTCAAATACCCAAAACATCCCTGGTGGTCTTAAGCGGTTCTGCCGGCTGCGGCAAATCCAGTTTCGCGTCACGCCATTTCAGGCCCACCCAGGTGGTTTCATCGGACCACTGCAGGGCCATGGTGTCTGACAGTGAGGAGGATATGCCGGCATCAGGCAAGGCCTTTAAAGTGTTCAGACTTTTAATAGACTCAAGGCTGTCACTGGGTAAGCTCACTGTTTCAGATTCCACCGCCCTGACCCCAAAGGCCAGGCGAGAGCTTATCACCATTGGAAGAAAGCATGATTTTCAGCTGGTGCTGATTATATTTGATATACCTTTTGCGGTGTGCAGTGAGAGGAATCTTTCCCGGGCCAGAAATGTCCCCTCCAAGGTGCTTTTATCTCACCGGCGCCTGCTGGACAGAACCCTTGCCGGTATCCACGGTGAGGACTTTGACAGCATATACATCATAAAAGAGGAGGAACTTGACTCTATAAATGTGGAAATTGTCCCCCTTCCGGTGGAAGTTCCCCTGTCGGGGCCCTTTGACATAATAGGGGATGTGCACGGCTGCTGTAATGAGCTGGAAACGCTCCTGGACAGGCTGGGATACAGTAAGGCAAATAATGTCTACACCCACCCGGCAGGCCGTATGGCGGTCTTCACCGGTGACCTGGGGGACAGGGGGCCCCGCTGCCTGGACAGCATTGAGCTTGCTCTGAACATGGTATCATCCGGCAGTGCGCTGTATGTCCCGGGCAATCACTGCCGTAAGCTTCACTCCTATTTTCAGGGCCGGAAAATAAAAATAAGCCATGGGCTGGAAAGGACCCTGGAGGAGCTTGAAAGGTCTGAAAAATCAAGAAGAGACAGCCTTGCCGGCCGGTTTATGGAGATTTATAAGAAAGCTCCGCCCTATCTGATTCTTGACCGGGGAAGGCTGGTTGTATCACACGCAGGTATAAAAGAGAATATGATCGGCCGGCTGTCCGGAAGAATACGACGTTTCTGCCTTTTTGGGGACACCACCGGGGAGGTTGATGCAAAAGGGCTTCCGGTGCGCAGGGACTGGGCTTCCCAGTACAGGGGCAGTGCCCTGGTGGTCTACGGCCACACCCCTGTGGCCGAGGCGGAATTAAGGAATAATACCATTGATATTGACCAGGGCTGTGTGCTGGGAGGGAAACTCACCGCCCTGCGCTACCCCGAGATGGAAATTGCGCAGGTGGAGGCCCTGGATGTCTATTATACCAGGGGAGTCATGAGAAGTTTTGCTGAGGTGCATCTGTAATTTTATTATTCCCGGGCCTGTGGTATAATTTTACATAGCTTTGCGAGGGCCGGTGATTTATATGGAAAATAAAATTCCCGCAGTAGAAATATATACCGACGGCGCCTGTTCCGGTAATCCCGGGCCCGGTGGGTACGGCGCCATTCTTAAATACGGGAGCCGCGTGAAGGAGATTGCGGGTGGGTACCGCCTGACCACCAATAACCGCATGGAGCTTACTGCGGTAATAAAAAGCCTCCAGGAGCTGAAAAAACCCTGCTCCGTTACCCTGTACAGCGACAGCAAATACATAGTTGACGCCTTGAATCTGGGCTGGGTTAAAAAGTGGATGGCCGCCGGGTGGGTTAAAGGAGACCGGTCTCCGGTCAAAAATATTGATCTCTGGAAAAAGCTTATTGAGCTTTTAAAGACTCACCGGGTGACCTGGGTATGGGTGAAGGGACACTCCGACAATGAATTAAACTCACGCTGCGACCGGCTGGCGGTGGAGGCCAGCAAATCAGGCCGGCTGGAAGCCGATGAAATTTATGAAAATGAATCCACATGACATCTCCCTGACCGGGGAACGCTATATCCGGAGGTGTTATTATGCCAAAAGATGATTTAAACCCGCTCAGCAAGGTGCTGCTGCAGTCCCGGAACGAACAGCCGGCGGTCATAAAGGAAAAAAGCAAGCCCCCGGTAAGCAGCGAGGCCGACTTTCAGCTCAACTCACTGGGCGGCCCTTTAGAGGAAGACTTTACCTGAAACCAATATTGACTTAAGGTCTCAGGCCGGAGAGGCTAATTAGCAGTGCATCTCCGGATCTCCTGTCTCCCGACCTGAGAGAAATACTACAGAGCTTTCACCGCCATAATCAGCTGCCTGTCCCCGTAGCTATTAAGGCTTATTTGCCCGAAGCCGGCCCCGGACAGCCACTCACTGTACTGCTGCATTGACCAGACCCCTCCGGAAGGGGTATTTATCAGCATGTTTACGGCAAAAAGCGCTCCCCTTGGGCTTACGCCCCTTACAAAGTCCTGGATGGCTATACGCCCTCCGGGCCTGATCACTTTATAGGCCCTCTGCATTATTTTACTGTTTTCCGCGCCATCAAAAATATGGCACACGTTGCCAAGGTAAACCAGGTCATATGGGCCTTCGGGAAGGCTCACCGTCATATCCCCCGGCACCATTACAATTGTCTCATTCTCTTCCAAATGAAACCTGGTCATTTCCACTACCTCCGGGAGGTCAAATACAGTCACCCTCGCCCCCAGCCCGGCAAATGCCCTGGCGTAGGTCAGGGGCCCCCCTCCGGCGTCCAGCACTCCGGGATCACTGCCCAGGCCCTGAAGGCATTCCGCAGCGATAAGCGGCCCGTTCTGCCTGGCGCTTCCGGCCATGGAAGCTATGAAATTTCTTATATCCTCACCTTTTCTTTCGCGCTTAACAGGCTTCCCGGTCTTTATCACGTCAGGCAGATCTATCCATCTCCGGCACAGGTCATACCCGTGCATGAAAGAAAAGCCTGTGTATCTCGGGCTGCCCCGGTCGTACAGCATTTCAGCCACCCCCGGATCTATTCCCACCCCGGCGCCCTCCCTGACAAGGTACCCTGCCTCAATAAGGGCTTCCACCACAGTCCAAAGGCTCCTTAATTCCGATCCGGTTCTGTCAGCCAGTGTCTCCAGAGGCAGGTGGCCCGTCTTAAGCGCCTCAAAAAGGCCCACCTGGCAAGCACCGCCCAGTAGAAGCAGTTCCCAGATACTCTGGATATCAAATTTTAATTCTCCGGATTTCACCTTATACATCCTTCCTTCCTTGACATTTAAAACTAATACTATTAATTTTCTGCAGTGCTGTGAAATATAGCCACTTATTTCATAGTGGATTTCAGCTAAAGATATTAAAAATATCTATCATGGAGGTAATAACTATATGAAATCTATAAAGCCATTCCAATTTTCACAGGAAATCCATGGTGTGAGCGTCCAGCCCATGTCCGAGAGCGGCAGGGAGGTAAAAATAAGATACAAAGGACTTCTGGCCGAATCCGGGGCCGCAGGCATATTAATGCATTTCGGTTTCGGTGAGCAGGAGGGCTGGAAAGAAGTTGACAATCAGGAAATGAACAAAACCTTCGATGGCTGGGAAGCCTCTTTAGCCATGCAGGACAGCCAGCTTAACTTCTGCTTCAGGGACACGGCCCAAAATTGGGATAACAATAACGGGCTGAACTGGATTTACAGGATATCATAAATCTGGTGATACCTCCGGTCGGAGACCCTCGGGGAATGTATCCCCGATTTCTCCGGCCAGTCGGTAATGCACCTCCGGCTTACCGGCTCATCTCCGCCTCCCGGGAAAGAGAACTCTTCCCAGGTAACTGTGGAAATACCACTCACCGCCGGCCAATAGAGCCAGAGAGGTTATATAGGCATACACCGGAACCTTGAAATTAAAAAGCAAGGTCAATTCCACCAGAACTACTGCGGATATCAGCACATCAACCACTATGGACAGCATATTCCCGTATCTGGGATAGACAACCAGATCGGCCGTCAGAAAAGAGGCCAGTGCGGCCAGTGCCGCGATAAAAATAGCGTGGGATGTGTCGACTCCGCCTAAAATGGGCAGTACCAGTCCCACCACAGGAGCGTATAATAAAAATTTTGTCAGAAAAGCATTAAAATATTTCTTTTTAATTGCCCTTCACCCCCTCCAGCCAGGTAATAGCCATTTCTCTGCCTTTTTGTTCATCCCGGCAGGCAATCATTTTTCGTGCCAGTTCCACTCCCAGTATCCACAGGGCAGCCGTGGTCAGGTGGGCGGGAGACACAGAATCGAACAATATGGTGCTCCTGGCCGCAAATTCCTCATCACCTTCCCATAGTACCACAGCCAGGGGCAGCTTTGGCAGGGCCGGTATATAAAATGAGTAATCTCCCAGTTTAATAGGCTTACCCCCGTACTGTTCCGCAGCCGCCGAAAACTTGCCGGGACTGCCGCCGAACATTTCGGCCAGGGGCCCGGTGGCGTCGGTTTGAAAGGGAACATAGTGGTGACCGCCGTCAGGCAGTTCCAGAAAGGATAGCCAGGTGCCCCGGGGGGGCAGTCCGGAGGCCTCACAGAGGTACTGAACTATAATAGTCCGGTCATTAAAAGGAACCTCTTCTCCGGGTTTGTCGGCCTGCCACACCCTGCCTGCCAGGTCCACCCTGTAATTCTTTCCCAGGTATGTGATTTCAAACCTTTTATTCAGCCCGTCATAGTCTGCCCCGGCCCTTGCGGCAGCATCCACCGGGTCTATTTGGGCAAACCTTTTTACAGCTTCCTGGTATGCATTGACCGGATTACACATTTTTTCTCCCCGCCGGACTTAGTTAAGCAGTCGGCTTTCATCTGTTTATCATATAAAGCACTATGGCGGTAACTATAACCACTGTGAACAATACCATGGAAAGACCGCCAAAGCTGGTCATGGCGCTTAGTTTAATGCCCTCGCTTTCCGACCTTTCCCGGAGGCTTTGATAAATATTTAACCTGCCCAGCACATCCATTACCATGCTGTCTACCAGGTCCGGGTCTCCTTTCTTTTCCAGAAGGCTGTCCACCGTTTTTTTAATAACATCCTCCCTGCCTCCGTCCCCGGGCCCCGAACAATATCGGGAAATGAATTCCTTTATTTCTTTTTCCCGGGGCTTTATATCCTGAAAATAAAGTTTTCTTTCAACCCTGCCCAGCGATTTTATATTTTTCACCAGGAGGTTTTCCGCTCTGCTGATTCCCAGGCTTCCGGCCACCAGGGCTGCCATTTCCCTAGACATATTAAGGAACATTACCTCCAGTACCAATATAGTTTTCTTTTGTTTCTCCGGATTACCTTTAAAATCCTGTTAGCGCTGTTTTAATTAAATGCATTTAATTATACGTTTTTTTCTAAATAATGGTTATTATAATGACAGCAGCCATAAATATATTATAACCCTAACCAGTATTTATCCTGTTTCGTTTTATAGCATTTAGAGGAAATATGCGAGAGGAGTCGAAAAGTTGTTAGTAAGTGTAGCGCCGGAGGTAAGCGGAGTGAAAGTATACGCGCTCGTTGGTCCCAGCGGGACCGGCAAGAGCCACAGGGCCATTATGGTGGCACACCAGACCGGGTCCGACATAATAATAGATGATGGACTTATAATAAAAGGCGACCAGATACTGGTGGGACACACGGCCAAGAAACAGCCCACCCGGATAGGGGCTATCAAGGCCGCTCTTTTTCTTAACCCCGATCTGGCCGATATAGCCAAAAAATCTCTGCGGGCCAACGATCCAAAAGGTGTGCTCATTCTCGGCACCTCGGTGGAAATGGCTCAGAGAATAGCTTTAACTCTTGGTCTGCCTGAAATAACAAGGGTTATCGATATTAATGAGGTCGCCAGCCCTGAAGATATAAAAAAGGCCCGCATAAACCGCACCCGCTTTTCCAGGCATGTTATTCCGGCTCCCACCATGGAGGTCAGAAAAAGTTTTCCCGGAACCCTTATAGAGCCGCTGAAAATATTAATTAAAAAAGACCGGGACAAGTTCTCCCAGGCCAGAACATGGATGGAGCAGGCTGTGGTCAGGCCCACCTTTACCTTTTACGGCAGGCTGACCATTTCAGAGGGAGCCATTACAGCCATAGTGTCCCTCACCGCCAGCCAGGTCTCAGGGGTTAAAAATCCAGGCCGGATCCATGTTATGCAGACTGAAGAAGACGGCATTGTCATCGAAATTTTACCGGTGCTCTATTACGCAACCTATCTGCCCGGGGTCTCCAAAAAGATACAGACAGTGGTTAAGGAGAGGGTTGAGTACATGACCGGCCTTTCCATAAAGGCAGTAAATGTTGTGGTCAGGGACATTGCCTTAAAAATTGACAGGTAGAGAGCTTCCTCATGATGGTGCAGGCATTTTTTACATATAAATAAGGAGAGGCCGAATCAATTTCGGCCCCTCCTTTTCTATTTAATACCAGCTGGTTTTATGACCTTTTGGCAAACACATGGTTCCCTATGCGGGCAGCCACTGGAAGAGATCTTATCCATCTGTCGGTTGCAGTCTCAGGGTTGTAAAAGTACAGTGCCCCACTGGTGGGATCCTGCCCGGCTATGGCCTGTATAGCAGCGTATACAGCTGTATCGTCCGGGTTAAGATTTATACTGCCGTCCTGGACCGGTGTGAACTGGTATGTCCCTTCCCTGTTCTGCATTATCACTTCCCTGACCGTCCTGGGGAAATGACCGCTTTTTATCCTGTTAACAATAACAGCGCCAACAGCCACCTGACCGGTAAAAGTCTCACCCCTGGCCTCCGCATGGATGGCTCTGGCCAGCAGCAGCACATCCTCCCTTGAAAATCCCCTTGACAGGGCCATTTCATAGTCAGGTTCCCGGCCGGGTATCAGTAGAACCTGCCCTGGGTGAATAATAGTATTTGAAATTCTGTTGGCTTTTAATATTGTCTCTAAATGCGACCCTGATGATTCTGCTATTCCACAGAGAGTGTCCCCTTTTTGCACTGTATAGTAGACAATTTCTTTGTTTTCAGGTGTCTGGCCTGTGCATTCCACCTTTTCTTCCCCGGATGCCGCCCCCATTACGCATATCCACAAAACCGCCAGCAGGCCAATCACGGAAGCAGCCCTGGTAAAGCTGGTACTCATACTTCCTCCTTTCTCCCAATCTATAGTTTTAACTATTTATAAGCCCATATACATACCATAATTTACCATATATTTGCACAAAGATTATAAGAATTTTGTCTTTTTACTACCATCCGCTGGTCATAAGCATTACCGTGGTTTTAAATCTGCCCGGAGACTGCTGTTTTTTTATAATACTGTCAAAAAACTATTTATATTGAAGTCCCGGCAGACTGTCTGTCACAATTTTTTGTTATTATTTTCCTCCACAATAAAAAAACCGCCTGGCAGGCGGCGGAATTCAGAATTCAGACTCCCTGGCTGCCCAAAGCAGCCACCAAGGAGAATGAAAATTGGGGTCCTTTTTAAGCCACAGAGGACACAGAGGTTTTAGCCCTGCTTGAATGCTAAAAAATTTTATTAAATATACTGGAGACGGCTGACAGAGGTTTCCGAACTATCTACCTCTTGCATCAAAGTAGTGCCTGTTAGCTAATTCTCTGTGATCTCTGTGTCCTCTGTGGCAAAAAAGACCCGAGATGTTTTCAGGACAGAATTCAGAATGGTGTGAAGGCATTCCTTTCCTGAACGATAAAAAACCGCCCCTTTATTAATGGGCGGCTAAACTATGAACTTTAAGACTGGCGTGCAAAGATTTTGCAACCTCCGTGGCTATAAATAAAGTCTTTTTGTTTTACGCCTGTATAAGAAGTGCGTTTATTATGGCTGCGGCCACCGTGCTGCCTCCCCTGGTGCCGGGCATGGTTATATGGCATATTCCTGCCTCCATCAGCATTTCCTTGGATTCCGCCGCCCCCACAAAGCCCACCGGAGTCCCCACCACCAGTGCCGGGCCGGCCTCACCCTCTCTGATCATTCTGCAGATCTCAAAAAGTGCGGTGGGGGCATTGCCCACGGCAATAATACCGCCCTCGGCCAGGGCGGCCCCCTTCCTCACGGCCACCATGGCCCTTGTCTGCCCGGTACTCCCGGCCTCGGCAATTACCTCCGGATGGCTTATCAGGCAGTGGGCGCTTACCCCGAAGTTGCTCATCCGGTCAGCGATAAGTCCTGTTTTGAGCATGTTTACATCGGTAAGTATAGCCCTCCCCTTCCTTATAGCCTCCAGCCCGGCCTCAACGGCCCCCGGAGAAATATTGACCAGGTCAATGCAGCCCAGGTCTCCGGTGGTGTGTATTACTCTTTTGACAATCTCTCTTTCCCGAAAATCCATAGCTTTAAGCCGGGGAAGGCTCTCTTCTATTATCGACATGCTTTTTTTTTCTATTTCCCTGGGATCAACAATAAAATTCAAGGTTTCAGACTACCTCCCCAATCCTGTCCAGGACTATCTCAGCCAGCTTTTTATCCGCCCCTATATTCCTGGTCATCACTATATCCACTCCGGGGTACTTTTTCCTCTCTTCCTCCAATATCTCCGGGATGTCCTCCTTCATGTGCAGCCCCATGTAGAGAAATATCGGCGCCACAATAATCCTTTCCACTCCCGCTGACACTGTTTCAGCCAGAGCCGCAGGAAGGTCGGGCTGATTGAACTGGAGGGCCGCCCCCGCTACAAAGTCATAATTGCTTTTTCCCCTGACCATTTCCAGCAGTTCCTGCACAGTCACCTGGGCCTCGGGAGACCGGCTGCCGTGACTGAGTAAAATAATCCCGGTTTTCATCAATGCACCTCACATAGCTGTTAGTCATTCATATAGCCAAGGGCCAGCCTGACAGCCTGATCTACAGTACAAACCGCCCCTTCAGTCTCCGGAGGCCTTCTCACAACTATTAAAAGCACCCCTGTTTTTTCCGCCGCCCGGACCTTTTCCATGAATCCCCCGGCAGAACCGCTTTCCTTGGTTACCATTACGTCAGCCCGGTAGTGCCTGATCAGCGCTGTGTTCATTTCCTCGCTGAAGGGACCCTGCATAGCCACAATATCCCCCGGCGCAACCCCCAGATTGATCAATCTTTTTATGGTTTTCGGGTCAGGTATGACCCTGAATATAATCCTTTTACCCTTTCCGGACGCCACTTCCGCGAATACACCGGCAGTTTTTCCCCCGGTGGCTGCAATTATTGTATTTCCGGCTGCGCAGGCCCTGGCGGCTGCCCCGGCGTAGCTGTCCACCGTCTCAACCAGCGGGCTGCGGGGAATCTCCTCCCCGGGCCGTGAGTACCTTATATACGGAATGCCTGAAGCACCGCACGCCGCCGCAGCGTTCCGGCTCACCATCTCGGCGTAAGGGTGCGATGAGTCCACCAGCACTTTTATGCCCCTTGCCGCCATAAGGACCCTTAACTGATCCCGGTCAAGTCTTCCCTGTACCACCTCAATTCCGCTTCCGGCAGCCAGTCCGGCCCCATGGCCGGTGGCCGTGCTGACCAGCACCGCCGCTCCCTTTTTGGCAAGTTCCCCGGCTATGGCCCGGGAGTCCGATGTGCCGCCGATAATCAGGATCATATACGGTAGCCCCTGGGAGTGACCATAAAGTCTCCCAGTCTTTTTGTGGCGCTGTTCCCCACTATAACTGTGGAGAGCATATCTATATTATATTTAAGCATATTGTCCAGGTCGGTTATGACCACTTCCTCGTCTTCACGGTCGGCGTTGCGCACTATTCCCACCGGTGTTCCCGGGGATTTGTGCTCCAGCAGTATTTCCCTGGCCCTGGTTATCTGATCTACCCTCCGGTGGCTGGCCGGGTTGTACAGCACCACCACGAAATCGCCCCCGGCGGCCGCCCTGAGCCTTTTTTCAATGGTCTCCCACGGGGTCAGCAGGTCGCTCAGGCTTATAACAGTAAAGTCGTGCATAAGCGGCGCCCCCAGCCTGGCCGCAGAGGCAGTGGCTGAAGTGATGCCGGGTATTATCTCTATATCTATTTTACCGGACAACTGGTCCCGGTCAGCCATCTCCAGCACCAGCCCGGCCATCCCGTAAACCCCCGGGTCGCCGCTGGATACAAAGGCCACGTCATACCCGGCGCAGGCCCTTTCTATAGCGGCGGCGCTTCTTTCAATCTCCCTGGTCATGCCGGTGCTGATTACCTCCTTGCCCTCCACCAGATCTCCCAGAAGATCAATATATGTCTTATAGCCTACTATTACACTGGCTTTACTTAGGGACTCCAGTGCCCTGGGGCTCATCAGGTCCACCGATCCCGGCCCTATTCCCACCACCCGGATTTTTCCTCGGCCAGCGCCACCGTTACCCCCGGCCCCTTTATTTTTCCTGCCAGAAGTATTCCTTTCCGGCATGCCAGCATTGCCGCCGGTTCGCATACTCCACCCACCCCCATCTTGCCAGTTACGAATTCTGATTTCTGAAGGCCCAGATCCTCTATGGCCTTATTGATATCCTCACTATTAAAGACCAGCAGCGGAACCTTCAGCTCCTCCGCCGCCTCTATAATCCCTTCCTCAGAGGATTTTTTGTCTATGGTGGCCAGTGCCTTAAGGCACAGCAGGCTTCTTCCGGCCTCAGCCAGGGCTTTCTTTACTTCTCTTAATATAGCGGAGGAAGCAGCGCCTTTTTTACAGCCCACCCCGGCCACAAGATTGCGGGGCCTCAGCAGTATGTCACCGTCTTCCGCTGCCACATCATTCCTTCCGGTAACCACAGCCCTCCACCCGGAGCTTTCCCCACCCAGGGTTTCCCAGGGCCTCGGCACCAGGTAGGCGGATTCTTCCAGGGGAAGGTGGTACTCACTGTACCAGTACAACTTTTCTCCCCTGGCCAGGGCGCCGTTTATCTTTTTTACCGACCCTGCCGGCTCGGGCTGCAGCTTAAAGTCCCTGGCCAGCACATCCACCGCCGGGGCGCCCATTACATCCGTGGCTGTCGTAATCACCGCCCCGGCCCCGGTATGCCGTGCAATCAGCCTGGCCAGGTCATTGGCC
This sequence comes from Actinomycetota bacterium, assembly GCA_023475565.1. Classification (GTDB taxonomy): domain Bacteria; phylum Bacillota; class Desulfotomaculia; order Desulfotomaculales; family Desulfocucumaceae; genus BRHc4a. Next base: position 18,574 of record JAMCVT010000098.1, read on the forward strand.
CCCCCGGTGTGCCCGCTTAATACACTTATGACGTGGGTGCCCCTTTCATCCATGGCCACCACCGCCGGGTCGCTTCTCTTGTCACCAATGTGGGGGGCTATGGTGCGGACCACTATCCCCAGGGCCATAATCATCACCAGCCCCCGGTAATGTTTAAAAAGTCCTCCCATTTCCCGCCCCAGCGGGCCCTGCAGCCTGGCGGCCCCATCCATTTCGAAGGCCGCCCCGGGAACGGTAAACACCTGAGCATCGTGGCCGGACTCCCTGAGTATTAAGGCTACTCTGACACCCAGACCGGCCCCCCTTTCCGTAACGGCAATAACGGCAATTCTCATGGGGAACTCTCCCTGAAGCCATGGGAAAACCCCCGGTCATACAGCTTTGAGCGGGAATACTCCTCCCCGAAGACCTCTCCCACCATTATGAGGGCCTGACGCTTAATGCCCGCCTCCCTGACCATATCCGCGATATTTCCCAGATTGCCTTTTATTACTCTCTGGTCAGGCCAGGAAGCCTTTTCCACCACGTATACCGTGGTTTCCGGGGAATAGCCGCCCTGCACCAGCTCACCGGTCAC
>JAMCVT010000054.1 GCA_023475565.1 Actinomycetota bacterium
CACCAATAATGGTATCGAGGCCTTGGAACTAATTGAAAAAAACGCCCCCGATATAATTGTACTGGATATTATTATGCCGCATCTTGACGGCATCGGCGTGCTGGAGAAACTATCCACCGGGTATATCCCCAACAGGCCCAGAGTCATCATGCTAACGGCCTTCGGACAGGAAACCGTTACCCAAAGAGCAGTGGAACTGGGTGCTGATTACTACATACTGAAGCCTTTTGACTTTTCTGTGCTGGCGTCAAGAATAAGGCAGCTGTCGGAAGGTATAAACCCCAACCAGTATATTTCCGCAGTAAAGCCCAAAAATCTCGATGTTGCGGTAACAAATATAATACATGAAATGGGTGTGCCGGCCCACATAAAGGGCTACCATTATCTCAGGGACGCCATACTGATGGTAATAAACGAAATCAACCTGCTGGGCGCCGTCACAAAAGAGCTTTATCCCATGATTGCTCAAAAATACCAGACTACCCCCAGCAGAGTGGAAAGAGCCATCCGCCACGCCATCGAGCTGGCCTGGGACCGGGGCAATGTGGAGATGATGACCAAGTTCTTCGGCTACACCATCAACCTGGAGCGCGGCAAGCCCACCAACTCCGAATTCATCGCCATGGTGGCGGACAAGCTTCGGATAGAGACCAAGGTAAGCTAAACAGTTTATAAAAAAAAACTGGCTCAGGCCAGTTTTTTTATTTATATGGCATAATTAGACTATTTTTCTTCAAACTATAGGTAATATGGAGGGGGAGAAAATGGTCATACGGGGTACCGCCAGGGTGGGCGGGATTACCAAGGCGCTGGTTAAACGCCTTAATCCCGGCGATATAGCTATCATAGACCACAGGGAACTGGACGACCTGGCCGCCCATAATCTTGCCGAGGCCCGGGTAAAAGCAGTTATAAATGCTTCACCTTCCATGAGCGACAGCTATCCAAACGGAGGGCCCCTTATTCTGGTTTCCTCCGGGATTCTACTGCTGGATAATGTGGGCAGGGATATAATGGTAAATATATTGGACGGTGATATAATAGAAATTTCAGGAGAACAGGTGGTTTGTAGGAATAGGGTGGCGGCTTCGGGCAGCATACTGGGCATAGAACAGATAAATAATAAAATAGAATCCCTTAAAGGCAACATGCACAGCCTTATACACGATTTTGTCTGCAACACCCTGGAACATGCCCGCAATGAAATGGAACTGGTCAGCGGCGTCTGCAAAATACCCGACATAAAAACCTCTATGGCTGGAAAACACGTGCTTATAGTGATTAGGGGCCGGGATTTCAGAAATGACCTCAAGGCCATAAGACATTATATAGACGAAGTAAAGCCGGTACTTTTAGGTGTTGACGGCGGGGCCGACGCGCTGAGGGAGCTGGGGTATTCTCCGGATATAATTATCGGGGATATGGACAGCGTCGGTGACGACACACTTTTTTGCGGCGCCGAGCTTATTTCTCACGCATACAGGGACGGGAAATCGCCGGGGCTAGACAGGGTAAAAAGTCTGGGCCTGGAGTCAAAACTTTTCAGCGCCCCGGGGACCAGTGAGGATATTGCCATGCTGCTGGCCCACGAAAAGGGGGCCGAACTTATTGTACTGGTAGGCTCCCACTCCAATATTTTTGATTTTCTTGACAAGGGCAGAAAAGGAATGGCCAGCACTTTTCTGGTCAGGCTTAGAGTGGGATATAAACTGGTGGACGCCAGGGGAGTGAGCAAGCTGTACAAAAGCAGGGTTAAGGCCCGTCAGCTGGCTCAAATCGCCCTGGCAGCGCTTATACCGGCTATTATGGTTATGCTTCTTTCTCCACCCGTCCGGGAAATAATAAGGCTCTTGTATCTGCAGTTCCGGTTTTACCTGGGTATTTAAGCAGACCGGGGAGGTAAGCCAATGTTCATAAATCTTAAATACCATTTAGCCTCGCTGGTGGCGGTTTTTCTGGCGCTGGGACTGGGTATGCTTATAGGCTGTGCGGTGCCCTGGGAGGATTCACTGGCTAAAAGTCAGCAGCAGCTGACTTCAAGACTGGAGTCACAGCTGGATATATTGAAAAAGAACAACAATTCCTTAAAGGCCCGGATTGGATCGCTTGAGATGCAGGACAGCCTACAGGACAAATTTGAGAAACAGGTTCTGCCGGCGCTTATTTCAGGCAGATTAAAGAATAGAAACATAGCTGTTATTGATCTTAACGGTTTTTCCGTGCCGGTAGAGCTTACGGAAACTCTTAAATCTGCCGGCGCCGGTATACAGTCGGTTACACTGCTGGGGGGCCTAGAGCTTAACCAGGAAAAAATCTCCCGGGGCACAGGTAATAATGTATCCGCTGAAGCAGGGACACCCTATAAAATAGGCCGGGAGGTCTCCAGGGCGGTTTTAACAGGAGACATGGCGGTGGTAGATGTGCTGGCGGATAAGCCCATTAAAAAAGAAGGGGAGTATGGAGGCGGGATAACCGATGTTGTATTGATAGGAGGCGGCCGGGAAAGGGGCGGCAGCAGGACCGAAAGCCTGGACAGTGAAATGATAGACTATTTTTTATCTGCCAATATAAAGGTATTCGGGGTGGAGGAAAGCAGCGTTCCTGTTTCACATATGGATTTATACCAGAAAAAAAAGCTTACTACTGTTGACAATATTGATACTGTGCCGGGGCTGGTGGCGCTGGTATACGCCATTGAGGGAAGGCCGGGCAGTTACGGGATAAAGTCCACCGCTCAAAAGATGCTGCCGGACATTGATTGCGGAGTTGAAGTAAATGCAAGGTAAAAGGGTGACGGTGCTGATACCTGCCTTAAACGAGGAAAGCACCATAGGTGACACTGTAACAGCAGCCCTGGCCATAGGTGGAGTTGGGCAGGTAATAGTAATAGATGACGGTTCATGGGACAGGACTGCCTCCATTGCTGAAGACTGTGGGGCGATGGTAGTGTCGGCGGGCAAAAACCTGGGCAAGGGCGGCGCCCTTAATATGGGGTCCAATTATATAAGTGGTGATGTTCTGCTCCTGCTGGATGCAGACCTGGGAAAAAGCGCGGCCGGCGCAGAAAAGCTTGTTGAGCCTGTTCTCGCGGGGAGGGCTGATATGACTGTGGCAGTTTTTCCCCAGGGAGCCGGAAAAGCCGGCTTTGGTATGGTAAAAGGGCTGGCCAGGGCAGGAATAAGGCATTTTACCGGTATTTACATGGATGCCCCCCTATCCGGGCAGAGGGCCATGAAGTCAGCGCTGTACTTTGACTCAATTCCTCTGGCCGGTGGGTTCGGAGTTGAGGTGGACCTGACCCTGAAGGCGGCCAGGAGAGGATACAGCATCATAGAAGTCCCGGTGGAAATGTTTCACCGGGAGACGGGAAGAGATGTCAAGGGAATTCTGCACAGGGGAAGGCAGTTCATGCATGTTGCCGGAACATTGTTTTTAGCATTACAGATGGTGCGGGTGATTAAATACTTTGGGAGATTTTTATACAGCGGCGGCAGCGGCAGTTTTAACGGCCGCGGGATATGGGGCCGTAAGTATTATAAATAAAAGTATGCTGGATATAATAACCAGTGCGGGCTTCTGCAGGAAAAATTACCTCGGAAAGGAAATACCTGCCGGAGCCGGGGTTATTTTTTCTTTGGGCGCCCTGGCAGTCTCCCCTTTATTCTTATTTGCTCTTTCCGGCCGCTTAATAGAAAAATCAGCCATATTTCTTCTCACCCTAATTGTCTACACACTGCTCGGGCTTATGGATGACTGCTGGGGTGAACAAAAAAGCAGGGGATTTAAAGGCCATATTAAAAGTCTTATTGAGGGAAGGCCCACCACCGGGGCTGTGAAGGCCTTGGGGGGAGGATTGGCGGCATTATACATAGCTGTTTTAATCTATGCCGAGTCAGGCAGCCTGATTATGATACCTCTGGACGCACTGGCGCTGGCACTGTCTGTTAATACCTTCAACCTGCTGGACCTCAGGCCGGGGCGGGCGGGGAAGGTATACCTTGCTTCGGCAGCGGTGCTTATTATTTTGTTCAGCTCAAGTCCCCCGGTTGTTTTTTTAGCCCTTACCGCCGGAAGCCTGGCGGCATATCTGCCGGCCGACCTGAAGGGAAGGGCCATGATGGGCGATGCCGGGGCAAACGCCCTGGGGGCTGTTATGGGCCTGTCAGTGGTATGGCTTTTCAGCGTGGAGACAAAGGCTGTGTATCTGCTGGCCCTGGCAGCCGTCAATATCATTTCCGAAAAGTATTCTCTGACCGGTATAATAGCCTCCAACAGAATGCTCAATTATATAGACATGCTGGGCAGGAACAGAAAATAAAAGATCATAATTTATATATGTTGTAAATGGCTAAACAGTCAAAGGAATTCAAACTTCCTCCGTCGAAAAAAAAATTGATCTAAATATTGCCAGGAACATAGGCATTGATTTTGTGGAGACAATCAGTATGCACCGGCTGAAAAGAATAAGCATTATTACAGGCAATCTGGGCAGCGGGAAAACGGAAACAGCCATAAATCTGGCGCTGCAAACGGCCCGCCGGGGGAAAAAATCATTCCTGGCGGACCTTGATATTATTAATCCGTACTTCCGCACCAGGCTGGTAAGAAACACTCTTGAGGGAATGGGCCTGCAGGTTATATCTCCACTGGGAGACCTGGCCTTTGCAGATCTGCCCGCCCTGTCCCCGGCTATAAAGGGAGTCATTGAAAACCGTCAGTGCACAGGAATTTTCGATGTGGGCGGTGATGATGTCGGGGCGGCGGCCCTGGGGAGGTACAGGGATCTGCTGATGCCCGAGGATTTTTTAATGATTTTTGTGGTTAACACCTGCAGGCCGTTTACCGGAGACACTGAGGGTATTATAAAATACCTGCGCAGCATAGAGAGGGTCTCGGGACTGCAGGCAGGGGGCCTTGTCTGCAATACTAATCTTGGGCTGGAGACCGGCCCGGACACAGTTTTGGCAGGATACCGGATAGTATCGGCAGTATCTGACCTGGTGGGCATACCGGTGCTTTTCACCGTGGTGAGAAGGAAAATACATAGTAAGGTAAAGGATCTTTTCAGGGGTGAATCAGAGATCTTTCCCATAGATACCTATATGGAACCACCGTGGCGGAGGCAGTAAAATGGTTTCTTTCCGAGTTTGTTAGTCATATGCCAAATGGGCAGCAAAATGTCAATTCTTCAAACAGGAAGGAGAGAGGGTCATTGCCCAGGGTTACTTTCAGGGAGGACAGGTGCAAAGGCTGTGAGCTTTGTAAAAATTTCTGTCCCAAAGGGTTAGTGGTTATGGCTGATCATATTAACGCCATGGGATTTCATCCGGCCGCCGTAGTCGAAATAGAGAAGTGCACGGGCTGCGCCACCTGCGCCATGATGTGCCCGGACATGGTTATAGAGGTGGAGAAGGAGGACAAAAAGGTTGGCTAAAATTCTGATGAAAGGCAACGAAGCTATTGGCGAAGGCGCTGTAAGAGCAGGCTGCCGCTATTTTTTCGGATACCCGATAACTCCACAGAGCGAACTGCCCCACTATCTGGCCAAAAGAATGCCGGAGGTGGGCGGGCTGTACCTGCAGGCCGAAAGTGAAGTTGCCTCAATCAACATGGTATTTGGAGCCGCCGGCGCCGGCGCCAGGGTGATGACTTCTTCTTCAGGCCCCGGCATCAGCCTTATGCAGGAGGGTATATCCTACCTGGCGGGCGCCGAGCTTCCCTGCGTTATAGTTAACATGATCCGGGGAGGCCCCGGCCTGGGCAATATTGCCCCGGCCCAGTCGGACTATTTCCAGGCCACCAAGGGCGGCGGTCATGGTGATTACAGGCTTATAGTTTTAGCTCCGGCCTCAGTGCAGGAGATAATAGATTTGATGCAGGACGCCTTTGACCTGTCGGACAAATACAGGAACCCGGTGATGCTTATGGGTGACGGAGTGCTGGGACAGATGATGGAACCCGTTGAAATAGGAGCCGAAAGGAAGGCGGAGCTGCCGGAAAAGCCCTGGGCCGCCACCGGAAGGTTAAAGGGGAAAGAAAAGAAACTGATCAATTCGCTATATATTGTCCCGGAAAACTGCGAGGCACACAACTTAAAACTGGATAAAAAATACTCCGGGATAAAGGAGGCTGAGCAGCGCTGGGAGGAATACCGCACCGAAGGGGCCGAAATGGTGCTGGTGGCCTTCGGAACCTCGGCCAGGATATGCAAGTCCGTTGTGGATATTTGCAGGGAGGAGGGGCTTCCGGTAGGCCTGCTCCGCCCCATTACACTGTGGCCCTTCCCTGAAAAAGGCATCAACGGGCTTATAGAAAGTGTCAAATCTTTCCTTACGGTGGAGATGAACATGGGACAAATGATTGAAGACGTAAAGCTTTCGGCCAACGGCAAAAAGCCGGTGTTTTTTTACGGCCGGGCGGGCGGAATGATACCGGTGGCCAGGGATATATACAATGAAGTAAAGAAAATACTTAACGGGGGTGCAGCTTAGTGAAAAAGGTGTTCCAAAGGCCCAAATCATTGAAAGACATGCCCTTTCACTACTGCCCGGGCTGCACCCACGGCATAGCTCACCGGCTGGTGGCGGAAGTAATTGACGAGCTTGATATTTTTGAAAAAACAATAGCTGTGGCGCCGGTGGGGTGCTCTGTTTTCTGCTATGAATATTTTGACTGTGATGCCTATCAGGCCTCCCATGGCAGGGCCCCGGCGGTGGCCACGGGCATAAAGAGAGTGCTGTCCGACCGGGTGGTTTTCACCTACCAGGGAGACGGCGACCTGGCCGCCATAGGAACCGGTGAAATCGTGCACGCTGCGGCCCGGGGCGAAAATTTCACAGTGATTTTTATAAACAATGCCGTTTACGCCATGACCGGTGGGCAGATGGCCCCCACCTCGCTGCTGGGCCAGAAGACCACCACCACACCCTTCGGCAGAGACCACAAATTAAACGGGAGCCCGGTAAGAATGAGCGAAATGCTGTCCGTGCTTGACGGCACAGCCTACGCTGCCAGGGTGTCCCTGCACAACCCGGCCAATGTCACCAGAGCCAGGAAAGCCATTAAGAAGGCGTTTGAGGTGCAGGTGGCCGGGCTGGGCTTCTCCATGGTGGAGGTCCTTTCAGCATGCCCCACCAACTGGGGCCTGCCCCCCCTTAAAGCCCTCAAGTGGCTGGAAGATAATATGCTTGTGTATTATCCTCTGGGAGAATTTAAAAGGCCTGCGGAGGTGATATAGATGTACGAAGGGATACTTATCGCGGGCTTCGGCGGTCAGGGAGTGCTTTCCACCGGCCAGCTCCTGGCCTACTCGGGAATGGTGGAAGGCAGACATGTGGCCTGGATACCCTCATACGGCCCTGAAATGAGGGGAGGCACAGCCAACTGCGGGGTGACTATTGCAGATAACCCCATCAGCTCTCCGGTGGTAAGCGAGCCCACGGTGCTGATCACTATGAACAGGCCTTCCCTGGAAAAGTTTGAAAAGGTGGTTGTCCCGGGGGGAATTATATTTGTAAACAGCTCTCTTGTAAATATAAAGGCAGCCAGAAGCGATGTCCGCGCCTTTTATATCCCGGCCAATGATATGGCTGAGGAGATAGGCAGCGGCAAGGTGGCCAACAACATTATTCTGGGAGCGCTGATAGAGCTAACCGGGGTGGTTTCCACCGGGGCGGTGGAAAAATCACTGTATGAGGTGCTCCCTCCCCACCGCCACAATATGATCCCGGTAAACTTAAAGGCGCTGGAGGCGGGAGCAGGACTGGCAAGGGAACAAAAGGGCACCCTTGCCGAGGTTGGTTAAAAAAATAAATATTTGTTATGCTAATACATGCAGTCAGATACCACATTTTATTTCCTGATTGGCGCAAAACAACAGCAATTTTGTGCCGCCGGCAGTGTACTACTTATCCGGCGGCCTTTTTTAAGGGGGTGAATATTAAATGATAAACCGGGAAAGACTGGTCAGTGAATTTTTAGAACTGGTGAAGATTGACAGTGTAAGCGGTTTTGAGAGGAATATTGCGGATATACTTAAGGTGAAGCTTGAGAAAATGGGCCTGCAGGTATATGAGGATGCTGCCGGCAAGAAAATAAATACCCAGGCCGGCAACCTTATCGCCAGACTGCCGGCCAACGGCGGCAGCGGCGCCCCTCTGCTTTTATGCGCCCATATGGACACAGTCGAGCCGGGCCGGGGAGTAAAGCCGGTGGTGGTGGAGGGGATAATAAAATCTTCCGGCGACACAGTGCTGGGTGCAGATGACAAGGCCGGCATCGCCATAATATTCGAGGCGCTTAGAGTAATAAAGGAAAGCGGAGTAAAGCACGGGGGACTGGAAGTGGTGCTGACAGTTTTTGAGGAGGGCGGCCTTTTGGGGGCTGCCAATATTGAAAAAGATAGGATTGCATCCAAGATAGGCTTTATACTGGACAGCGACGGGCCTCCAGGCGCCATTGTCACCCAGGCGCCCACCCAGGACAGGATATCCATCACGGTAAAGGGAAAATCAGCCCATGCCGGAATATGCCCGGAAAAAGGAATAAACGCCATCGAGGTGGCGGCCAGGGCCATCGCCGGTATGAAGCTGGGGCGCATTGACGGGGAAACTACCGCCAATATAGGGATTATAAGCGGTGGGAAGGCCACCAATATAGTTCCGGACATTGTTTTCATCCAGGGGGAGACAAGAAGCCTGGACGGCGACAGGGTAAAAAAACAAACCGGGGAAATAATCGGTAAGGCCCGGGAGGCGGCGGCACAGTATGGTGCACAGGTGGATATAAAGGTGGAAAACCTTTACCGTGAATTCTATATAGATAAAAATGAACGGGTCGTTAAAATAGCGGTGGAGGCTGCCCATAGCATTAACCTGGCCCCCAGGCTGGAAAGCACCGGGGGGGGGAGCGACGCCAATATGTTTAATGAAAAGGGCATCAGCACTGTGGTGCTGGGAATAGCCATGCAGAGCGTACATACCACCGAGGAGTTCATCAGCATAGAAGATCTGGTGAAGAGCAGCAGCTATATGGTGGAGATAGTAAAGGCAGCACAAAAATACTGAAATTTTCCCGGGGGTATTTTTTTGATAAGGAAAAGGATGGGAGTTGTTTTATCTATTATAGACAGGAGGCCCGGACTGGAGGAAATAACCGTCGATATGAACGGCCGCCGGGAGAGGGCCATTAATTATGAATACATAACCGGGCCCGTGCAGACCGGAGACCGGGTGCTGCTGAATACCACAGCTGTATCAATAAACCTGGGAACGGGGGGCTATCATTATGTTATGGCGGTAGTGGGGGAGAATGGTTCCGACCCGGGCAGGGAGGGACACATAATGAAACTCAGGTACACTCCCCTGCAGGTGAAGGTACTGGCCGTGGAGGAGCAGGAACATCCCTCCGGCAGCGTGTACCGGTCCAAAGTGAGTATTGACGGTATTCCCGTAGTTGTCGGATCCCTGCACAGCATGCTGGCCCCGGTGGCTGCGGCAATAAGGAGCAGGGCGGGCGCCGGACTGAAAATAGCCTACCTTATGACCGACGGGGGTTCACTTCCCATTTGGTTCAGCCGCCTGGTCCACGAGCTGAAAGAAAAGGGGCTGGTGGATGAAACAATAACCTGCGGGCATGCCTTCGGTGGAGATTACGAGGCTGTCAATATATACAGCGGGCTTATTTGGGCCAGGGCCAACGGGGCCGGAGCCATAATTGCGGCCATGGGTCCGGGAATAGTGGGCACGGCCACTGTGTTCGGCAACACTGCCATTGAGCAGGGTGAAATAGTAAATGCTGTGAATGTGCTTGGGGGCCGGGCCATTGCCGTTCCCAGAATAAGCTTTGCCGATTCCAGGCCAAGGCATTACGGCATAAGCCACCATACCCTGACAGCCCTTGGCAAAGTTGCCCTGACAGGCTGCACCGTGGTAATTCCATCCCTTACGGGAAAAAAGAAAAGTGTTGTCGAAAGGCAGCTCCGGGAGTCAGGCATAATACAAAAACACCAGGTGGTGGAAATGGACCCCGGCTGCGTGGAGGACATACTGGGGACATACAGCCTTTCAGTAACCACCATGGGCAGGGATGCCTCAGCAGACCCGGAGTTTTTCGCCACTGCCTGCTCGGCAGGACTCTATACCGCAGGGCTACTGAAGCCGGGAGCTGATGAAGCCACTGACCGTGATATCTGCTGAAAGGCCGCGCAGGTAAGCCAGCAATTCAAATATCCTTCCGCTAAAATAGAGGCCCCTGCCGGTTACTACAATTCGCATGTTAATCCACCGCCACAATTTCAGTATATCTATGCATACTAATCTTTTTACTTATTATGAATGAAATTTAAAGAGGGGGTACAATGAGGGATCTGATCCTTACCTCTGATGCCAGCGGATCGGCCATGGCAGGTAAGATGGGGCTGGTGGTGCTGGTGGTTGATGTCATAGACTTTTCCACCAGCATGGAGGCAGTCATCGATTCCGGGGCCGCCGCCGTATATGGCACCGGCACCGACAGCGCCAGGCCCCCGGTGGAGATAAACCCTTACCGGATAGGCAACCTGGCCGGACTTAAGGCTGTCAGGCTGGGCACCAAAGTAATAGTAGTGGCCGAGCCCAGGGTAGGGGCAGAGGAAGACAGGAGGTCGGCGGTTTCCAAGGTTATCGGGGGCATTGAGGCTGCCGGCGCGGAAGTGGCTTGCGTACTGCCCAATATGGGCGCAGAAACCCCTGTAATGGCCGACATGAAAGGAATGGTCATAGTGGGGGCCACCAACACCGGCGGAGTTGCCTTTGACGCCGCTGTGACGGCCGGGGCCGCCTCGGTGCTGACCGGAACGGTGGCCCGCACACTGAATAAGGACGGTTTTTCTGCCGCCCGGGACTCTGCCGCCAGAGCTGTTGAGGAAGCCCGGAAATTGGGCCAGGGTATAGCCGTAATAGCGGCCAGCGGGAATTCACCGGAAGACCTGCTGGCCGCCGAGTATATATACAGATTAGTGCTGTCGGAAGTAAGATAACCGCCGTTATTGCGGCGGTGCCGTTTAAAGGAAAGGGGACACACCTCTATTGGGAGCCTGGTTGCCGGGGTCGGAGGAATGTCCCCGATGTATAGACGGCGGAATCCAGAATTCACTTGACACCCGGGCTGCTAAAAGCAGCCACAAAGGAGTCGGTCTTATTTACTTATAAGGATTGCCTAAAACATTCTGGATTCTGGATTCTGACTCCAGTATTCCGACCGCATAGGAATTTCAGTATAAGCATATTCAGGGTTTATCATGTGTGGCCCGGCCGTCTCCGCTTACCGGGATGGCCGGGCCAAGAAAGGTAGGCTTGGCGCCGGCCTTAACCTGCAAAAAGGCCTTTATGCGGGCCGGAATTTCCCGGTATTCATACACCTCCGCCCCGGCGTAGACATGCCTGTCAGCGCTCACCCCCACGGCGTCTATACCCAGTTCACGGGCAATGTAAACAGCCCGGGGCAGGTGGAAGTCCTGGGTGACAATCACTGCGGAATCCACTTCAAATACATCCCTGGCCCGGTACATGCTCTCATACGTTGAAAATCCCGCATGGTCCATAAATATGTCCCCGGTGGGAACCCCCATTTCCTCGGCGAATTTCCTCATGCTGTTCACCTCGTCGTAGGAGGCTTTTCCGTGGTCTCCCGTCATCAGTATTTTCTTCACCCTGCCTGCCCTGTACAGATCCACTGCGGTACTGACCCTGTCCGCCAGCATATCACACAGCCTTCCGTCAGGGGATACGTAGGCTCCCGGGACAATGGCGGCCTGACTGCCGGCAAAAGAATCCATGGCGGCAATGTGTTTTCTCCCCACCCGGATAACCTCGTTGTTTATAATTGCTGTCACCATAATTGAGGTGGCTAAGGCAATTGATAAAAATACAAGGCATTTTTTTATCGACATACTTTATACTCCTATTTTTAAGATAATAAGTAATTTTCAACGGAAATAATAACGATTCCTTTAAAGGACACATTTTAGATCACGGCAGGTAACGTCTCATAGAATGTCCCGTACCAATTATTAGAGGCAGAGTAAGCTGTCTTTGGGAATAATGAAATTTTATCCATAATACAAATATAAGGCAGGCTGGTTTTGGGGGAGAGCGTATGAAAGGATACCAATCCAGGGGGCGATTCAAGCTTATTTCTATGTTGGCGGGCAACTGGACGGTATATTTGCTGGTTCTCCTGGTATTTTCGTGCGGCGTCCTGGCGGGTTCATTTTCATCAGCCGGCATGGACAGTAAAAAGGCCGGGGAGCTTAGCGAATATATCGGTAATTTCGTTAAAAATGTTGAATCAGTGAATTTTGAATCATCGAAAATGGCAATAGTGGCGGTAAAAAACAATATTATAATGGTTGTCTCCATTTATGCCCTGGGACTGACCATGATCGGCATACCTTTTATATTGGCCATTCTTTTTGCAAGGGGGTTTGTTATCGGATTTGCAGTTTCTTTTTTAACCAGAGACTTGTCACTGCAGGGATTTTTACTCACCATAGCTGCTGTGCTTCCTCATAATCTGCTGTATATTCCTGCAGTTTTCATGGCTGCTGTTTCTGCCGTTATGTTTGCGGTGGTGCTTTGGAAAAGAAATTTTAACAGTGGGGTGGCCATACTTCCAAGACTCGTCAGCTATACCGGCCTAATGCTGATAGTTCTCACGGTGGCCGTGGCGGCGGGCCTTGTAGAGGGATACGCAACCCCTTATTTCACCAAGATTGCGTCAGTATTTTTATCCAGCCGTATATAGGGGTGATGGGGATTGTTTTTGGTTATACTTAATACCAGAAAAAAACTGGCTCACTGGTTAAAATTGATACTGGCCATAGCCATTCTGGTCATACTTCTGACACAGCTTTCCACAGCCGTACAGCAGGCCGGTGAATCGTACCGGAGGTGGATAAACAGGGACCATCCCCACGGGAATCCAACTAAGGTTTATCTTGATTTGGACAGCGCGGCGGTCCAAAATGATGACCCGCTGTTCAAGAAACTTAAAATTCACCGCGACCAGTTGCAGCCGGCGGAATGACCGGTATTTTTTTTGATATGGGTTTTAAAAGGGAAATGAGATTTTTTGGTGAACTAATTATTACTACATTTATCACCAGGAGGGTTATTATGGCGTCTAAGGTTTATTTCACTGATATGCGGGCCACTCAGAAATTGAATCTTATTGATAAGTTGGGGAAGTTGTTCCAGGAGTCAGGGCTAAATGAAATAATTTCTCCCGGAGACCTTGTGGCCATTAAACTTCATTTTGGGGAAAAGGGCAACACAGGTTTTATCAGGCCCCAATTTATCAGAAGGATTGTGGAGGAGGTTAAAAAGGCCGGCGGAAAACCCTTTCTAACCGATGCCAATACTCTCTACAAAGGCAGCCGGTCCAATGCGGTGGATCACCTGCAAACGGCCGTTGAAAACGGCTTCGCCTATGCGGTGGTGGATGCGCCTCTGGTGATAGCCGACGGGCTGAATGGGAGGGACTACCAAAAGGTTCCCGTAAACCTCAAGCACTGTAAAGATGTTAAGATAGGGAGCGCCGTTATGTCCGCCGATGTATTCATTGCCGTCACACATTTTAAGGGCCACGCGGCTGCCGGCTTTGGCGGGGCCATAAAAAATGTGGGCATGGGCTGTGGATCCAGGGCGGGCAAGCAGGTGATGCACTCTGATATGCTGCCCCGGGTAAAGGAGAATAAGTGCCGGGCCTGCGCAAGGTGCTCCCAGTGGTGCCCAGCCGGCGCCATCACCGTAGGAGAGCTGAGGATGGCAGTGATAGACGAAAAACTGTGCATAGGCTGTGGTGAGTGCACCATTACCTGCCCTCACGGGGCCATTGGCGTAAACTGGAAGAATAATCTGCAGTACGGGCTGCAGGAAAAAATGGTGGAGTACACTGCGGGAGTTTTAAGCAATAAAGCCGGTAAACACGGGTTTATAACCTTCCTCAACAATATTACCCCGGACTGTGACTGCTTCAGCTTTAGCGACACCCCCGTGGTCAGGGATTTGGGCATTATGGCCTCCAAAGACATTGTGGCCATCGACCAGGCCTGCGTAGACCTGGTCAACAGGGAGAAGGGCCTGCCGGGCAGTATGATGGAAGGTAACAGAGGAGAGGGTGATATATTCCGGGCACTGCATCCCAACATCGACTGGAGAAGGCAGCTGGAGTACGGTGAGGAGGCCGGCCTTGGCTCCCGGGATTATGAACTTATAAAAATAAAGTCCTGAATACAGGCCCAAGCCAGCCTGCCTTAAGCTTATTCTGACATTCTTACCGGTCGGAATCCAGAACCCAGAATTCAGAATTCAGAATGGTTGAGGCATCCTTATAAGTAAATAAGACCGATCTGAATTCTACCCTGAAAATAGCTATCAGTAGTCAGCCTTCAGCTATCAGCTTTAATGAACACAGAAAGAGAAAACTACCCTATTTCATTCTCCTTGGTGACCGCTTTTGGCAAGCCAGGGAGTCTTAATTCCGCTGTCTATGCATCGGGGACATTCCTCCGACCTCCAGAGGCATTTCCAATCGGGGACATTCCTCCGACCCCGGCAAACAGGCTCCCAATAGAGGTGTGTCCCCTTTCCGCTGATGGTGTGTCCCCTTTCCCCGGCGGTTTTTATTTTTTAAAGGTATTTATTGACAAGCTGTTGAATTTTCAATAAAAAATAAAGCGAGGTGTTTCTTTATGGACAGAGAGATAAAGGACTTTTTGAATTTCCTGGCCATCGAGAGGGGATTAGCCGGAAACACCGTTATTTCATATAAATCGGACCTTTATTTTTTTAAAAGCTTCTGCCTCAATAGAAAGTTCAATCCGCTGGGAACCGGCGGCCGGCCGGCCGTTTCGGCATATCTTGCGCACCTGAAGAGGGAAGGGCGGTCCCCGTCCACCATATCCAGAAGGCTGGCGGCGCTTAGATCCCTGTACGGGTTTTTAATAAATGAAGGGCGTATAGAAATTGATCCCACTGAAAATATGGAGTCCCCCAAAAAGGCGCAGAAGCTGCCGAGGGTTCTGACCACAGGTGAGGTGGACACTCTGCTGGCCCAGCCGCGTATTTCCACTCCGGCCGGTCTGAGGGACAAGGCCATGCTGGAGCTTCTTTATGCAACCGGCATGAGAGTTACCGAGCTGGTATCTCTGGAGAAGGGGGATCTAAACCTTGAAGAGGGCTACATAAGGTGCCTGGGAAAGGGGTCCAAAGAGAGAATTGTGCCCATAGGACAGATGGCTGTTCATTTTCTGGAAGCATATATGCTTAAGGCCAGGGCCAAATTAATGGGAGACAAAAACTCAAAACACCTTTTTTTAAACAGGCGCGGGGGTAAACTTACCAGGCAGGGCTTTTGGAAGATAATTAAAAAGTACACCGGCAGATCCAAAATTAAAAAGGACATAACCCCACACACCCTGAGACATTCTTTTGCCACGCACCTTCTTGAAAACGGCGCCGACCTCCGGGCCGTTCAGGAGCTTTTGGGACACGCCGACATTTCAACCACCCAGATTTACACTCACATCACCGGCACAAGGCTTAAAGAGGTGCACCGCAAGTCGCACCCCAGGGCATAGAGCCGGCTTATAACTGATAAAGGGATGATTGCTTTAATGAAACAGGTTGACCGGGCGGTTATTATTGTTCTGGACAGTGTGGGTATCGGGTCTCTCCCCGACGCATTCAGGTACGGCGACGAGGGAAGCAATACCCTGGGCAACTGCGCTCACGCAGTAAACGGCCTCAGCATGCCCCATATGGAAAAGTTGGGACTGGGCAATCTGGGAGAGTTTATGGGCATTGCCCCCACCGGCAGCCCTGACGGGGCATACGGAAAGATGGTGTGCCAGTCGCCTGGAAAGGATACCACCACCGGACACTGGGAGATTTCCGGGCTGATACTGGACCGGCCTTTTCCGGTGTACCCCAATGGATTTCCCCAGGAAATAATAAATGAATTCATATCCCGGACGGGTGTGGAAATTTTAGGCAACAAGGCTGCCTCGGGCACCGAAATAATCAAGGAACTGGGAGAAGAGCATGTCCGGACCGGCAGGCCTATTGTATACACCTCTGCCGACAGTGTATTCCAGATTGCCGCCCACGAGGAGGTAATACCGGTGGAAAGGCTGTATGAAATGTGCCGCACAGCCAGAGCTATACTTACCGGGGAAAACGCGGTGGGCAGAGTAATAGCCCGGCCCTTTACCGGAGAGCCAGGTAATTTTGTTAGAACTGGGAATAGACATGACTTTTCACTGACGCCGGGGCCAAACATACTTACCAAAATGTCCGGGGCCGGCTTTCCGGTGCTGGCGGTGGGCAAGATTAACGATATATTTTCCGGCGCCGGAATTACCAGGGCTGTTCACACAGCCAATAACAGCGAGGGAGTGGACCGCACTGTGGAGCTGATCAGAGAGGGCGGGAAGGGCCTTATTTTTACCAATCTGGTGGAATTCGATATGGTCTACGGCCACCGCAACAATCCCCGGGGATATGCCGGGGCCCTTGAGGATTTTGACCGGCGTCTGACTGAAATAACAGGCGCCCTGGGGGAAAATGATATTCTTATAATCACCGCCGACCACGGCTGCGACCCCACCACCCCCAGCACAGACCACAGCCGGGAGTATGTTCCCCTTATAATAACCGGAAATAACGTGCGGTCAGGAGTAAATCTGGGCACCCGGCAGACCTTCGCGGATGTGGCCGCCACCCTGGCTGAAATATTCAGCCTGCCGTCAGAAACAGGGAAAAGCTTTGCCGGCCAGATTCTTTATTAACATCAGCAAGGAAGGCGATAGCCGTGAAGATGTACGATATTATTCTTAGAAAAAGGCAGGGCGGTGAGCTAAGCGGTCAGGAGATTGAGTACTTCGTCAGGGGCTGCGTTAGCGGCTCTATTCCCGAGTACCAGATTTCCGCACTGCTAATGGCAGTTTTCTTCAGGGGGCTCACCCGGAGGGAGACCTCCGACCTAACCATGCACATGTACCGCTCGGGCGATGTGGTTGACCTTTCGGCCATACCCGGCATAAAGGTGGATAAGCACAGCACTGGCGGAGTAGGGGATAAAACCACCCTGGTGCTGGGCCCTCTGGTTGCCTCGGCAGGTGTCCCGGTTGCCAAAATGTCCGGCCGGGGTCTGGGACACACAGGCGGCACTATCGACAAGCTGGAGTCAATACCCGGCCTTAAGGTAGAGATTGATAATGACAGCTTTTTAAAGCAGGTAAATGAAATAGGCATAGCAGTGGTTTCCCAGACAGGAAACCTGGTGCCGGCCGACAAAAAGCTATACGCCATGAGAGATGTAACTGCCACGGTGGAAAATATTTCACTGATTGCCTCCAGTGTAATGTCCAAAAAGCTGGCCTCGGGGGCTGACGCCATTGTGCTTGATGTCAAGGTGGGCCGGGGAGCGTTTATGAAAAGCCTTGACCAGGCCCAGGAACTGGCCGGGCTGATGGTGGACACCGGGAACAGCCTGGGCAGAAAAACTGTGGCCCTGATCACCCGCATGGACCAGCCCCTGGGACTGGCCGTGGGCAACTCCCTGGAGGTGAAGGAGGCCATTGACACCCTTTCCAACAGAGGCCCTGAGGATTTAAGGGAGCTGTGCCTTGCCCTGGGGTCCGAAATGCTGGCCCTGGCCGGGAAAGCCGGTTCCTCCGGGGAGGCCCGGACCATCCTGGAGGAAAAACTGTCCAACGGCCGGGCCCTTGCTAAATTTGGCCAGATGATCGCAAGCCAGGGTGGAGATTACGGCGTGCTTACAGACAGCGGCCTGCTGCCGGAAGCATCTTACCGTAAGGTTGTTGCCGCCGATAAATCCGGGTATGTATCTGACATAGACGCCATGAATATAGGTCTGGCCGCCATGGGCCTGGGGGCCGGGAGAGAGACCAGGGAAAGCGGCATTGACCTGTCGGCGGGCATTGTGCTGCACAAGAAGGCAGGAATGCAGGTAAGCCGGGGAGAGGCCCTGGCAACTCTTCACTATAATTCTGGAAAGAATTTTGAAGAGTCAGCGGCCCTTGTAAGGAGCGCCTTTACAATAGGGGACAGTCCCCCGGAAAAGCTGCCCCCGGTAATAAAAAGGCTGGCCGGAGTTTAACCGCCGGCCTTTAAAGCAATTATGGAACGGTAAATCAGAAAAAAACTGGTACGTACACAGAAAAGTCCTCATTTTGATTATGAGGACTTTTTAGATGATTAAACAATCAGCATATTGGATTGTTGCACAGACATAGAACCACAATTATCACAATAAGGAAAAACAGAAAGAAAAATCCCCCACCTATGATTATTATCGTCGGATTCCTAAATAAAGCCGAAAGGGCTTCAGTCACTCGGAAAACCTCCTTTTGGAAATAATTCTTTGCTTTCATGGTATGTTGAGCCAATATAAGAGGTTACAGGAAAACACATAAAATTAATAAAACCAACGTTATTTTACGGTAGTATAACTTTTCCTATTTTGAACAGCCTAATAAAAGTTATCCTTCAATAAATCCAAGGAGGTATGTACATGTTCCGGAAAATGATACCAAAAGCTATTTTAACAGCCATATTTTCATTAGCTTTGCTAACAAACCAGGCATTTGCTGAACAGAAAATAATAAAGGACACTGTTAAAAAAGACCTCCTGGAAACCACTGCGGAAAGCGCGGTGCTTATTGCCCCCGACAGCGGTGAGGTGCTTTTCTCAAAAAATCCCGGCAAGCCCCTGCCCATGGCCAGTGTTACCAAAATAATGACTCTTCTGCTGGCTGTGGAAGCAGTGGAGCAGGGGAAGGCCAGGCTGGAGGACAAGGTAGTGGCCTCGGAAAATGCCTGGGGCATGGGAGGATCCCAGATTTACCTGGAGCCCGGAGAAGAATTCAGCTTTAAAGAAATGCTTATTTCGGTGGCGGTGGGATCCGCCAATGACGCCAGTGTGGCCCTGGCGGAGCAGGTTGAGGGAAGCGAGGAGGCCTTCGTTCAAAAAATGAATGAAAGGGCCAAACAGCTTGGCTGCACTGACACCAATTTTGTAAACCCTACCGGGCTCCAGG
>JAMCVT010000073.1 GCA_023475565.1 Actinomycetota bacterium
TCATGATCAGGCTGACGCCCTGTTTGTTGATTTTACCGTCGGCTCCGACGGCTATTTTGGCCTCGGTGTCAAAGGTCTGCTTCATACAAACAATGATTTTCATACTTTTCCTCCTTTGCGGTGTTGCTGGCTTTTATTTTTTCCTATTTTGTGGGCGGAATGATAACTCATTATTTAAGGATGCTGGCAGCAATCACTATGCGCTGTACCTCACTGGTGCCTTCATAAATCTCGGTGATTTTGGCGTCACGCATCATGCGCTCCACCGGGTACTCCCTGGTATAGCCATAGCCGCCAAATACCTGGACAGCCTTGGTGGTTACAGCCATGGCTGTTTCCGAGGCAAACAGCTTGGCCATGGCCGCCTCTTTCGAAAAGGGCTGCTTGCTATCCTTCAGGTAAGCGGCCTTGTAAACCAACAGGCGGGCCGCCTCTATCTGAGTGCTCATGTCGGCCAGCATCCACTGGAGACCCTGGTTGGCTGAGATGGGCTTGCCAAACTGCTCCCTTATTTTGCTGTAGCCAAGGGCCTGCTCGTATGCGCCCTGAGCTATGCCCAGGGCCTGGGCGGCTATCCCGATGCGCCCGCCGTCCAAGGTCATCATCACCATCTTGAATCCCTGCCCCTCTGCACCCAGCAGGTTTTCGGCGGGAATGCGGCAGTTTTCAAATACCAGCTCGTAGGTTGAAGAGGCCCTGATGCCCAGCTTGTGCTCCTTCTTGCCGAAGGTGAAGCCCGGAGTGCCCTTTTCCACTATAAAAGCCGATACACCCCTGGTGCCCTTGCTCTTGTCTGTAGTTGCGAATATTACATATATTTCAGCGTGGTAGCCATTTGTTATAAAAATCTTGGTGCCGTTCAGCACGTATTCACTGCCTTCTTTGACAGCCGTTGTCTTCAGGGAAGAGGCGTCGGATCCGGCTGAGGGTTCGGTAAGTCCCATAGCCCCCAGTTTATCACCGCTGGCCAGAGGCTTCAGGAATTTTTGCTTCTGATCCTCAGTGCCAAAGGCATAGATCGGCCATGCGCACAGTGATGTATGGGCTGAAACAAATACTCCGCTGGAAGCGCAAACCCGGCTGAGCTCCTCCACAGCTATGGCGTAGCTTAGATTGTCCATACCCGCACCGTCATAATCATCGGGATACGGTACACCGGTAAGTCCCATTTCAGCCATCTTGCTCCACAGAGTCATGTCGTATTCTTCTTTTTCATCCATTTCTGCGGCTTTTGGCGCAATCTCTGATTCCGCAAAATCACGTACCGTTTTCTTAAGCAGTTCCTGCTCTTCACTTAGTTTAAAAATCACAGCGAATCCTCCTTGTTTTTATCTAGTTGGTTGCAAAAACTTTAATATTCTCCTGCCCCCCCGTTCCCCGGAGATTGCAATTACCGTACCATCGCTGCAGCCCCGTCCTAAAAACAAGACGGCTCACCAGACAAAAATAACGCAGCCCGGGCAACTAACCAGTATATTAAACTTTTGATCTGCACATTCCTTTTTTAAAAACAAGTCTCCGTTTTTTCTGAGGAAGTCAACTGGTCCGAAAGTGCCAGCACCCGCTCCCCGGTATTTTTTAAAATCCCATCAACATGACTGGACAGTCACTCATTATCTTTGGTATAAAACATTTTTTATAAGAATAAAAGATTAAACCCTCATTATAAATAAAGCTTTGCTTCCAGTGACATTTTTTATATTCGGCAAAAAAAAACAAAGTCCTTTTGCCATTATAAGTTTAACTGGAAGAGATTAGCACATAAATGTCTAATATTTACCATATTAAAAGTGCTCTTATATATACTTTACCACACCAAGAGCATTATCCCGGATGTGCAATTAAGCTGCCGGAAGATTCCTGCAGCAGTTTATTCTTTTACACACTGCCGGCAAAATGCTGTATTTTTTATTTACATGTATACAATCGCAGGCACCGTCCGGCAGTCAGTGCCATCAGTCAGTCCCGGCATTTTCCGTCCTGCTCAAGGCCTCCTTGTACAGGTGGACTTTTTTTTATAAACTTGAGCTTTCCGCAGGAAACCGGTTTTTATACAAAAGTTCCCGCATGCAGAAAGAGCCGGGAAGGAAATTTGATCACTTCAATCGAATAAAATCATAATTTAAATATTCCTGAAAAGTGGTGACCGCATTGTCCGGAGAAGCGGTAAGCATAAAGGGGACCAAAAACGGGCTGGTAATACTATTTGACCCGGATTTGGATCCTGAGGACATAAAAAACAACCTCAAGCTGAAGATGGAGAAATCGAACGGCTTTTTCAAAGGGGCCAGATTTTCTTTTTCCAATTCACGGGAAGGCCGATCTATCAGCCTTGTTGACGAGCTCGAGGTAATCTGCCGGCAGTACGGCCTTATACCTTCCGTTGAGGTGTCCTGGCCTCCTGACCAGAGGCCGGGTGATCAGCCTCCCCAGAAAAAAAAGCAAAGCCCGGTGGTCTCCTTAAGGCAGCCCAAATCCGCTGATGAGCAGGCCGCCCTTATTTCACGCACCATCAGGTCGGGCCAGCAAATCACCTCAAAGAACTCACTGTTCATCATGGGTGACGTAAACCCCGGAGCCGAGGTAATGTCCGAAGGCAGCATATACATTATGGGCAGCTGCAGGGGAATTGTGCACGCCGGCTGCGCGGGAAACATACTGGCAGAGGTTTTTGCCTTCAAATTTCAGCCCACTGCGCTCCGTATAGGGACCATTGCTTCAGATCAGGCCTGGCCGGATGAACCGGGGCCGCATGTGGCCGGGGTAAGCCGGGGGAAGATTGTTTTTGCCAGGTATTAAAACCGCCGGTAACGCGGCGGTGCCGTATTGCAGACGGCGGGGAGACGGGAGACTCAGGCATTCCTAATATGTAGATTAATACTGCCAATGTGTAAGTTTTTAAAGGTATACGGGTCTCGAAGTGTTAGCTTTTAGGCACGGCTTGCAAAATTCCCGTCTCCTGTCTCCCGACCGATAAGAATCTCAGTATAAGCATTTTTCGCCGCCAGTATCCCCACAATGGACTTGGCATCGCATATCTCTCCGCTGCCTATCATCTCTACAGCCCTTTCCACCGGCACCTCCTCAACCTGGATGAACTCGTCCTCATCCGGGTTTTCCCCCCTGTATATCAGATCCCCGGCCAGATACACATGCAGTATTTCATCAGAAAAACCGGGGGTGGAAAAAAAACTGAGCAGGTGTTTCATTTCTCCGGCCTCATAGCCGGTCTCCTCGGTAAGCTCCCGGGCCGCGCACAGTAAGGGGTCCTCTCCCTTTTCAATCTTACCGGCGGGAATCTCCAGCAGCGCCTTCCCTACAGGATACCTGAACTGCCTGACCATCAGCAGCCGGCCCTCACCATTTTGCGCCACCACCGCCACAGCGCCGGCATGCTCCACCACTTCCCTGGCGGTCATCTTACCATTGGGAAGCTCCACACTGTCCACCCTGAGATTAAGTATTTTACCCCTGTAAACCGTCTCTGAAGAAATCCTTTTTTCGTTTAGATCCATAATAACCTCCCCTAAATATGCTTATTCTGCATTTCTTTGCGGTCGGAATACAGAATTCAGTAGTCAGAAGTCAGAATTTTATGTTGGTCAAACCATTCTGGATTCTGAATTCTGACTCCTGTATTCCGACCGCAGAAGGGTATCAGCATAAGCGTTATTAAAGTCCCGCCGCCTTTTTCATCTTAAAAATGGCCAGTCCGGGCAAAAGGGCGTAGTCCTCTGTTTCCAACTGCAGCGGGGCCGAGGAGTCGAACAGTATATTTCCCGCAGGTGGAAATTCATCGTCCCCCTCCCACAGCACAAAGGTTACGGGCACCTTGGGGAATATACTGACCGTCACAGCCCAGTCCCCGGCG
>JAMCVT010000007.1 GCA_023475565.1 Actinomycetota bacterium
GCCTCTTGGCCCCCTGAAACACGGGTGCGAGGCTCCATGTCAAGGGCGGCCACGGCTGCTTTTTGATAATCTGTGAAAACCGAAGAAAATCGCAATTTGCCGTGTCTATTTTTCCGGGGGAAGCTCAGAAGGAAGGCCGGAGGATGAACAGAGATTGCATTTGCCTTTTTTGAATTGAAAAAAAATAACCGCCGGTTCGGCGGTAAAAACCCAAGTAAGCAAAGGGGCAGCCAATTATTCTGGCTTCTGGCTTCTGGCTTCTGGCTTCTTCTTATCTTTATACTCCCTGGCTTTCTTAACCATTGCTTCCGCCCATCCGGGACAGGACCGGGCATGCAGGTGGCTGTAGCAGGCCAGCACATTTTTATACACCGCCCCGTCCCTGCGTCCGTCAATCCCCCACCCCCTGGTTACCCGGAAGGAGAAGGAAACCTTTTGCTCATCTATATTTTCCACTCTTGAATGGTGGAACTCGTGGGCCTTTATTACTGTGCCCCGGGGAAAGAAAGGGTTGTCCCCCTCCACCTCAATGACCTCATACCCATGGCCCTGGGGCCGGTCCGACATCACCACGTCAAAGGGAAGACAGCCCGACATGCAGTACTTCCGGTCATTCCAGACAATACTGCCGGACAGGTACATCAGTCCGCCGCACTCGGCATATACCGGAAGCCCGGCCTCAACTCCATCCCTGACCGCCCACCGTAAACTTTCATTGGCCTCAATTTTTTCCGCAAAAACCTCGGGAAAGCCACCTCCGATGTACAGGGCATCCACATCCGGCAGTGTTCTGTCGGTAAGGGAGTCTATATACACCAGTTCCGCCCCGGAAGACGCCAGCGCCTCGATGTTTTCAGGGTAATAAAAAGTAAAGGCCCTATCCCTGAATATACCTATAACAGGCCTGTCACCTGCAGCAGCCCGGCCACTGCAGAACGATGGAGTATTAAAAGCCAGGGGAGGCGCTGAGTTGGCTACCTCCAGTATTTTTTCCAGGTCAAAATATCTAAGAGCGGCCTTTCCTATTTCGGTGACCGATGCCGCCAGCTCATCCCTTTCCGCAGCAGGGATCAGCCCCAGGTGCCTGTCCGGAATGGCAAACTGCCGCCCCTTGGGTATTACCCCCAGCACCGGAATACCACAGTACCTGTCAATAGCCTCTCTCAGCATGTTTTCGTGTCTCGGCCTGGCCACCTTATTTAAAATAACCCCGGCCACTTTCAGTTCCGGGTCGAAATGTATAAATCCGCTGACCAGCGGGGCAACGCTGCGAGTCATCCTGGTGGTGTCCACCACCAGGATAAGGGGCGCCCCTATAGCCTTGGCTATTTCAGCCGTGCTGCCGCTTCCCTCTATATCAACCCCGTCAAAAAGGCCCATGGCCCCTTCCACCACGCCAATGTCAGCATCTGCTGCATTTCCGGCAAAAGAATCCCTTATAGACTCCCCGGTCATCATGAAGCCGTCCAGGTTTCGGCAGGCCCTTCCGGTAACCATGGTCATCCAGCTGGGATCTATGAAGTCGGGGCCCTTTTTAAAAGGCTGCACCACCATGCCGGCATTTTTAAGAGCGGCCAGAAGCCCCAGCGTCACGGTGGTTTTTCCCGATCTGCCGCTGGGGGCGCCCACTACAATGCGCGGTATGTTTTTTTGGTTTAACTGCATATTTGACGCCTCCCATCACAGTTCCGGAAAAAAGAAGTGCCGTTTTGGCTCTCTCTAAAGGGCAAAATAATAGGCACATTAGCATTTGTGTTTGCCGGCGGCAAAACCGCCGGCAAACTCCCTGGCCTGTGCCTTATCACAAATCTTTTACTAATTAAACCTGGCTGGCTGTAGCTATTACACGCAGCCGGTGGGCTTGGGCAGGCCTGCCAGTTTGCAGGAACCTTTTGCAGGGCCGGTGGGAAACAGCTCATAGATGTACTTCAGGCTGCAGCCGGTTTCTTTGCACAGTTTGCGAATCATGGGAGCAATCTGGAACTGCTTGTAGTAGTCCCTCAGATAGCGGATAACTTTCCAGTGATCCTCGGTCAGTTCGTTAATTCCTTCACCAGGGGCAAAATATATGGCGCAATCGTCTGTCCACTGCTCTGGGTCAACCATGAAACCATCTTCGTCCAGTTCTACTTCTCTTCCGTTAATATTGATGCTCGCCATCTAAAATAGCACCTCCATTTATAATTTTTATATGGCGTTTTTTATATTCGCCTTTTATATATCCGAGGTTAACAGGCTTATTTAACCGGCGCCCCCACAAGCGCCATTAAAGGCAAGCTCCCCCCAGATACAAGAATACCATTGACAGGGCTGTACGTCAATTACCGGACTGTGAAAATAGTCTCTTACCAGTAAATTACAACAGTCTATTTCCACACCAGGGCTTTGCCCACCAGGTCTATAAGACCTTTTACCTCCACACCGAGCTTGTGCTCTTCCACCATGGGATAAAGCTGTGCCTTGCAGATGGAGCAGGGTGCGCAGAGTATGCCGTTTCCGTCGGCGCCCACTCCGGTGGCCCTTACCAGCTCGGCCTTTTTGGCCGAAAGCTGTATACGGCGCTGGTACATTTCAGGATCATCGAACAGTATGCCTGAACCGCCACCGCAGCAGAAGGTCCAGTCCTTGTTAGGGGTCATTTCCCTGAAATCAACCACGCTGGCTTTCATTACCGTGCGCAGGTTTTCCTGCAGGTCGCAGGCCCGGGCATAGTTGCACGGATCGTGCAGGGTAACCGGCTTGCTGTTCTTGGTGGGGTCCAGCTTCAACTGGTTAGTGTTGATGTAATACGCTACTTCGTCGTGTATATGTGTGATAGGCCACGGCACTGGGCGGTCGGCCATAGTCGGAATATACATTTTTGCGGCCCGCCAGCCGTGCCCGCACTCACCCCACACAATCTTCTTGACGCCCAGATTCTGAGCGGCATCCAAAAGACGCATCACGTTATGACGCTGGGTGAACCTCTGGTCAAACAGATAACCGAAGTTCCCTGCCTCGGCCACTATGCTGGGTATGGTCCAGTTGGCGCCGATGTAACTGAAAAACAAGCCTGCCCCCTTCAAAGTATACTCGTTCAGAAGGAAGTCCGCCGAAGAGGGGATATAGAGAATGTCAGAATTCGGCTTATCCACCGGGAAGGTCATTTCCACTCCGAACTCTTCCAGTATATCATCGGCAAGGAACTCCAGGGTGTCCACAAGACCGGGCTTGGGAAGGTTGGTGTGGTTGCCGACCTTTTCCATAGCCGCTCCCACGCTGGCGTGCAGCTTGGGGACAATACCCAGCCAGTGCAGTATCTGGCGGCCCACAAAGGTTACCTCGCAGGTGTCGATGCCGAAGGGGCACGACCGTGCGCAGCGGCGGCACTCACTGCACTGATAGAAGTATGAATACCACTGCTCAATAACATCGAGGCTGATGTCCTCCGCGCCTACCAGCTTTCCGAACCAGCGGCCTTCCAGAGTGAAATACCGCTTGTATATCTTGCGGATAAGCTCGGCCCGGTTGGTGGGAATATTGTTGGGGTCCTTGGTGCCCAGATAGGTGTGGCAGTTCTCGGCGCAGGCCCCGCACTTGACGCAGGATTCCATGGCCGTTACAAAGGACCTGAATTTTTTACGCATTTCATCAAGGTATTGAAGCGCCTTATCACACTTCTGATCATCAGGAGTCGGGTCTATGTGGATCTTCTTCATATCGTTCTCAGTGGCCCTGACGGGCTGCACCATATCTTTATACGTAGGCACTCTTTATACCCCCCCTTCGCCGGAAGGCACACCGATTCCAGCCTGGCGAGCCGCCGCTATGTCAACATTGGGAAGTCCGGGAGCCGGCTCCTTGTAGACACGGTTAATAATCCAGCGGTTGGCGAACATGCCGAAAACGTGCATAAGTTTACTGAACGGGAATAACATCAGAAGTATCTGCACAAAGAAAATGTGCAGCACAAAGAACGGTGTTGTTAAAGCAAGATGGTCCAGCGGCAGAGGCTTCAGCATAATCAGGTGAGCCACGAAATCCTTGACTGGGGCATAGTCGATGCCGAACTGGTGTTCAAAAACCCGCATAATGTCACCAATGGTAACGATAGCAAGAAGCAGAATCAGCATCAGATAATCGCTGGGGCCGGTAACTGCCTTTACCTTGGTGATGGTGAACCTTCTAATCAGAAGATACACGAGGGCAGCCAGCATTAAAATCCCGAAGGTTACTCCCAGTAGAGCCGACATCTCCTTGCTGAGATCAGAGGATAAACCAAGGTAAATAAACTCCTCACCAAGGGTATAAATGCCCACTATGTGGCCGCCAATCACGGAAAACAGCGCGATGTGCATAAGCCAGGCGCCTACCCAGAGAGTGCGGTCTGAACTGAAAAGACTGCGGAAAAAAATTGCTTCTGCTGCGAAAATGCCCAAAACCTGGCTATTCCTTTGGGGAAAAGGTGCAAGGGTGATATTATGCACAATCCTGGACCCGGCCCACCGGCCCAGTCTGAATAACACACCAAAAGTAAATACCACCAGGGTGATGTAGGGCATAATTTGCATTATAAAATAGGACACTCTAACACCTCCTTGTGGTGCGACAGCATGAAATTACTGTTCCTGCACAGTTACTGCGCCACTGGGACATACACTGACGCATGACTCACAGCCGAGACATTCATCAGGACTGGTCACTTCGGCCTTCCCGTCCACCATTTCAAGCACCGAAGCCGGACAGGTTTCAGCGCACTCGCCGCATCCTTCACACTTATCACGATCAACCTGGACCAGGTACACCGGATCACCTCCTTAATCTTTAAATCTAAATTACCAATGTTGGCGGCCCTTCAAAACTCCCCTCCACAACAAAAGCCGCCACCATAATTGAAACCGTTTTAAAAAATTATATTTTATACAAAAAAATATATATGAGTACCGTAATAAACAGCACCGTACCATTAAATGGCAGAAAAAAACCTAACGCCCCAAGCGCCGGATAGCACGGAATGCACCTATATCTATTCGTTACCCGTATTAATTTATCCTTCTGGAAACGTTCAGTTTTTTGCAAGTTTCGCTAAAAGCTCTTATTTTAATGAGCCGCAAAAGACATAAAATAAGTTTAATAAAGCCGCCACTCATCAGCGGCGGCTTTATTTTAAGCTACTTCGGACAGGCTCATGGTAAATATTCCTGTCAACCGGTCTGCCAACCAGTGAAAAACTATTAGTTTTCCTCCAGAGTAACCGCGCCGGAAGGACAAACGGACACACAGGTCTCACAACCGAGGCAGTCGGCCAGGTCGCCAACCACATCAGCCTTACCGTCTTTCATTTCCAGGATGGAAGCCGGGCAGTTTTCGGCGCACTCGCCGCATCCCTCGCACTTATCGCGATCGACTGTTACTGTGTACATTAAAAAACCTCCTTAAAAAATATTATGTTTTGTTTGTTATGTTATGGCCGCTCCCGTCTTTCAAACTCCCTCTCCGTTTCCCCTTAAAAAAAGTTATCAGCCGAAGCACCGCCATAGCAACCATAATTAACTCAAACCGGCAGCCTTAAACCTATCCGCGCTATCTCTTTTCGTTTATTCGTTGCTGCTCAAATTATTCCTTCTGCCGAAAACCATTTTTTTTGCCGCGGCCATCCAAAGATATTTTAACTCCACCCGTCCAGATTGTCCACAGGATGTGGCTGCCATAAAAACCGCCCTACGGGACGGTGCCGTCTCTAAAGACGGCGGAATTCAGAAGCCAGGAGCCAGAAGCCAGAATATTTACATGCCCTGCCTCAGAGGAGGCGGAGATTATGAGACGAAAGGGTGAAGGCAGCAACGGTTGAACATTTGACTGGTATATCCTATACTGATATAATAGCGACGGTAAAAGAGCCTATGCTGGTCTAAAAAAAGCTTATAAATGAGAGTCTTATTCTGTCAGAATCCAGACACCCGGACCGCCTAAAACGGCACCAGGGAGAATGAAAATTCAGGTCCTTCTTAAACTACAGAACACACAGAGGACACAGAGATTTATGGGCTCGGCGGAATGCCCAAGCCATTCTGGCTTCTGACTTCTGACTTCTGGATTCCGACAGCATAAGGATTTCAGTATAAGCATTTTCGGGGGTGATGTAAATGCCTATTTACGAATTCAGGTGCCTGGAATGTGGAAATGTCTTTGAAAAATTGTTTAAGAAGCCGGATGAAAAGGTGGCCGTATGCTGCCCCGGCTGCAAATCGGAATCCTTTGAGCGGGTTATAAGCAGTACAAATTATTTGATGGGTACCGGAAAGTCAGGCAAAAAGCCCTCTGTGACCACCAAGTCCTGCAGTTCCGGCAACGGGTGCACTACCCTGGAAATTCCCGGCCCGGATGATTAAGCATTAATTTATACGAAAAGGATCTGCGTATTGGCCATGAAAAAGTTTGCGGATAAAGGAACTGCCGGAAGGAATATAATTAAAAGGCCCCAGTGCCCCTTTTGCGGAATGTCCCTGGAAAGGCCCAGGGAGCTGGAAACCCGCAGGCCCGGTGAAATGCCGGTGGGCTCCTGTGAAGGCTGCGGGGCGGTATATGCCTTTGACGCAACCGGCCGCAATCTGGGAGCCACTTTTATCGAGGCCCTTGTATTCGGTTGCGATATGGACTGGGATCTGGCCTGGAACCTTACTTCAGGTGAAGACTACCTGGAAGGCCTGTTGGAAAATTACGATTTAGAAAGCAATTATATAGTGCCGGGGGGATTTTTTGAGGGCAGAAAAATTCCCGGGGCGCTCTATTTTGTAAGGCTGCAGAAGGATATTCAGGAGGCCACCGCCGGGGGTGTAAAAAGAAATATTGACCGGGCAGCGGGGCCACTTACTGTTGGTATACCTGAAAACAAAAAGTCTTCCAGGCGTTACACAAAAAAAGAGATAGAAGAAATTGTGGCGAGCTACCATGTAGGTCAGCTGCTGAAGGCTGCCGGGCAGGACAAGAAGATAATCCGCATTCTGCAGAGGCTTTTGTGCTCTGATGACCTGACCCGCCTTAGATCAGCGGAATTCATAGGCCGGGCGGCCGCCATAATTGCCAGAACTGATCCGGGTACGGTTACTGTTCTCCTGCAAAATCTTTTCGGATCGCTGGCCGATACCGGGTCAGCCAACAGGGGGGCTTTGGATGCCATAGGTGAAATAATTGGCGGCTGTCCCAATGTTTTTATCGGTTACATGCCCGCCCTTTATCACTTCCTTGAAGAGAGTGACAAGCGTCCGCAGGTGGTCAGGGCCCTGGCCAGAATAGCAGAAACCAGGCCCGATCTGGTCAATAAAACAGTATTCCGGCTTCTGCCCTACCTCCAGGATCCCGATCCCGAAACAAGAGGCTATACAGCACTACTCCTGGGCTATCTGGGCGTTCCCGAGGCCAAAAACCACCTTGAGCCGATAGCCGGTGACGGGGCGGGGCTGAATGTGTACATCAGCGGCCAACTTGAAAAAAGAACGGTAGGCCATCTGGCCCGGGAGGCACTGGAGAGGATTAGCTCAAAAGAATGGACTTCGGGTCGGGAGACGGGAGACGGGAGACGGGAGACAGAATAGTTCTAAAGGTATTTCTTCAAGGTCGGAAGCCAGATTATTTACATGCTATACCCTATGGTCTCCTGTATTCTGTCTCCCGACCGGCATTATTACCCTCAAGCTAAAGCCGCCCTCTATTTGGGGGGCGGCTTTTATATTGGCTTTAAAAGTTCTTCAACAGGAGTTTTTATAGAGCTGGAGACCGAGACTAAAAGAGATGCCCTGTCCAGTTCCTTCCGGCCCAGCCTGACCAGCATTTTCTTCGACAGTTCGTAAAGGCTCCTGTATGCCCCGTCAAGGTCATATACAGGGTGCTCCCGGCCTTCCTGGAAGCCGGCCTTCCAGCAGGCACGGACCTTTCCGCTGATAAGGGTGGGGATGCCGTAAACCCTGCAGGTGAGCGGTCTTGCCGAATAAAGCACACATTTGCCCCCCTCATCCAGAAGCGGGCACCTGACCCTTTCCCTGGCCATAGACAGAGCCTGGTTGTCCTGGCCGCCATCCTGAAGCCTTTTTTCTATCTCCAGCAGCTCCCTTTGGGCCTTATCCACCCTGAGCAAAATCTCTCTTCTATTTCTCCTGTCAAGCCTTTTAAATTCCAGATTAAGATACACTGACTCTATAAGAAAAATCCCGAATACCGATCTGCAGCAGTCGGAACACTTAATTTCACACTTTATCCGGTCACCAAAGCCCTTTTCCATATCCCGGAACTTTTTGTCCGCCCCTGCCACAAGCTCCTCATAATCCCTGAATATATCCCTATAAATATCCATCATTTTGACCGGTAGGTCTCAACCCTCTTAATAAATTCGGGATGGGGCTGAAATCCCAGTTCCACCGCACGGTCCAGGTGGTCTATGGCCTTTGGGAAATTTTCTTTCAGGTAGTAGGCATAAGCAAGATTGTTGTGTCCCAGGGAAAATTCAGGGGCGAATTCAACCAGCTTTTCCCCCACTTCTATGGCTTTTTCTATATTGTCTTTCTGTAGGTGGGCGTTAATAAGATTACTCCAGGCCTGGGCGATTTCCGGGTTCATTTCGATGGCCTTTTCAAGGGCCTCAATGGCCTCGTCGGGCAAGGCCATTTGCAGATAGGCAAAGCCTATATTGGCGTAGCCCCGGGCATACCTGGGCTCAATCTGCACAGCCTTCTGGTTGACCTCGACGACCTTTTCCAGCTCTCCCAGCTTGAAATAGATATAGCCCAGGTTTACGCAGGCCTCAAACATCCGCCCGCTGTTTTGTATGGCCTCCTCGAAATACTGGATGGCCTCCCTGTACCTTCCCTGTTCCATGAAGAAAACACCCAGGTTGTTGTAGGAGTTGGCGCAGCCAGGGTTTTCATTTAAAATACTTATTTGTTCTGCTATAAATTTATCAGCGCTCTGCGGTGTTTTCATGGCTACCTGCCTCTCTTTTCCATGATATATAGATAAAAAGGGCCGCCACCTTGCTAAAGATAGCGGCCCCTTAAACAAACTACAAAACTACTCGGAGCCCTCGGTGGGGTCTTCGGTCATGCCCCTGCCCTTAAGGCCGTACATGGTGCTGCTGCCGGTGGAGAAATAAATCAATACTCCCTCCATGACAAGCTCGCTGGCCGCCTTTTTGACTTCCCTCATTTTGGCTCCGGGAACCTTTTCCGATACAGCCTTTTCCATGTCTTTGAAATAAAACTTGGTTTTTTTGCTGCCTTCGGCAAATTCCAGAATAGCCTTTTTGAGCTCTTCCATCATAACATCTCCTTTATACTAGGTAAGACCTACTCGTCAATACCCCCAGCCGCCTTGGAAACTGCCCAGGCCGCATCGGTGAATTTGAACTGAGTGCTGGTCCGCCAGGTGTCGTATGCAAGACGGTAGTCATCGATCAGGTGCGCAGTAAAGGGTAGCCCGGTCTTTTCGAAGAATCTCTCCCAGCCGATCCTCTCGGCCCAGTCGCCCAGGCGCTCGTACTTGTTGGCGCTATTTGCATAGGCGTTGATAATCTTTTTAACCGAGTCAACCACCTCGGGGAACCGCGGGAAGTTGTTCGGCAGCCAGGGCACAACCACCTTGGAGAACTTGGGCTCACTGATGCGGTTGGAAATCTTTCCACCGGCCAGTATAGTTACGCCGTCACCCTCTTTATCGGAGAGAGGCAGGGCCTGGCACATGGTGTAGCAGTTTCCGCAGAACATGCAGCGCTCTTCTTTAATCTTGACAGTTCTCTTGCCCTCGGCAGTCTTGTCCGGGGAGATGGCTCCCACCGGGCAGGCGGCGATGGCCAGAGGAATTTCACAAAGCCTGCTGATATAATCATGGTCAACGATAGGAGGCTTCCGGTGATAACCCAGCAGGGCTATGTCAGAGCAGTGCACGGCGCCGCACATGTTCAGGCAGCAGGCCATGGATACCCTGACCTTGGCCGGAAGCTGCATGCCGGTGAAGTATTCGAACAGCTCATCCGACACCGCCTTAACCATCGAAGAAGCGTCGGTGGCCGGGGTGTGGCAGTGGATGTAGCCCTGGGTGTGCACGATGTTGGTGATGCCGGCGCCGGTTCCGCCGATGGGGAACTTGTAGCTGCCGGAAACGTGCTTGCGGCTGTTCAGGTCCTTTTTCAGGGCCTCAACCTTTTCCAGGCTGTCCGTGAGAAACTCGATGTTGTTACGGGTGGTGAAACGCACATAGCCGCCGCAGTGCTTGTCGGCGATGTCGCAGATTTCCCTGACATGCTCAACACTCATGAAACGGGCGGCGCCGCACCTGACGGTGAAAACCTTGGCTCCGGTTTCCGATACGTGCACCAGTACGCCGGGCTCCAGCACATCGTGGTAGGCCCACTTACCGTAGTTTTCCTTAATAACGGGCGGGAAATACTCCCAGTAGTGCCTCGGGCCCAGGTCGGTAAGTCTGCCTTCCTGCGGAGTCTCAGGAATATATCTGCCCAGTCTTTCTAAAGATAATTTTTCACTCATTTACACTAACCCCCCTCTATCTCTTATGTCTCGTGCGATAATCATTGATATCCCGCTTCCAGCCGCCGGCAACGTCTTCTTCCTTCCAGAAGATGTACGGGTTGGAACGAGGAGCCTTAACCATTTGCGGCGCGGGAGGCAGTTCGAGAACCTCGATAAACTTCGGTAGGCCGATACGCTGAATCATTTCACCGACACGCTCACGGTTCTTGCCTTCATCCATCCAGTATTCCCATATCTTCTCGATAACTCCCTTAATGTTATCATAGGGAGCCTCAGCCTTCATAAAGGGAACCAGCAGGGTAGCCATCTGAGCGCCGTCCAGGATGGGGGCCTTGGCTCCGCAGAGCAGGCTCACACCGGTATCGGTGCCGGGCTTCAGAGCCCTGGGCATGGTGTTGATGCAGTGCATGCAGCGCACGCATTCCGCATTGTTTATGGTCAGCTTGCCATCCACCATGGCCATGCAGTTGGAGGGGCAGAGGCCAATAACCTCTTTCTGGATGTCGAATTTACCCCAGTCTTTTCCGCCGTGGGCTCCGGCATTGGGTTTAATATCCCCGGCGATGTATCCTTTTACAGCCTCCTGGTCGATTCTTATATCATCTCTCCAGGTGCCGATGAAGGACAGGTCGGAGCGGGCGATGGAAGCCACGCAGCCGTTGGGACAGCCGTCAAACTTGAACTTGAACTTATAGGGAAACGCCGGACGGTGCAGCTCATCCTGATAGTAGTTGGTCAGTTCATAGCTCAGTTCCTGGGTATCAATGCAGGCAAACTCGCAGCGGGCCTTGCCGATACAGCAGGAAGGAGTTCTCAGGTTAGATCCGGAACCTCCGATATCAGTGTCCATGACATGGGTCAGGTCAAAGAAGATGGGCTCCAGCTGCTCGGTGGTGGTTCCCAGCAGAACCAGGTCACCGGTGGAGCCGTGCAGGTTCATCAGTCCGCTGCCCCTGTATTCCCACAGGTCGCAGATGGTCCGCAGGAAATCTGTATCATAAAACTTACTGGCCGGCTGGTTGACGCGCATGGTATGGAAGTGGGCCACTGAGGGATATTTTTCCGCCAGGTCCGAGTACCTTCCGATAACCCCGCCGCCGTAACCCATAACGCCGACGATTCCGCCGTGCTTCCAGTGGGTCTCGCCTTCCACAAAGGACTGCTCCAGCACTCCCAGCAGGTCCTCGCTGCCTTCTCTGTCAATCAGCATTTTGTCATCAGCAAGCTTTTTCCTGCGCAGGGCGTTGCGCTTGGCGTCGGCCACAAAGCTGGGCCACGGTCCCTTTTCCAGCTCTTCCAGCATGGGAATTTCGTGCTTAATTTTAAAATTCTTCAGTTCCTCTTCGGTGTAGTTTTTCAGTTCGGCGTCAGAGTATATTCTCGACTCCTGGTAGCTTATTTTATTGACTGGTCTTTTCGGTTCAAAAGCCACTGGCGATACCTCCTTTTGTTAATATGGATTCAAACCGATACTTTGTTTTTCTTGTTCAGTCCAAATCCACATGGTTTGAGACTACTTGGCCGATTTTAAGGGCTCGGAACATGTTTCCTCCCGCTGATCGCACGGGAATCAATTAAAGAAGGTTTTAGTGCTGCTGCGTCATAAACTTCCGCCTGCACCGGGGGCCGGCCGTCCCTCTGGCCTGCCAGCCTGCAGCCTCCGGTGGAGGTGCTGCCCGTTAACTTATCCCTACCCTCCACGCTGTTCTCTCTATCTGGCGCATCATCGGATACAAAAGCGAAAAACAACCTAACCTCCCTTCCCAGCATTCCTCCCCTGGCGGTACTACTTCCATTGTAAATCTGATAAAGCAATGCAATTTCGCTGCGACCAACCGGGGCCTTATTATGCTTAAATCGAGGGCAATTACTTGTCCCCGTAAAGAACCTTTCAATATTTTAACTAATTAATACATCCCTGTCCATAGGCGGCGGGGGACTTAAAAACCTTCTTCACAAAGACACAAAAATCCAACCCACGGTATACCTTAAACCGGCATACCCGGTTCGCTTAAGTGGTACTGCCAGTCCAAGTGAAAAATGGGCGGACAAAAAACATTTTCAATACCTGTATTCGTTGTGCATTACATTATTCCTTCTAAAAGAGGTCATTTTTTTTAAATATAGACCCCTATCTGCCACTATCAACCCTGATGCCGGGCCCAGTGCCGCCAGACCGGATAACATCTGCTGGCCGGCCCGGAACCCTTGTCTCAAGGCATATTTTACACCACTCCTCCTGTAAAGTCCACAGGATGTGGCTGCCAGCGGCCCCGGTGAAATTTAGAAGGTAATTCTTCGGGATTTTTTGGTATAATAATCACATTCATGCGGAAAGGGAGATGAATGATGAGCCAAAATCCTGTAGCTACCATTGAAATGGAGAGCGGAAAACACATCAAAGTGGAACTTTACCCCGAGACAGCCCCCAACACCGTGAGAAATTTTATTTCTCTGGCCAACAGGGGGTTTTATGACGGGCTCATATTCCACAGGGTAATCCCCGGGTTTATGATCCAGGGGGGCTGCCCGGAGGGCACCGGGATGGGAGGCCCGGGGTACTGCATAAAGGGTGAGTTCACCGGCAACCGCCACACCAACAACCTGCAGCACGAACGGGGAGTTATTTCCATGGCCAGGGCAAGCATACCCGACTCGGCCGGCTCCCAGTTTTTCATCATGACGCAAAAATCCCCCCACCTGGACGGGCAGTATGCCTCCTTCGGAAAGGTGACCGAGGGCATGGAGGAAGTGGACCGTATAGTCAGCTCGGAAAGGAATTACCAGGACAGGCCCAATGAAGACCAGAAAATGAAGAAAATGACCGTGGAGACCTTCGGGGTGGATTACGGGGAAGTGGAGAAGGTTTGACCTTACGGGCCGGCCCTTTAACAGAAGTTTTAGATGCCCGGCCCGGATGTCGATCGATTAGCAATCCCCCTCTTGGATCAAAAAGGCTATCGAGTTTTTTCGATAGCCTTTCGTAAATTCAGGATGAATGAAAGGCGCACTCCAGGACCCTGTTCTCCCAGGTGCGCAGCCTTATCTTCCCCCTGTCCCTGCTGATCAGGTACTGGGGCAGCAGCGGGGTCTTCCCGTACCCGTTGGGGGCATTGATAATATAGGTGGGAACGGCCAGTCCCGAGGTGTAGCCCCGGAGCTTTTCCATTATGGCCAGGCCCTCTTCCACCGAGGTTATAAAGTGCCCTGTCCCCTTAACCTGCTTGGCATGGAATATATAGTAGGGGCGCACCCTTATTTTTAAAAGCTGCTGGTTGAGCTTTTTCATAACGTGGGGGTCATTGTTTATACCCTTCAGGAGTACGGCCTGGTTGCCCAGCACCACCCCGGCCCCGGCCAGTCTGTCGCAGGCCAGCTTGCTCTCGGGAGTAACCTCCCGGGGGTGATTAAACTGGGTGTTGATGAACAGTGGAGGGTGTTTTTTAAGAACGTCGCACAGCTCCGGGGTAATCCTCTGGGGCATGGTCACAATGGCCCTGGTGCCTATCCTTTTTATCTCGACATGGTCAATACTGTCCAGCTCCCCGAGAAGCCAGTCAATCCTCCTGTCATCCAAAAGAAGCGCATCTCCGCCGGTGATGAGGACGTCCCGTACTTCCCTGTTTTTGCGTATATAATCAAGGGCGGCCACCATGCTGCCCCGGGGGCGGTGACTGTCGCTCTCC
Organism: Actinomycetota bacterium; assembly: GCA_023475565.1. GTDB lineage: Bacteria > Bacillota > Desulfotomaculia > Desulfotomaculales > Desulfocucumaceae > BRHc4a. The sequence continues at coordinate 14,204 of JAMCVT010000007.1, forward strand.
CCTATATTCCTGCGCCTCTGGCAATGGCGGCAGTACATGGCGCACTGGTTGGTGACATTGATAATGAGCCTGTCCGGGTACCGCCTGGTAATACAGGGGGCGGGCGATGTGAATTCTTCGGCCATGGGGTCGGAATACCCGGTCTCATCCAGCTCTTCCACCGATGGCACTGACTGAAGCATTATAGGGTCACTATCTTGCCCCGGGTCCATCAGTGAGGCGTAATACGGTGAAATGGCCCAGCGATAGCGGGCCCCCACCATTTTTATCTCCTCGCAGCGGCCCCCACTGAAGGGAAATATCTCCTTCAACATATCAGCCCCGGTTATACGGTGGGACATCTGCCAGCGCCAGTCATTCCACTCCTCTTCGGTGGCGCTGAAATAACGGAGCAGACTTTCCCTGTTTTTACTTATGTTGTCCTGCAAATCAAAACCGGTTTCTATGGAGTCCTTTTTATCGGTATAATCGCTGATTCTTTTCCTGAGTTCGGCCGCGCGGGTCAGGGCAATAGTTCTCTTTTCCTCTTCACTGAGGTTGAGCCTTTCATGGGCGCCTATGGACATCTTTATCCTCCTCCTTTAAAGATAGGCTGATACTTCTTTGAAACCTTAAAAAGCGGTTTCCCAATACACTGCAAGGCAAAGAAAAGCCTACCCTACCTTTCAACGCTTACGAAGTTAGCTGCCGGATTCGGGCAGAAAGATTAGCCCTACCCTTTTGAGAGGTGGGAGGCGAGAGGTTGGAGGTGAGATTGTTGTTGGAATTTACTTGTGGTAAATTCCTTCTATTTCCCACTTCTCACTTCTCATTTCTCACATTCTCAATTGGGATTCACCCCAAAAGATTGGTTCCTCCGCTTCTTAAACAAAGAATTAAGCGAGAAGGATATGGATATTTTATTTTTGGAACACCTGGAGTAAAACATAGGTACAACTTGTATGTTTGTGTCGAGTTGTCTCCTGAGTTAATTTTACCACAAAAGGTGGTTCCGGGCAATTATCTTATTGTGTAATATTTTGACAGCAGGCCGGGCTGGTGTTTCAGCGCAGGGTATCTTTTGTCACGCACAACCAAAAAGGACCGGTTATCAAACCCGGTCCTTTTTGTTGCTGACTTTATTCCCCTGGACTTACTGAGCTTTACCCTAATCTAAAAGTCTTTTGAGTACCTTGCCACCCACTCCCCGGGGAAGTTCGGTGGTTATTACATACTCTTCAGGTATTTTGTAGTTGGCCAGCCTCTCCTTCAAAAATCTGAACATCTCCTGCTTATCTGGTGTATGGCCTTCCTGAGGCACTATGTAGGCCTTGACCACCTCGCCCTTAAGCGGGTGGGGCGCCCCTATAACAGCAGCCTCCAGAACCGACGGGTGCTGGGCCAGGGCCTCCTCCACCTCCCTTGGGTAGACGTTGAACCCGGCTGTTATAATAAGCTCCTTCTTACGGCCGGCGATGAAAACATAACCCTCTTCATCCCTGTAAGCCAGGTCTCCGGTAAATAGCCATCCCCCGCGCAGTGTTTGAGCGGTCTCCTCTTCCCTGTTGTAATACCCCTTCATTACGTTAGGTCCCCTGACTACAAGCTCGCCAACCTCACCGGCAGGCAGATCCCTGTCCTCATCGTCCACTATTTTTGCCTCCATGCCCGGCAGCGGTATCCCTATTGACTTTACCTTGCGCACCCCGTGCAGGGGGTTGAGACAAACCACCGGTGAGGCCTCGGAAAGCCCGTACCCTTCAATAATTGGAATCCCGAAGTCCTTTTCAAAGGACTTTATAATGTCCCCGGAAATGGAGTCACCCCCCGAAATGGCAAACTTAAGGGCCGGAAAGGCCGCCTTCCGGCTCAGCTTCAGCAAAACCGTAAACATACTGGGGACGCCGCAGAAAACGGTTATGCCGCCCCCGGACAACACCTGCAGCATCTCTTTGGGCATGAAGTTGTCCAGTATGGTTATGGTACAGCCCAGGTAAAGCGGCAGCAAAACGCACACAGTCCAGCCGAAGCTGTGAAACATGGGCAGCACAGCCAGGAAATTATCGTCTCTCCCGAACCTGGAGGCCTTATCCATGGCCACCACATCTCCCATTAGGTTGTCATGGGAAAGCATCGCGGCCTTGGGGTGCCCGGTGGTTCCGGATGTATAAAGGAAGGTGCATACTTCAGCGCTTTTGACAGGCGGAAAGTCGGCGGGCGGGGCCGCCTCAATGTCCTTCTTCCTGTCTTCATCAAGAATAACCAGCTCCAGAGGCAGATTGGGGAAATTTTTCAGCTGTGCGCCTATGGCCGGGTTGGTAATGAAAAATCTGGCTCCCGAGTCCACGATGATAAAAAACAATTCCTGAGGCGCCTGAAGAAGATTTAGCGGCAGGGCAACTCCCCCCGCCCGGGCTATCCCCAGATATGTATAAATAAATTCAGGGCTGTTGGGAAAGGCCACGGCCACCCGGTCTCCCTTCTGCAAACCCTTTGCGCAAAGGTACCTGGCGTACTGCTCTATATTATGTTCAAGCTCTGCGTAGCCAACTTTTTTGTCCTGGTATACCAGGGCGGTGTTTTCCCCACCTGCTGCAGTTCTCTTATGGATTTCTGAAATTATCAAGGGGTCATTCCTCCTTTTAGCGAAACTTGGCACTGTATTTCGACAATTAAATTTTTAATTCCTTTAAAAAATAAAAATTTCAGATAAAAAACAAAGTTTTTAAATTCTCTCCTTACATATGTATCTGCCTGCATACCCGGAGATCCCCCTGATAAAAGTTTTTGTTGCTCTTTTGCGGCTTATAATATAAAATTTCGTTAATATTTTACAAAAAGGATTGATTGTATTATGAGCATTAAACTAATTACCGACAGTTCTTGCGATCTCCCGGAAGAACTGCTAAAAGAGCACAACATAGAGGTTGTTCCACTATCGGTTACCTTTGAAAACGGTGATACTTTTGAGGAAAGAACAGGCATCACCCCGGAAGAATTCTGGGAAAGACTCCGCCTGGCCCGGGATCTGCCCAAAACCTCCAGGCCGGCCCCGGAATCCTTTGCCAGGGCCTTCAGACAGGGGCTGGAACATTACAGGTCGGTGATTTACATGGGTATCTCCTCCGCCTTAAGCGGCACCTTTGAAAGCGCCTGCCTGGCCTCGAAGCTGGTTAACGGGGACATACACCTCATTGATTCACTGACCGGCTCGCTGGGACTGGGGGTGCTGGCGGTAAAGGCCGGTGAATTTGCCAGAACTGAGGCCAGCGTGCAGGCCGTGGTAAAAAGAATAACCGAATACCGTGACGAGATGAATACCCTTTTTACCATGGACTCACTGGAAAATCTCATCAAGGGGGGCCGCCTGGCCCGGCTGCCAGGCCTCATCGGAACCATACTGGACATAAAGCCTATCGGAAAGGCCAGCCCCAAGGGCGCCATTGATATACTGGAAAAGGTCCGGGGGAGAAAAAAATCTCTCCAGCGCGTGGTCCAGCTGGTAGGGGAAATGGGCAGCAACCTCCAGGATAAAATAGTGGGCATAAGCCATTTAAACTGCCTGCCCGAAGCCACCAGGCTCAAAGAAACCATAGAGGAAAAATTCCAGCCCCGGCAGGTGATACTTGGTAAAATAGGTAGCACCATGGGCACATATGCCGGAGCCGGGGGAATAATACTCTCCTTCTAATACTGTATGCATTTGCGGTCGGAATTTCAGTATAAGAGGGTATTTTATCCGTAGTTGTGGGTGCCCTTAACCACCTTGACTCCAAACTTGGCCTCGATTTTCTGGGCCAGCTCGTCCAGGTTCATGTAAGGACAGCCGGGCCAGGCGTTGGCCATGCAGGTAGACAGGTGAACAACATCAAAGTCGGAATTCTTCTTGACGTACGCAATATTCGGTATAACCTGCCGGCCAGCGCACTCGCACTCGAGGAATCCCACCACCTGGGCCGAGTCGTAGGAGGCAAATTCCCCCTCCTTTTTAGCAGCAGACGTAAGGCACTTCCACTCTCCCGGACAGCCGTACCCCTGGGATGCATAGGACCCGCATGCAACTATAAGCACTCTCATTTATAGACCTCCCCCTTTATACTGGAAGCTTTTTCTTTCTATTTTTCTATGGCTGTCTCTAAACTCCTTCCCGGGCTTACCAGCCGGGGAAAATATCATATACCCAGATCCTCATCCACCAGTATGACTGTAATCCGGTCTCTGTCAGCAGGCATCTGGCCCCTGATAACTGTGTTGCAGCGGCATATTCTTTCCGGAGAATTACAGTCGGTGCATACCCCCGCTCCTGGCGCACGGGAGGTCTCCGGCTTAGCCAAACCTGCCTAAAAATGCCTTCATTACCTCATCGAAGGAATGGCCCCCTATATCGTCCATTGCCCTGTCCAGCCCGGTTTTCCTCTTCAGCGACCCCTGAAGGATAAATTGCACAGACTGATCCCTGTCCACCAGCACCGAAATTACCTCTAAAACCCCTGACAGAAGCCCGAGGCTTACTAAAAGTGATGAAGGCCCCAGGCCTGCCGAGGTTGATCCGGTGCCGTCCTGACCACCACCGCCGTCCGCCTGGCCAAGCTGTTCTAAAATCTTTTCTTTCAACTGGTTGATGTTGAAAAAACTCCCCGAAAAAACCTGGGACAGGGTATTCATCCAGTTCCTTTAATTTTCCCCTGCAGGAATTGTCGAATTTTATATTGAAATTGTTA
>JAMCVT010000012.1 GCA_023475565.1 Actinomycetota bacterium
TTTGTAGCTCTTTGAGGAAAAACATAAAATTTTATCAAGATGCTCTTGTCCGATGGACAAATCTTTTACCCCAAGGTGGTAAACTTTTTCGTGATCACAGTGGTAAACTTTTCGGTTGACAAAAACATGTGTGGCTATTTAACCATGTAAAGATACGGGGGAAACACTGGGGAAATCATGGGGAAAAAGTTGACTGAATTTCCCCAAAGGATACCGAAGGGGAAACCTAGAGAACCTTATTACACAAGGCTTTCCGAATTTCGCCGAACGATACTTAATGGCTTTTCCCGGTTTCGTAATGCGCAGGCCGCCGGTTCGAATCTGGCCACCAACTCCAGAGACAGCAAGGCCTCCGGTTTATATCCCGGAGGCCTTGCTGTCTTTTTTGTGCCATTTCTGTGCCCAATCAAGGGTTGTTTTAACGTATAAGCGAAGAGGAGAGGTAGGGGCACAAGAAAGGGTAATCAAAAAAATCACACCAAAGCAGGAGGATACTATTTGGTTAATAATGTAAAATTTAATATTGAAGGGGGTATTGCTTAACGCCACCGATGTTCTAAAGAATGGGGTAAATTTATAGATATTGTTGTTCACGTACCTCTAATACCTGGGCCTGCCCTTCTGCTCCCGGTAAAACTCCTCCACCCCGACCTCTTTCATACGGTCATTATACTCCCGCCACCTGGCTTCAAGGTTTGGCGGGTACTGATTTCTGGTGCAGGGATACTCGCCGCACTGGTAGCAGAAGTCAACCCCTTTTTCTTTAAAGCAGTTTTTGGCCGCACAGAAAGGAAGTTGGGAGCCTCCCGCCCGGCATCCCTTACAGCCGGCCTTCCCAAAAAAGTTTAAAATGTCTGTAAATGCAGGGTAGCTGTTCATAGCCGGAAACCTGTCGCCAATTTTTTCGGCCATTTTTTCAAAGCCTGTTAGAGCGCCGAGAAGATTTTTGCTCAGCCTGGCTATATCACCGTTGTCATGCATTGCGCAGCGGGAGCAGTCCAGCCCGCAGGGCGACAGATCCGCAAGTATTCTGCCATATTCCATTTAACGCTACCTCCCTCACATATCATAAAGCCCCGGTTATCAGCCGGAGGCCTTGGTGTCAGCCGGTAAAGAAAAGGCGGCCTTGGGTATCCTCCCGGACATAGCTTGAAACAGCGTCCCGGTATGTGCGCTGCAGAATTATTTCCCTGCCCACCTCGCAGCCCCGGCAGGACAGATGCCCGGCCACAGTGTTTTCCGCCAGGTCAGGGTGGTTGTTCTGCTGGCTTAAATGGGCCAGGAAGACATGCATGGGGCCCTTCCGGGGGGCTTTTTCCAGCAGCCTGGCTGCGTCAAGGTTGGAGAGGTGGCCCAGGTTACTTATTATCCGCCTTTTCAGAAAATAGGGGTAGGGTCCGTTGTTCAGCATTTCAATATCGTGGTTTGCTTCCAGAACCACCGCGTCCGCGTTGGCCAGGGCCTCTTCCACGGGTCTGGTGACCACTCCCAGATCGGTCACCACAGTGCACTTGCAGTGGCGGTAATAAAGGCAGAAGCCCACCGGGTCCGCAGCATCGTGGGAGATTTTGAAGGGCTCAATTCTAACTGCTCCTATGTCAAGGATGCCGGGCAGCTCCCTGCGCACCGCAGAGGGCAGGTTGTCCCGGAACCCAATCATCTCCCATGCTTTAGGGCGGGCGTAAACCGGTATTTTAAATTTCCGGGAAAATACCTCCAGCCCCTTTATGTGATCGGAGTGCTCGTGGGTTACCAGGAGGGCATCCAGTTCCCCCGCCCCCACACCTATGCCTGCCAGGGAGCGCTCAATACGCCTGGCGCTGATGCCTGCGTCCACCAGTATCCTGGCGCCCCCTATGGCTATATATATGGAATTTCCGCTGCTTCCGCTGGCCAGAACATGAATTTGCATTTTATGAACCTTTCCAATGGCGTCTAAACACATATTAATTCCCTGCGTCAAATTCATTCCCCTTTAACAGTGCGGCTTTATTAAGGATTTATTTCCATACCATTTAATATGGGACCGGGGTCTGTTTTTTCTCTTATCTTCATACTTTCTCACCCGGCAGGACATTCTAACTGCAGTAAATCTGGGGGGAGTGAAGTATGTTTGGTCGGTAGGGCACTGGTTTTACTTGCTGCGGTAATCTTGTTACTGACCGGGTCCCCGGGTCCGGGGACGGCCTCCGGAAAGATAACCGGACCTCAGAACGATGTCTTTTTTCTTTACCAGCCGGGTTTTCCAGCCTCGGAGACGGCAAATTTCGGGAAGACCGGCACAGTACACGTGACTGCGGATGCCGCGGTGCTGCTGGATGCCGACACCGGACAGGTCCTGTATGCTAAAAATCCTCACCAGAGAAGGCCCATTGCCAGCACCACCAAAATAATGACGGCGCTTTTGGCAATTGAGTGCGGTGATCTTGATGATATGGTCAGGGTAAGCCCCAGGGCGGCCGGGGTGGAAGGAAGCAGTATTTATCTGGGGGCCGGTGAAAAGCTTACTCTGGAGGAACTGGTATACGGTGCGCTGATGCATTCGGGCAATGATGCCTGTGTGGCTATAGCGGAGCACATAGCGCCCCGGGAGGATATTTTCGTCCAGTGGATGAACCGGAGGGCTGTTATGCTGGGGCTGAAAAACTCCACTTTTATGAATACCAACGGCCTGCCCCACAAGGATCATTTGTCCACCGCCTATGATCTGGCTGTAATAGCCAGAAAGGCCTTGCAAAATCCGGTTTTCAACCATATAGTTTCCACCAGAAATCATGTTATAAAGGGCCCTGGGGGACAGAGGCATTTAAGCAACACCAATCAGATGCTCTGGGGCTACAAGGGGGCCGACGGGGTAAAAACAGGCACCACCAGCGCGGCCGGCCGGTGTCTGGTGTCTTCGGCCAGCAGGGACGGGCGCAGGCAAATCGCCGTTGTACTGCACAGTGATGACCGCTATGGTGACTCTGTAAGGCTTCTTGATTATGGCTTTGCCGGTTTTAAAAATGAGGCGGTTGCCGTAAAAGGAGATCCTGCAGCCTATATAAAGGTGCGCGATGGGGTTGAGAGCCGGGTGTCCGCAGGCTGTGCCAGGGATGTTGTGGTAACGGTGCCCGTGGGTGGGGATAGCGGTGTGGAGAAAATAGTAAAAAAAGAGACTGAAATTACGGCCCCGGTAATGCCCGGACAGGTGACAGGCAGTCTATTGGTGCTGGTGAATGGTGAGCCTGCCGCCGGAGCGGACCTGACAGCAAATAAGGGAGTGGATAGGCTGCCGGCATACAGGCTGGTATACGACAGGATAAAGAAGCGGTTGCTTGATAGGCTGTAACAATTTTCGGATTCCGGCTTCTGTGTTCGGACCGGTGGAATCACCTATAAGCTGTAGATACCGTCTTCTTCGGAAACATCATATTTTCCCCTGTCCACATCCACGAAATGCCACCATTCCGTCACAGACGGGTGGAACCCGTTTTGGGTCATGATTTTTTCAAGGTACCGGGCGTTGGCCCCACGGGACGGGCTCACGTCGTTGTAGTTCCGGTCGGCACTGGGGCCGAATTCGTCAAAGCCGCTGGGCATTTCTATTTGTCTGCCCTGTGCGTCTGAAAGTGTAAGGTCAACGGCGCAGCCCCTGGAATGATCCGAATAACCTTTATGTGGATTGGCCACGAAACGGGAGTCAGGGTACTTTTCCCACATCTTCCACTGGACCTCCGGGGGCCTGTAGGCATCAAGTATTATCAGCCGGTATCCATCCCGGGCGGCCTCATCCGATACCCTTTTCAACTTGTCGGCAGTTCCTTTGCGCAGGTAGGCCACGGGACTGTTATAAAGTTTTTGGCCGGTGAAATTGTTTTTGGTGTAGTAGGCAAGTCTAATGTGCAACCCGGGGATATATTCCTCCAGGTTGACATAATCCGTGTCTATGGGGGAGGGCAATTGGTATCCAATAGGTGTTCCGCTTTTCTCCCCGCATCCTCCAACATAAAGTGTCAAGCAGAATAAAGCAGCTATAAATGTGTATCTATATATATTATTTGTCATAATTAAACCTCCTTCCGCATATTGGCACTTTTCCTATAATTATTATAAGTGATGGTGGTACACTATATCCGTTTGTGTTTTATGTTGCTTAGGGCAATTAGCCAGTCTACTGATAAATAAAAGGAGGACATTTTATAAATCACCTTAACCCTTTGGTGTGGCGGCTTTTGAGGGGACATCCACTAATTACCGTTGAACATAATATTATATTTAGTTATACTACTATAGCCGCTTAAATTACAAAGGAGTGATAAAAATGATGAACAATACTAAGTACCTGTGGACAAGAATTAAAATAAATTCAAGTCAATTATACAACCAGATTAAAAAAATAATGCTGTCAAAGAAACAAATAATGTATCTCAACAAAATATCGCCATTTAATAGGATAAAACCGGTTTACGCGGTAATGGTGCTGGCTCTTGCGGCCGGGGCTGCCTTTGCCGGCCTGTCTCCCATAGGTAAAAGGCTGCCGGAGGAGAAATCTCCGGCCCAACTAAGCGTGTTTAATAATAAAAAAAGCAATGAAGGAAAGGAAAGCCCCTCCTGGTTAGCTGGGCGTTACAGGCAGGGATTCCGGCCGGAAACCGGCGCCACTGTGTCCAGGGGGGGAATTAGTCACGGTGACCGCTACCTGCTGGCCAGGGTAATAGAGGGTGAGGCTGCGGATGAGCCGATGAAGGGCAAGGTTGCTGTCGGGGCGGTAATACTGAATAGAACTGAGAGTAAGGATTTTCCCCATGACATCAGTCAGGTGGTCTATCAGCCTCTTGCTTTTGAAGCGGTCTCCAATGGCCAATATAACCGCCCACTGACACCGGAGGCCCTGAAGGCCGCAGATTTGGCCATGGAGGGGTGGGACCCCACCAGCGGGGCGCTCTATTACTGGAATCCTGCCAAGGCCAGCAGCGGCTGGATATGGCAGAGGCCTGTTACCATGCAGATAGGGCGGCATGTTTTTGCCAGGTAGTGAACGCCCGGGCCTGGCCCGGGCGCTTGGCTTTAGTTGACTGGCCATAATATTTTGTGTAATTTTTATATCTGTTTAAGAAGCAGCTCTCCCTGTCATATTTTTTATGGTGATGTTAGAATATATCCAGATAAACACACCGTTACCGAAATATTAGTTTACATAATCAGTTCCGTGTTTAACCGTAAGACTGTGCGATCGCAGGCTATTAAAATATATATTGTTAGGAGGTTGGAATATGCCGGTAATAATTTTTGAAGGGCCCAGGCTGACCAGGGAGCAAAAGGAAAAGCTGGTGAATGAATTTGCCTCAGCAGCCGCCCGTATTACAAACCTTTCACCCGAAAAATTTATCACTCTGATCAAGGAAAACAGTCCCGAGGATGTTGGGGTGGGGACTCTGCTTTTGGCCGACACCCGGAAGGATTGACCTTAAACGGGACAGTTCCGGCCTTTTAAACAGTACAGCCGCCGAAGGGCGGCTGTACTGTTTTCCATTGGAATGAGCTACTGCAGCGGGGATTTTCTCTCGGCTATGAAACGGAGTGAGTCGGCTATGTCTTTGGCATAGAAAATAAAAGGGATGGTTAGTGCTGCCGAAGCAATTGTAAGTAGCGCCAGATCCGTTCTGCCGACATCTTTTGAGAACACCCTATAACCCCCTTTTAAAATTAGCTTAACCCTCCTCTTATATAATATTGATGGTAAATAATCGCTTGAATTCCTTCTTGCCTTAAATAGTGAATCCGTTTTAGACATAAAATATAGCCATTTGATACTGATTTTGGGGTTTTTGCTATAAAATCATTGAGCCGTGTTAATTTTTATAGTATTTTATACTAAAATCAAATACATACGGGCTAACCATTTTTTTGTGTAAGAAAGGGGTCTAAATAGAGGATTTTCAGATAATAATGAAACCCTTCAAATATCTTTACGGCTTGCAATATCCTGAGCTGATTGAAAAGAGAGGGTTGATAATGTTCAGCATGGATAATATATATGAATCTTTTCCACATCCTATTTTTATAGTCCGGGACAATGTCTTTTTACTGGTTAATCCGCAAATGGCTGGCCTCGTTGGTTGTTCCGTGAATGAGATTACCGGCAGGAACTTCTATGATTTTATTTATACAGAAGACCGGGAGCGGGTGGAAAAAGAAATATCTGTTTTCCCTGCCGCAAGAGAGGAATTCTACAGCTGGTTTAGAATTGTGTGCATTGATGGGAATATAAAAAATGTCCAGGTGAGTTTTTTTCCGGTTGAACACCAAGGTGGTCCGGCTTTACTTGTAAATGTGCTGGATATAGCAGGCAGGGGACACAAAAAAAATGGAATTAAGGCCATAAATTATTGGTTTGGCGCCAGAGTCAAAGAATTGGAAAAGAGAGTTGCTGACTTGGAAGTAGAATACAGCGTCCAAAAGGTGTATTTTCAGCAGCTTTTTCAGAATTCCCCCGAAGCCATAGCTTTACTGGACGGCAATGGGGCGTTTATGAATGTCAACAAGGGATTTCAAAAAGTTTTTCAATATAGTATTGATGAGATAAAAGGCTTCACGGCTAGCCGCTTTATTGTGCCGGACAGTCTCCATAAGGAGGAGGAAGCTTTTTTAAAGAGTGTTCTCGGGGGGCAGAACCTTAAAAAGGAGACCGCCAGACAGCGCAGGGATGGAAGCGAGGTAACCGTTTCAGTGCAGGGCATCCCCATAATAGTGAACAGCAAAAATGTTGGGGTCTATACTATATATACGGATATAACCGGGAGAAAGCAGGCGGAAGAACAAATGGCGTATCTGAGCCGGCATGACTCCCTTACCGGACTGTATAACAGGGCATATTTTGAGGAAGAAATGACCAGGTTACAGTATGGCTACCTGTATCCCATCAGTATAATACTCTGTGATGTGGACGGTCTGAAGTTTGTCAACGACGCCCTGGGCAATTATGCCGGGGATGCTTTGCTGGTTACCGTCGCCGCCATTATAAAGGATTCTTTCCGGAGCGGAGACATAGTGTCCAGGGTGGGAGGAGACGAATTTGCCGTACTTCTGCCCGGGGGTGGAAGCAGCCTTGTGAAAAAAGCCTGCCGGAGGATACTGGCAGCGGTGGACCGGTACAACAGGAGCGGCCCCAGTTATCCGCTGAGCCTGTCGGTGGGGAGCGCCACCAGCGATGGTCCGGCCAGTATGGCCGAGTTATTCAGGGAAGCTGATCATAATATGTGCAGGGAGAAACTTCACCGCAGCCAGAGCGCCCGCAGCTCCATAGTCCAGACACTGACCAAGGCCCTTGAGGCCAGGGATTTAATAACCGAGGGGCATGCAGACCGCCTGCAGGGCCTGGTGGACAGTCTGGCCAAAACCGCCGGACTGCCCCACAGCACCATTACAGACCTGCGGCTGCTGGCCCGCTTTCATGATATAGGCAAGGTGGGGATACCGGACCGTATACTGTTTAAGCCAGGTCCCCTTACCCTGGAGGAGTATACCGAGATGAAGCGGCACAGCGAGATTGGCTATCGCATCGCCCAGTCGGCGCCGGAACTTGCTCCTATTTCCGACTGGATTTTAAAGCACCACGAATGGTGGAACGGCCAGGGCTACCCCATTGGGCTAAAGGGAGACCAAATTCCACTGGAATGCCGCATTTTGTCCATTGCCGACACTTATGACGCCATGACCAGCGATCGTCCCTACCGCAAGGCCATGACCTACGAGGCGGCCGTAGAAGAGCTGAAAAAGTGCTCCGGAACTCAGCTGGACCCTAATCTGATGCCATTTTTTCTAAAGGTAATCCGGGCTAAATGGTGAAAGCAATAATAAAAGGCTGTCTGGGGATCATATAAAATAAAAACCGGAGTGATATTGTGGAAAAACTTGTCTTGCTGACCATATTTCTAAATGTCGCTGAGGCCTACATGATGAAGGGGCTGTTGGAAAGCGAGGGCATAGAGTCATTTGTTTTTGACGAAAGGGCTGCTGTCTACACCCCTCTGGTAGGCGGGGTCAGGCTTATGGTCAGGAATATCGACCTGGAAAGGGCCAAAGAAATAATTTGCCGGCAGGAAACCCCCATGTTGTAAGACTAAAGACCACAGAAGTTGCTATTGATCAGGTCTTCCATTCACCCAATCCTCCAGGGTTTCTTAATATTTTGGAAACGCCCTCTGCTGTATCATATCAGTACAGCAGTTCCCGGGCCGCCTTAAGAGTGTATTCGACATCTTCGGCGCTTATGTTGAGCACCTTATTCCCCTTTTTCCCGGCAGGGAAACCACCCCGGCAGCCGACAAACTGCCCTCTGTCCTCAGTACCACTATATTGGTGTGCACCAGGCTTATTGTGGGCACTATACGATAATATCAGCAATTAAAAAAATAGAAAATACCATATTGACAAGGGAGAGGCTTTGTAATAAATTAAAGTCAAGGATGGTCAAAGTTAAGGTCAGTAGGTTATAGGGGTCCCTGCTATTACTCCGGGAGGGAGATGAGAACTAAAAATACCGTTTGGCGGCAGTGTAAAATCAACTGATGGTCAAAAGAAAAAGCATACTGTGGCAAGGCGTGAATAATAATATTGGTTAACATAAAATTTTATCCCCTTAAGGAGGTTTTCTAGTAATGGCTAAGACTGTAGGTATAGATCTGGGCACCACCAACTCAGTGGTATCCCTGATGGAAGGCGGAAAGCCGGCGGTGGTTATTAATTCCGAGGGGTCACGCACCACACCATCGGTGGTGGCCTTCAAAAAAGATGGTGAAAGGCTGGTGGGCCAGGTGGCCAGGCGCCAGTCGGTGCTAAATCCCGAAAACACACTTTACTCGGTGAAGCGCTTTATTGGCCGCCGCTACTCCGAGGCGGCCGAGGAGCTCCAGCTGGTTCCGTATAAGGTGGCGCCTGGCCCCAACGATGCCGTAAGGTTTGATATTAACGGGAAGCTGTACGCCCCGGAGGAAATTTCGGCCATGGTTTTGCGCAAGCTGGTGGACGATGCTTCCAAGTACCTTGGTGAGAAAATAACCGATGCGGTGATCACAGTGCCGGCGTACTTTAACGATGCCCAGAGGCAGGCCACCAAGGATGCGGGTAAAATAGCCGGACTCAATGTGCTGCGTATAATAAATGAGCCTACCGCCGCCGCACTGTCCTACGGGCTGGACAAAAAGGCCAATCAGACCATACTGGTATTTGACCTGGGTGGCGGCACCTTCGATGTTTCCATACTGGAAGTTGGTGATGGGGTATTCGAGGTCAAGTCCACCAACGGGGACACTCACCTGGGCGGGGACAACTTCGATAAGGCTTTGGTGGACTGGATGGCCGGGGAATTTAAAAAGGATTACGGCTTGACCTGCGCAATGACAAGCAGGCCCTGCAAAGGCTTACCGAGGCGGCTGAAAAGGCCAAGATGGAGCTTTCCACCACCATGGAGACACAGATCAGCCTGCCCTTTATTACCGCCGGCGCCGCAGGTCCCAAACACCTGGAAATGAAGCTGGCCAGGGCCAAATTCAACGACCTGACCCAGCACCTGGTGGAGCGCTGCCGGGGACCGGTGCAGGCAGCTATTGCAGACGCCAGGCTTACTGAAAAGGATATTGATGAGGTAATACTGGTGGGCGGCTCAACCCGCATACCGGCGGTACAGGACCTGGTCCGCCGGCTTACCGGGGGCAAGGACCCCCACCAGGGAGTCAACCCTGACGAGGTGGTGGCCATTGGCGCCGCCATCCAGGGAGGAGTGCTGGCCGGAGAGGTTAAGGATGTGCTGCTTCTGGATGTCACACCCCTCTCCCTGGGAGTGGAAACACTGGGTGGGGTTATGTCCAGGCTGATAGAAAGGAATACCACTATTCCGGTGCGCAGGAGCCAGGTGTACACCACCGCGGAGGACAGCCAGCCGGCAGTGGATATCCACGTGCTGCAGGGCGAGCGGGAAATGGCCGGGGACAACCGCTCTCTGGGTCAGTTCAAGCTGGACGGAATACCGGCGGCCCCCAGGGGAATTCCCCAGGTTGAGGTAACCTTTGACATTGACGCCAACGGAATACTGAAGGTCAGCGCCCTGGACAAGGCTTCCGGGAAGGAGCAGACCATTACCATAAGCGGGTCCACCAGCCTGGATAAGGGTGAAATAGACCGTATGGTCCGTGACGCCGAGGTTAATGCCGGCCAGGACAAACAGCGCAAGCAGGAGGTTGAGTCCCGCAATGAGGCCGATTCCCTGGCCTACCAGGTGGAAAGGCAGCTCAGGGACTTCGGGGATAAAGTGCCGGATCACGAAAAGGCCCGCATAGATCAGCTGGTGGCCGACCTAAGGGCGGCCCTCAAGGAGAATGCCCCCATCGACCGCATCCGTGCGCTGCAAAGTGACCTGCAGCAGGCGGCCTACAGCCTGTCCCAGGCTGCTTACCAGCAGACCGAAGGGGCATCCGGCGGGTGCGCCGAAGGCACCTGCGGCCATGCAGGGGCTGGAGCCCAGGGCGCCCCTCCCTACGGAGGCCGGGGCCGGGAGGGTGACGACGTGGTGGATGCCGAGTACGAGGTGAGGTAAATCCCTTTTGGGGAGGAAATTATGGAAAAGAAGCTGCCCTTTATCCCCATGAACACGAGGGGGCCGGTTATGTGGAGGGAACAGCTTTTCCTCCGGGCCATGTGGCCCAGGAGCTGCGCCGGGGCTACCGCTTTGGCGGGGAACTGCTGCGTCCGGCCGCCGTCAGGGTGGCCACAGGGTAGGTGAATAATTAATGGGTGTAAAATTTCAGGACTATTATCAGACTCTCGGTGTGGGAAAAAAACGCCACCGAAAAGGAAATAAAGACGGCCTATCGCAAGCTGGCCCGCAAGTGGCACCCGGACCTGCACACCGATAAGGACAAGGCCGCCGCCGAGGAAAAATTTAAGCGTATAAATGAGGCCTATGAGGTCTTGAGTGATACGGAAAAAAGGTCCAAGTATGACCGTCTGGGAGCCAACTGGAGGGACGGGGACAATTTCAGGCCGCCACCTGAAACCGGGGGCTTTAACTTTAGTGCCGGGGGAGGGGCCGGTGCCAACGGCTTTAGCGACTTTTTTGAGACGTTTTTCGGGGGGGGATCCTTTAACGGGGCGCCCCGGGGCGCCCGGAGGAGGTCTTCCCGGGGGACAGGATATTGAGAGTGACCTGGAAATCACCCTGGAAGAAGCCTACCGGGGTGGTGAAAAGGCACTGCAGCTGACGTCCCGGGAAGTGTGCCCGGCCTGCGGGGGCGACGGGATAAACAACAATTCCTTCTGCACCCGCTGCGGGGGAACAGGATTCAACAGCGGGCTAAAAACACTGACTGTAAAGATACCGCCGGGGGTGCGGGAAGGAAGCCGCATACGCCTTAAGGGGCAGGGAGGCGCGGGCTTTAACGGCGGCGCCGGCGGAGACCTGTTCCTGAAGGTGAGGCTGCTGCCGCACCCGGTGTACCAGGTGCAGGGCAGCGACCTGGAGACCGAAATTGTGATCAGGCCCGATCAGGCCGTGCTGGGCGATCAGGCCGATGTCCCCACCCTGGACGGCCCGGTGGCGGTTAGAATTCCCGCCGGAACCGGGACCGGGAAGCGCCTGCGCCTGCGGGGCAAGGGGCTGCCGGGCAGGGACGGGGCCCGGGGAGATCAGTATGTGCGCATCAAGATAGATATTCCCACCCACCTGACCAGTGAAGAAGAACAGCTGTACCGGCGGCTTGCCGAACTGAGGAAAGGGGTGTGAGGGAATTGAATAAATTTTATATGGAAATATACCGCCATGCCCTTCCAACAGATGAGGAGGACGTTTGGATGAGTATTGACAGCCTGGATGCTCATCCCGATATAATTCAGGCTCTGGCCGATTTGGGCATAGTGGAGGTCCGCCGGGGGTATATGCCGGCCGGGCACGCTGTCCGGGTTGGGAAGCTCTTTCGGCTCAGGCGCGGCCTGGGGGTAAATCTTCCGGGAGCAGCCGTGATATTGGATCTGCTTGAACGTGTGGAAATGCTTGAGGAAGAAATTGCCCGGCTGAAAAGGAGGTGAATCCCGGTCTGAAAAAGCCGTCCGGGATTTTATATGGATATAACCCGCTACACTCAAAAATCAAGGGACTCCCTGGCTTCTGCACAGCAGCTGGCGGCGGAGAAACACCACCAGGAAGTTACCGGTAAGCACCTGCTGTATACCCTGTTAACCCAGGAAAGGGGCATTGTTCCCCGCTTCCTGGATCACGCCGGGGTGAACACAGGGATACTTACCGCTAAGGTTTTCGACTTGCTGAAAAAAATACCCGTGGTAACGGGCTATGACGGCCCCCTGCAGATGGGCGCCGGGCTGGCCAGGGTGCTGGCCGGGGCGGAAAAGGAAGCCAGGGGGATGAAAGACGAGTATGTAAGTGTCGAGCACCTTCTCCTGGGCCTTTTGGAGGAGGGGGAGCCGGAGACCGTGGAGGTGCTGAAAAAGTCAGGTCTGTCCAGGGATTCACTGCTTTCCTCTCTCAGGGCGGTGCGCGGCAGTCGGAGGGTTACCGGGGAAAACCCGGAGGAGACCTATGAGGCCCTTGAACGCTATGGGCGTGACCTTACCAGGCTGGCCCTGGAGGGCAGGCTGGACCCGGTTATAGGCAGGGATAATGAGATAAGGAGAGTAATGGAAATACTCTCCAGGAGAACAAAAAACAATCCGGTGCTTATCGGTGAGCCGGGGGTGGGCAAAACCGCCATTGTGGAGGGGCTGGCCCGGCGTATTGTGGCCGGAGACGTTCCCGAGGGACTTAAAGAAAAGCGCCTGATTGGGCTTGATATGGGCTCACTGCTGGCCGGGGCCAAGTACCGGGGCGAGTTTGAAGAGAGAATGAAGGCCGTCTTAAAGGATGTGCAGGAGTCCCAGGGAAGGATAATACTCTTTATTGATGAGCTGCACACTGTGGTGGGCGCCGGGGCAGCCGAAGGGGCTGTGGACGCCGGCAACCTGTTAAAGCCCATGCTTGCCCGGGGTGAGTTGAGGACCATCGGGGCCACCACCCTGGATGAGTACCGCAGGCATGTGGAAAAGGACGCCGCCCTGGAAAGGCGCTTCCAGCCGGTAATAGTAAAGCCTCCCTCGGTGGAGGACACCGTTTCCATTCTGCGGGGCCTTAAAGAGAGGTATGAGGTGCACCACGGTGTGCGCATACAGGACAGCGCCCTGGTAGCTGCAGCCACCCTTTCCGACCGGTATATAGCTGACCGCTTTCTTCCGGACAAGGCCATTGACCTCATGGATGAGGCGGGGGCCAGGCTGCGCACTGAAATTGACAGCATGCCCGCGGACCTGGATGAGATTACCCGCCGCATTATGCAGCTGGAAATAGAGGAGGCTGCCCTGAACAGGGAGAAAGACCAGGCCTCCCGGGACAGGCTGGAAAAAATAAAGGAGCAGCTGGCTAACCTACGCTCCGAGTCCGGCGCCTTAAAGGCCCAGTGGGAAACAGAGAAGCAGGCCATTTCCCGTGTCCGGGCGCTGAAAAAGGAAATAGAGGAAACCCGCCAGGAAATAGAAAGGGCCGAGCGGGATTATGACTTGAACCGTCTGGCGGAACTGAAATACGGCCGGCTAAACGACCTGGAGAGAAGGCTTAAGGACGGGGAGGACGTGCTGGCCGAGAAGCAGAAGCACAGCATGGTTCTCAAAGAAGAGGTGGACGAGGAGGATATTGCCAGGGTAATCAGCCGGTGGACAGGAATACCGGTCAGCAGGCTGATGGAAGGGGAAAAGGAAAAGCTGGTGCACCTGGATGATGAGCTGCACAGGAGGGTCATTGGCCAGGACGAGGCGGTGCGGGCGGTGGCTGACGCCGTGCTGCGCGCCAGGGCAGGCATAAAAGACCCCCACCGCCCCATAGGCAGCTTTATCTTCCTGGGACCTACCGGAGTCGGGAAAACAGAACTGGCCCGGGCCTTGGCCCAGGCGCTTTTTGACGACGAGCGCAGCATGACCCGCCTGGACATGTCGGAATACATGGAAAAGCATACTGTGGCCCGCCTTATCGGGGCGCCCCCCGGCTACGTGGGCTACGAGGAGGGCGGCCAGCTGACCGAGGCGGTGCGCCGCAAGCCTTACTCGGTAATACTGCTGGATGAGATCGAAAAGGCTCACCAGGATGTATTCAACGTGCTGCTGCAGCTTCTGGATGACGGGAGGCTTACCGACGGGCAGGGCCGGACGGTGAACTTCCAGAATACAGTGGTAATTATGACCTCCAACCTGGGCAGCCAGGAGATACTGGCCCAGCAGGAAAGGGGAGGGGACTTTGATCAGATGAGGGAAAAGGTGCTGGGCATGCTCAGGCAGTATTTCCGCCCGGAATTTCTCAACCGGGTTGATGAGATAGTGGTGTTCCATGCCCTTAACCAGCTGCAGGTGAGAAAAATAGCCGGCCTTCTGCTGGAAAAACTGGGCGGAAGAGTCCAATCCGGCGCCGGCATAAGGCTGGAGTGGGATGACAGCGCCCTCAACTACCTGGCCGGAGAGGGCTATGAACCTGCTTACGGGGCCAGGCCTTTAAAAAGGCTTATCCAGCAAAGAGTGGAAACACCGCTCAGCCGGATGATTGTTAAGGGAGAGCTGCTGCCCGGGGATGCAGTGGTGCTTGGCGGCCGGGACGGCGGCCTGGGGTTCGACATCAGGAAAGACGGCTTGTAGGCACTGCTTTCGGTCGGGAGACAGGAGACAGGAGCTGTTAAAGCCTTGCTTTGAAAAGAGTTGCTGGATCGGGCCTGAATATAGAAATTGAGATGTGAAACAGTAAAACTGCTCCTTTGGGGGGCAGTTTTATTTAACGCTTTTTTTTTCATTAAACCGGGTTACGGCCTCCAGTTCCTGAAGGACCTTTTCAGGAATAAAGGGCTTCGGTATAAAACCTTTTGCCCCATATGCAATGGCCTCTTTGATCACAGGGTCCAGCTCCATGGCCGACACCATCACAATCCTGGCCGACGGGTCCCTGCTTTTTATTGTTTTTACTGCCTCAAGCCCGCTTATTCCGGGCATGGTTATATCCATAGTAACAACATCTGGCCGGGTTTCATTATAAAGATCTACAGCCGCCTGTCCGTTTTCTGCCTCTCCAACCACTTCATGTCCCGCTTCCTCAACAATTCTACGCAGGCATGAACGCACAAAAAGGCTGTCATCAGCTATAAGAATCCGCATGCAGAATACCTCAAAAGTTATTTTGCAAACATATATTTTATTTTAACATAGAGTACTTCATTATGAATGCACGAATGACCAAGAAGTCAAATTTTTACGGTCAAAAAACAAAATCCGGAGGCAGTCCGAAGGAACGTGTTGTATTATACAAAAAACCCCATGGTTGGACTTTTTACACAGTCCAGGTATAATATTATCAGACTTTTATGGCGGCGGGGTGGTCAAATGGTCATAGGTGTGCTGACCCTGGAACTGTTCATGGGAGAATGTTCATCCTTAAAAAGTAAGCGCAGAATTCTAAAAAGCCTTCTGGCCAGGATGAAATCACGTTTTAATGTTTCGGTGGCCGAGGTTGGCCTGCAGGATAAGTGGCAGCACTCTACCGTGGGGGTGACCTGTGTAACCAACGATGATTCCCACGCCCACCAGATGCTGGCGGCGGTTATTAAATATGTTGAAGCTGCCGGCACCGTTGAGATCCTGGACATCCAGACCGAATTACTGTGAGTCGGCCTTTTCAGTTGACCCGGCCATGCTTCCCTTTAATTCGGCAGCCAGCATCCCGGCCAGTATGAGAATGCATCCGGCCAGCTGGCGGTAAGACAGTACCTCCCCGGCCAGCAGAAAAGCCCCCAGCCCGGCAAATACCGGCTCCATGGTAAAGATTATGGCGGTGTTGGTGGCAGAGGTATACTTCTGCACCCTGTTTTGAATAAGGAAGGCCAGCGATGTGGCCGGTATGGCGGTGATTAAAAGGGCTGTCCAGACCGGCCCTGTTATTGTGCCGGGCATGGTTTCCACGGACATGCCGGTCAGCAGGCTGATGGCCGAGACCGTTCCAATCTGAATAACAGTAAGCCTTATGGAACTATACCGGGCAGTGTATTTTCCCACCAGTAATATATGCCCGGCGAAGCAAACCGCGCAGAAAAAGACCAGCAGGTCACCGTAGTTAAGGGCCAGCGAATCGTTAAGGGAAAGCAGCGCCAGACCTGTCACCGAACACAGCACACCGGCGCACAGAAAAGCCGAAGGCAGGCGCCTGGACGAAAAGACAGCATACAGGGGGACCAGTATCACCGAAAGGCCGGTGATAAAGCCGGCATTGGCGGCCCCGGTATACTGCAGCCCCACCGTCTGAAAGGCGTATCCCCCAAAAAGGAAAAGTCCTATAAAGACTCCCGCTCCCAGTTCTTTTACCGATATTCCGGCCATGCGCCGTAAATATACTGCTAAAAGGAATAAGAACGCCACCGCGAACCTTATGGACAGAAAATAATAGGGGCCTATGTAGTCCAGGGCGTCTTTCACCACTACAAAGGTTATTCCCCAGATAAACGCCACGGCCAGCAGGGACAGATTTGCTTTATGGCGCCCCGCTATGTTATAAGTTTCCAAATATGGTTTCTCCTTTGAACATAAATCCTAAACATTTTCTCATAGTTTCGAAAAAGGTGTCAAGTTATATGGCAATGGGAATTAAAAAATAATATACAGGAAGCAAATCTAGGCAGGATTTTTAATTTTTAAAGCGAAAAAGTTTAACTATGTTTAAATGCTTACGCCTTAATTTTAGTGTGGGGAGGTATTTTATTGAAGAAGTCCCTTAAGTTTCTGTTGGTGGGTCTGGTGATAGCAGCCCTGGCCGTTACTGCGGCAGGCTGCGGGGGCAGTAAGGAGGCGACCGGCGAAAAGAAGACTGAGCCTGCTGCCAAGAAAAAGGTTGTCTTTGCTTCGGACACCGCCTATGCTCCTTTTGAGTCCCTGGATCCACAAACCGGTAAATATGTTGGATTTGACATCGACCTCATCAACGCCATCGCCGAGGTAGCCAACCTGGACATTCAGATTCAAAGCATGGGCTTTGATGGAATAATACCGGCTTTGGAGACTGCCAGTGTTGACGGGGCTGTATCAGCAATGAGCATAACCGAAGAGAGGAAGCAAAAGGTTAATTTCTCGGTGCCGTACTACCTTTCCGGCCAGAGTGTGGCTGTAAAGGCTGACAACAACGACATAAAGGGTTTTGACGACCTTAAAGGCAAGAGAATAGGAGTGCAGATTGCCACCACAGGGGCGAAAGAGGCCCGTACTGTTAAGGGAGCCCATGTATCAGATTATCCCACTATAAACGAGGCATTTCTGGCTCTCAAGAGTGGAGCGGTAGACGCAGTGGTGAACGACTTCCCGGTTAATGCGGAATTTGTTAAAAATAACAGCAAGGATGCAAAATTAGTTGGTGACCTTAGGACAAGCGAGCATTACGGAATTGCATTCCCCAAAAAGAACACCGAGCTGCAGGATACCTTCAACAAGGCCCTTAAAACACTTAAGGAAAACGGCAAGTACGCCGAAATCTACAAGAAGTGGTTTGGCGCGGATCCTCCGGCCTATCTGCCCGGGGAGGCCCCGGCCAAATAAGTTATAGGGTAACCTGAATAATCTTATTAGAATGTGCGTAACACATACAGTGTTACGCATATTTAATGTTTTAGTCTATGTTGAGGTGGATATTTTGGAAGTTGTACTTAAAAACTATCCCCGGCTTCTTGAGGGAGCTTTGCTGACATTGGAGGTGACCCTGTTTTCAGTCGCTATTGGCTGTATTATAGGGTTGTTTATGGGGCTTTTGAGGCTTTCTGGGGCAAAGCCCTTAAGGCTGCTGGCCAGGGTGTATATTGATTTTTTCAGAGGAACTCCCCTTCTTGTTCAGATATTTATTATATACTACGGGCTTCCTATTCCACAGTGGTTTCGGGGCGGTCAGGCTTTACTGACAGCTCATTTTAACGTTCCGGATTTTATTTCCAGCTACATGCTGCCGGTTTTTCTGTCAGGAGTTATTGCCTGCAGCCTTAACAGCGGGGCTTATATAGCCGAGATTTTCCGGGCAGGGGTTCAGTCTATCGAAAAGGGTCAGGTGGAGGCGGCCAGGTCTCTGGGAATGACATCAAGCCAGGCAATGAGATTCGTGGTGCTTCCCCAGGCCTTTAAAAGGGTGGTTCCCCCGCTGGGCAACGAGTTTATTGCCATGCTTAAGGATACCTCCCTTCTTTCAGTCATCGGGTTTGCCGAATTACTCCGGCAGGGGCAGTTACTGGTTGGGCATTACTATGTCGCCTTTCCGATATATCTTGCCGTGGCCTTTATTTACCTGATTATGACATTCAGCTTCAGCCGCCTGGTGGACTTTACCGAGAGGAGGCTGAAAACAGGTGATTAGAGTTGAGGGACTGCATAAAGGTTTCGGCAGGCTAAAAGTGTTAAACGGAATCGACTGCCACGTTTCACCCCGGGAGGTGGTGGTGGTTATCGGCCCGTCCGGGTCTGGCAAAAGCACCTTTTTAAGGTGTATAAACATGCTGGAAGAGCCCACCGCCGGGAAGATAAGTATTGACGGGGTATCCCTGCTGGATCCCAAGACCAATATAAATTCAGTCCGGGCGGAAGTGGGTATGGTTTTTCAGAGGTTTAATCTCTTTCCCCACAAAACGGCACTGGAAAACATCTGCCTGGCCCCCCTGAAGGTAAAAAACATTTCCAAAGGGGACGCTGAGTCGTTAGGTCATAGCCTGTTGAAAAAGGTGGGCTTAAGTGACAAGGCCAATGTATACCCCGACCAGCTTTCCGGAGGGCAGCAGCAGAGAGTGGCCATTGCCAGGGCACTGGCCATGCAGCCCAAGGTTATGCTCTTTGACGAGCCCACCTCGGCCCTTGATCCGGAAATGGTGGGGGAGGTGCTGGCTGTTATGAAGGACTTGGCCCGGGAGGGCATGACCATGGTGGTTGTCACTCACGAAATGGGATTTGCCAGGGAAGTGGGGGACAGGGTTATCTTTATGGATGAGGGCCTTATAGTGGAAGAGGGAACGCCTGATGAGCTTTTCCTGGAGCCCAGGAATAACAGGCTGAAATCCTTTCTGAGCAAGATTTTATAGAAAGACCTTTGTGCAGATATGAAGCAGGAACATTCAGGGGCCTTGCTGGTGATAATGTCGGCGGCCTGCTATGGCTTTATGGCCATCTTCGTAAAGTTTGCCTACGCTGGCCAGGCCAACCTGGCCACAGTGCTCTCGGGGAGGTTTGTGCTGGCCTCCCTTTTGCTCTGGCTGCTGGTGCTTGTCCGGAGGCAGGCCGCCGGCATCAGCCCTGGGGAACTGGGTTCTCTCTTCTTATTGAGCCTGGTGGGATACGGTATTTCCTCAACCTTATTCTTTGCCTCCCTCCTGTTTATACCTGCCTCCCTGGCTTCTATGATACTTTTTATCCACCCCGTGATGGTATCTCTTTACGAGCTGGCGGTCTACCGCTACCCCCTCTCTCTGAAAAAGGTATCAGCCCTGGCGCTGTCCACTGCGGGACTTATCTTTGTACTTGGGAATGTAGGCAGCGGGGTAAACATGCGGGGTGTTTTTCTAGCCCTGGGGGCGGCTCTGGCATACACGGTATACCTGTTGTACGGCAAAAAAGTGGTGGGCAGACACTCTCCGGTGGTGGTTACCGCTTACGTGCTTTCTTTTGCTGCAGTGGGCTTTACTGCCTGCGGGCTGGCCTCGGGAGGGATAAACCCCGGTTTGCCGGCTGCCACCTGGCTTTGGATACTGGCTGTGGCCGTAATATCCACCTGCCTGGGCATTCTTTTTCTTTTCGCCGGACTTAAAAGGCTGGAAGCAGGCAGGGCTTCAATAATCAGTACCCTTGAGGTTGTTGTCACGGTATGCTTTTCCGCTCTCCTCCTGGGTGAGTCCATGACTGTACTGCAGGCGGCGGGAGGGGCCATGATACTGGCCGGCATAATAATCCTCAGGATAGAGCCCGGCCGGGAGCAAATGCCTGGTTAATCTTTTATTTCCTGCATAGAATAGAACCGTTTAAACGACAGCTTAAAGGGTAGTGATTTTTTAACTGCCGGGGAAGGTAAATAAAAGGCTGGCAGCGAAAAAAGATGAAAGTGGTGTATGACAAATATAATGCCTGGAGGAGTTAATAATGGCGGACTCTATTGAATACCTTACTCCTATTTTTGTGGATGCCCACAATTTGCCTGACGCCTGGTTTCAGCTGCAAAAAAAATTATGGGAAATAGACGCATACGAGTACCCTGTCGAATGGGGAAGTTACCCGGGACAGCTTAGAAGAGAATTTGATTTTGCCTGCTGCCGGATAAAACACCCGGGCTTAAGGCCGCTGTGTGACGAGATACCTCCGGGTCTCAGCATATCCCCGCCCACTACCATTGACAGAATAGAGGAATATTTTCAGACATACATCCTTGGTCCCGGCAAAGAGGATAATCAGAAATACACATACGGGGAGCGCATCTGTATACAGGTGGAGCACCTGATCAACAGCTTTAAAAGTCAGGGCTTCGGCCATGTAAAGTCCTGTATTGAGATAGCGCGCCCGGAAGACCTGGTGGATGGAAAGTCACAGCCCTGCCTCAGGCTGATTGACTCCAAGATAAGGAAAGACCGTATAGCCAACGTATACAGGCTGCACTTTATTGTTTACTTCAGGGTATGGGATCTGTGGGGAGGTTTTCCCGAAAATCTGGGCGGGCTGCAGCTTTTTAAGGAGTGGCTGGTGGAGCAGATTGGACCCAACCCTAAAGACGGGCTGCCCCTGGAAGACGGTGAAATGATTGTAATGTCAAAAAGCCTTAACGTCCGGGAGCACATGTTTGAGCTGTCCAAGGCCAGGGTTTACAGCAGTAAATAAAGAGCGGCGAATCAATTGATTTACATAAAACCATTAAAGGTGCAGATCCTTTTCTAACAAGGTGCGGCACCTTTTTTTATAAATAGCCGTCAGCCGTCAGTTATCAGTCAACCAGTAATACATGGGGCAAAAAACTTCAAAGCCGTAATTTCATTCTCCCTGGTAGCCGCATATTTGCGGCCGGGAGGTCTGATTACTGACTGCTGATAGCTGACGGCTAGCCGCCCGGAGGGCGGCTTTTTTTTATTTATAAGCATTGTTAATCTGATACGGTTCATCTATAAATCTTTTTTATGTTTTTGATAAATTAATTATATAACTACCCGGGTTGGATGTATAATATTTTCGGGAAGAAAGGGGATGGTCCCCCCACAGGCTGCAAACCTGCTGGCCGGCCTGTGATCCAGGCCGGGGTCCGGTTCGATTCCGACTTCTTCCCTCCAAAATATAAATTGTAATCTGAAAGGGGGCTGGTGTATGAAAAACAAAAAACTACTGGTGGTGGTTACAGGAGGGGTGTTGGGTTTGCTGTCCGTGCTGCTCGTCAGGTATGGCAACCCTGCCAACATGGGTTACTGCATAGCCTGTTTTTTAAGGGATATCAGCGGGGGGCTGGGTTTCCACAGGGCAGAAACAGTCCAGTACATGAGGCCTGAGATATTCGGGCTGATCGCCGGGGCCTTCATAGCTGCACTTTTAACAAAGGAATACAGGCCGGTGGGCGGCTCCAGCCCCTTGGCCAGGTTTACCCTGGCTTTTAGCGGAATGCTGGGAATGCTGGTGTTCCTGGGATGTCCGGTAAGGGCGGTACTGAGGCTGGCCGGAGGGGATCTGAACGCCGGGGTTGGCATACTGGGCCTTATTGCGGGAGTTTTTATCGGCATACAGTTTCTGAACAGGGGATTCAGCCTTGGCCGGGCAGGGGGGCTGGCCTCCGTTAACGGTTATATATTTCCGGTGACAGCAATTATTATATTGATATTAGTGCTTTCCGGCGCTACATACTTTTTCGCCGGTAAAAGCGGCCCCGGCTCCATGCATGCCCCGGTGATTATTTCCGCGGCTGCAGGTTTGGCTGTGGGTGTTATGGCGCAGCGTTCCCGCTTTTGCATGATAGGCGGGATTAGGGACTTCATTCTCTTCAGGGATACCCACCTTCTTTTAGGATTCCTATCACTTCTGGTGTTCGCCTTCCTCGGGAATCTTTTCGCAGGAGCTTTTAATCCCGGGTTTGCCGGGCAGCCCATAGCTCATACCGACGGCCTGTGGAACTTCCTGGGAATGACCCTGGCCGGCGCCGCGGCCACCATGCTGGGAGGCTGCCCGCTGAGGCAGATAATCGCAGCCAGCGAGGGCAACACTGATTGTGCCGTAACCATTATAGGCTTTATAGCAGGGGCAGCCTTTGCCCATAATTTCGGACTGGCGGCAGGCCCCAAGGGGGTTCCCCTGGCTGGGCAGTATGCCACCATAATAGGTCTTGCGGTAGTGTTGGCAATAGGCTTTTTAGGAACCTGCAGAACAAGTTCGGTAAGCGGGGGTGTTGGATATGGACAAAACGGTTGATGCCCGGGGACTTTTGTGCCCGGAACCGGTTCTTCTGGTGAAGAGGGAAATAGATAAAATGACTGGGGGAACGGTAAGGGTATTGGTTGACAACAGCGCCGCCAGGGAGAATGTAACCAGGATGGCCGAAAATTCAGGGTGGACTGTCAGCGCAGCCGCTGATGGAATAGAATTGATTCTTACCCTTAGCAGATAGGACGCGGCCTTTTAATTCTCCGGCATATTCACCGGGCGGAGGTATATCGGCCCCACATTTCAAGCAAATCAAGGTGTCGGGCTTATTCATCAAGGAAGGGAATACCAGCCCCGTTGCTAACATTGCGGAGGCTATACCGGGTTTTGACGTAGAAGGCTGCAGAATGACGAGCCGCCTGCAGGACGCAGGCGGCAACCCGAGAGCCGCACGGATGCGGCATTCGAGGGTGGTCGGCAGTTCGTTGCCTGCAAGTCTTAAAGCCGGTTTAGCACAGAGTACCCGTTGGCAATGGGGTTGGTATTCCAGGCCTGTCTTTCTATGCGATGCTGTTTTTTTACTGCTGAACGCCGTAGTTTTAACTCTCAAAAACGGAGGGTCAGTATAAAATTTTATTTCTTGACTTGGCTTGTATTTGTTTGAATGCCGGCTAAAAACATGGCGATATGCTGAACAGCACACCCCTGCACAAGGTCATTGGCCAGGTACCAGGCGCAAACATCCAGCTTGCAGATGCTTCCCGTGACAGGACAAACAAGAATGCTTTTTTCCGCCAATGCAATAGGCCCTCCTTTCGAAAAACAGAAGCTGTTCTATTTCTTCGACAATAAGGAGAGATCTTCCTATCTGATAGCGGTAAAAAGGGAAAAAAGGGAAAATTTTTAATATGTCATATCTCTGCACCTGGACATTTTTAAAATATTGAGAGCTTCCTCGGTGAGGGTGTCCGCATTGTTTACCGGATCTATAATTATTTACTAAAAAATAACAACAAATATTGTTGTATTTCGACTTTTCATGAAAGTAAATATTTAAAAAACTACCCGACAAACAGCTGAACAAATATCTTGCCGTACAGCCCCCCGCTGACCACCCCTATACATATTTCCCTGAAGCTGCCGCTCAGTATATTTGCCCGGGCCGCCCTGGTCAGTTCTGTATTTATGGAAAGAGGCCTGGCTCCGTTTTTTTTGCGGGCTTCGTTAACCATGCCAAGCATTCTCTGTTCGTCCTCGTTTAGCCGGATATTTCCGGCGGCGGAAGGTGGCGGACCTGCGTGCTGCGGAGCTTCCCGGTGGCGGTGAGCTCAGTCCCTGACTGTTCACCATGTCAACCCGTGTAAAGAAATTCGCATAAAATTCCCAGCCCCGGGAGATGTTAAACCCGTACAGGGGGTGATTATATGGTCAACACAGGCGATATCGCCGAGCTGAAAAGCTGTATTAACAACGCTCAAAATGTAATAATGGAAATGGGGCCGGTCATTGACCGGGTGGGGAGTCAGGAGGAAAAAGACAGGTTAAAAGAACTTTCCGGTAAGATCGGTACCCTGCTGGAAGAGGCCAGCCAGAGGACCAGGGCCATTTAAGAAACACCCCGTTCAGCGGGGTGTTTCTGCTTGAATTTTGGACTTTTTGTTGAGTTATTTCATCTTGTACTGAGGCTCCTGCTGCTCAATGTAATTGACCCGCCCCTTCAGTGTCTTGCACATGCCTTCCAGCTGTTGGTTCATATCCGCAAACATCTGTTTTGCCCCCTGGTCCTGGGTTTCCAGAGAGAAGGTTTTAAGGTTTGCGGCAGCTCCTTCAAGGCTTGCCAGTGTTTGATGCATCTTTACGCCTACTGTCATGACATTATCACCCCCTGTTTTTCCTCAGCTATTGTTACCCAAAAAAATAAAAATAAGCTGGAAAAACTGTGCAGGTACAGTATTTCGTCCGTTTTGTGCCCCGCGACAGTGGAGGTTGAATTGACACCATTAGCCCCTGCATCAAAAACCTCCGGATGAATTCAACGTTTTTGACTCTGAGCCAGTTGCCGGCAGATAAAGCAGTCCCTTTTCATATACTTTATAGAGCGTCAGGCCGTTAATTTCTTTGGGCTTCCGGTACCAGAATTCTTTCCAGCTCCGGTCGGCCTCGGGCATGTGCCAGAGTATGCGGTCGGAGATAAACACTGCCCCCACATCGGCCCTTTTTTGGATCTCCGGGATCATATCCAGGCTATAGGGTATCTTGCAGGCGTAGCGGCCCCCGTACCAGCTGACATGGTGGCCCATGTCGGTGAGGACCACCTTGTTTTTGGGAACCCTGGAGGATATTTCATATAGTATATCCGAGTAAGTGGCCCTTTCGGGGGTGTGCTTTTCCGGGGGGCCGGGGCTGGTGTAATTATTAATAGAAAGCAAAAGGATGGCTGCTGCTGTGACGAGACCGGGGACTGCACCCAGATGGCGTAAACGGCTGAAAAGCAGGCTGGTAACTGTGTAAATTCCCCCCAGGGCAAAAATTATATAGAAGGGGGTGAAAACAAGGAACAGCCTGGGGATGAAGTGTATAACCAGGAGGGCGGCCAGCTGGGTAATGCAGCACAGTACAATTAAAGGCCTTATGCCGGCTGCCCTTTTGCCGAGAGGAAGCAGCACAGATGCAAGAAATACTATAAAAACAGCTACCGAAACACCGTTTAGGTTCGGGCTGAGAAAGGAAGAGGTGTAGTCAGCCCAGTTGTAAGTAATTTTTTCTATAATTTCCCCGGGGTGGGTTTTAAAAAATTCCATTACGTTAACTTTGGTGGTAAACAGGTAGAGGCTGTAGTCCGGATAAACCGGTGTGAACATTACCGGCTCGTATTTTTGCAGTGAAAAAAGGGGGCTGCCGAAAATAACGGTGTTTCTTATAAACCAGGGCAGCGCTGTCAATATGAATCCTGCCAGCAGCCTGGAGGGGGGCAGTAAGCCCTCCCTGCGGTAGAACCATCTGAAAAGCAGAAAAAAGGGGATAAACACCAGGGCATTGTACCTGGCCAGGTAGAAAAGCCCCAAACCTATGCCGGAAAGCCAGTCACCGAAGCTGTTTTTGAGGGTTTTGGCCGAGACCAGAAGCACTGCCAGGGCCATAAGGAATATGGACATGGACTCGGTCATCCCGGAGATGCTGTAGTAGAGCAGCTTTGGGGTGAGTGTGTATATAATCACCGACCCCGCCGCCACCAGTGTGCCGAACCACTGCCTGGCCAGCAGGAAAATAACCGGGCTGGCGGCGATAAAGAAAAAACCTGCACCCAGGGCCGAGGCCTCGTCGATGAAGCCGAATACTTTCTGGAATCCTGCCAGGGCCAGGGGCCAGAGAGGGGCTCTCCACATATCGGGCTGGGGAACCCCGTGGTGGGCAAGGCCCAGCGGGGTTATGTACTGGGAAATGAAGCCCTGACCCAGGGCCACATTCCGGGCAATTCCCGCATAGTCCATGGCGTCATTAAGGATAAGCCCGTTGAAATACCTCTGGTAGTACAGGTACCATACGCCGGCGGTGAATAGTACGGACACAAACAGACAGATTAATGTAAAGAAGTGTTCCCGTTTCAATAATAAAACCCTCTCAATACGATAAACTGTATTGGTAAAGTATTACATTTTATCGTTTCTTAAAAGATATACTCTGCTAAATCTGATATAATATTAAGAAAGATATCCTGGGGAGGTAAATTTACTTTGAGTATAAAAGTAAATGTAATTATTCAAAGAGAAGAAAACTGGTTTGTGGCAAAATGTATAGAGAATAGTGTAGCATCCCAGGGAAAAACCATTGAAGAAGCTCTCGAAAATCTTAGAGAAGCTTTAATTCTATATTTTGAAGGGGAGGTCCCGGAAATTGAGACAAGGCAAACTTTCCTTACAACCATAGAGGTAGCCATTTAATGGGATCCAAGTATCCGGTGCTTCCCCCCGACAAGATAATCAAAGTACTCATAAAGTTTGGTTTTGTCAGGGTTTCTCAAAGGGGCAGTCATGTTAAGTACAAGAAAGACGGAATTCCCGCAAAAGTTGTAATTATTCCAATGCATTATGAAGTGGCGAAAGGAACACTGCAGAGTATTCTCGAACAGGCTGGTATGACACTGGAAGAATTTCTAAACAACCTGTAATTTGTTACATTAATACAATTTTTCTCTGTGTCCGAAAAATAATACCAGTGAGTTATTTCGCCAAAGTCCAAACTCCCGCCAGTATTAATCCTGCTCCCATAAGATGAACCGGTGACAGGCTCTCCTTGAAAAATGCCGCCGAGGCAAGAAAAACCAGCAGAAAGCCGGCCCCGGTCATGATGGGGTAGGCTATGCTGAGGTTTATTTTGCTCAGTACAATGCTGTAAGCTGCCAGGGCCAGCCCGAAAAGGGCAACCCCCGTGATCAGAAGGGGGTTTTTTGCCGCCTGTATGAAGGCCTGCACCACCGCTCCCTGGTCGAGAATTATTGGGCTCTTTCTCATGGCGGCCTTGATCATTATATTAGCCCCGGCGTTTAATACAATGGCTGCCAGCAGGACAAGGTAAATGCGCATCTCTTCCTCCTTAGGGAAAGTAAGTTCTGTCGGAATTCAGACACCAGGGCCGTCAAAAGCGGCCACCTAAGAGAATGAAAATTTGGGGTCCTTATTAAGTCACAGAGGTCACAGAGATTTATGAGCCCCGCTTATAAGCTATATTTAACTTATAAGGAAGCTCAAAACCATTCTGGCTTCTGACTCCTGACTCCCGACCGGAGGTATTACCCTTAAGCCGTTTAGTACTTCCTAAACAATTCCCCCCACCCGGTCCGGGAGAAGGAGGTGATCCTGTTCCGCCCTACTGTGGGATACCAGAAGAAATCATGATAGACATTGGAGGCGAAGGGGGCCCACACCATCAGGGGGCTGTGCAGCAGCAGTTTTTCGAAGGGCTTTAAAAAGCCCTTTCTGATCATCTGGTCCCCCCATATAACAAAGCTCCGGCTGGCCGTAAACTCAAAGTTTACCCCGCTTATATCGTCACCCACCAGGTCTACATTCTCCATTCTGGCGTTCCCCAGGCCTTTTTCGTCGCACATCCTCAGGTAGGGAATGGACATGGGGTCCATTCCCATCATTTTTGCCGCCACTGCGTCTATGGCCACTGAGTCTCCCGAGGCCAGTATATAGTCTTTTATATGGGGAATCATGGTCCGGGGCCCGGCCCCGTCACCGGCCACCGTTCCGTCCATGACCGCGAAAATGCCGCTGTGGATTTCCTTTTGAAGGATCATCAGATCCACCAGTGTCTCATGCATGTATTTGTGGCAGTAATGCCTGACCTCTTTTAAAAGGCCTCCGAAGGAGTTTTTGATGGCCCCGGTAGTGATGCTGTGCCCGTGGGTTTTTACCGTGGGCAGGTGCAGAACATTTTTACCCAGGAACATTTTGGGTATAAGTATTCCCTCGGGGAAAATACTGTCCAGCACCATAAGCTTTGCCTTTGGCTTGAATAAAACCCACTCAACCTCCGGCAGCGGGGTAAAGCCGAGGCCGTATTTATTCAGCACCGGCATCCACTTATTGTTTATGGCCCCCTTTAGGGGGTTGGTCACCACAGTTTTGTTTTCCACAGGGAAAAGGGATTCTTTGCTGTAGCCGTCGTCTATCAGTGTTTTAACCGCTCCTTCCAGCTGCCAGGGCTGGGAGGAGCAGGCCGGAAAATACTTGGTCCAGGAGAGGTTCAGCTTGATGACTGTATCCCGCTCCCGGGGCAGGAATCTGCTGTAATCCGCCAGATTCATCAGCTTGTGGTAATCTACCAATACGGCTGCAGGCGAAGTCTTTAGTACGGCAACTTTAGAACGCATTTTTACCTCCATGTTTTCTTATACTGTCTCATTCTGGATTCTGACTTCTGGCTTCTGTATTCCGACCGCATATTCACTCAGTATAAGTTTATAAGCGATGCCCCCATCCAAAGCAGCAGGCTTATTTGCAGGGGGCGGTCCTTTATTACCGTCTCTTCGGGGCTACCCCCGGAATTGTCCGCATAAACAAGATACAGGTAGCGGAAGAGGCCGAGAAGCACAAAGGGTACGGATAGGAAAGAACTCAGACTCTGGCCGTACTTAAAGGTATAAAGAAAATACGATACTATGGTTGATGTGGTTACTACAGATATCATCTGGTCCAGCAGAGGTAACGTGTACGAGTCCAGGGAGACCCTATGGCTGCTGGCGTTCCCTCCCAGTATTATTTTCTCGCTTCTCCTCTTGCCCAGGGCCAGGAAAAGGGCCAGGAAAAAGGTGCACATCACCGCCCAGGGGGAAAGATATATACTTATAACCTCTGTTCCGGCCACCACCCTGAGCACGAAACCCGTGGCGATGGTAAAGACATCAAGTATAATTATGTTCTTCAGGTAAAAAGAATAGAGTATCATCAGGGCAAGATAAACCGTGGTGATAATACCCAGGGCCGGCGACAGGGCAAAGGCATAAATCAGTGCAGCTGCCGAAATAAGTGCCGCCGCCGTGGCCGCCCCCCCGGCAGAAATCAGTCCCGCAGCCAGAGGCCTGTTTTTTTTCTGGGGGTGGCGCCTGTCTTTTTCAATGTCAACTATATCATTAATAAGGTAAACGGCGCCGCTGATCAGGCAGAACACCAGAAAGGCGGCGGTTACTTTGGCAAGCATGGAGATATTCAGAAGGTTCCCGGAAAAAACTATTCCCACAAAAACAAAAGAGTTCTTAATAAACTGCTTCGGCCGCATGGAAGTCAGGTAGTATAGCAATGCCCACAGCCTTTCCTTTTATAATTTATAAAGCTGGCATTTTTCAAAACAGACCGATTCTTTTTTTTTCGACGGAAAAGACAAAAGTCCTTTAACAGCCTAAGGGGCTTGAATTCCCGGGCAGGAGACGGGAGACTGCTCAGAAGTATTGCTCCGGGTCGGGAGACGGGAGTTGTCCAAGCAGTCCTGATAAGCTACTCCGAGGTATCTGTGGCTAAAAAAACAGAGATCAGGCATTTATTGGCCTGTAAAACGGGCATGCAAAACTCCCGTCTCCTGACCGGTAAGCAGTGCCTGTAAGCAATCTCCTGACAGAATATGAATTTCAGTATAAGGATAATAATGCGGGCTGGAGGAGTGTGAAAAATTGTGGTAAAATGTTTGAAGGTTTAGATATAGCTTGTCAGACGGGATGTCTCCCGGACCGCGAAAAGCACAATGTGCCGGGTGCTCCGGCTGAAAGGTATGAGGATTTGAGGATAAAGCTTCTGGGGGCTTTCATTGACGGGCTGACCCTGGATCAGTTTGCAGAGCGGATAGCCTTTTTTATTGATAGATGCCGTTCCTGTTTTGTGATAACCCTTAATCCTGAATTGCTTTACCGGGCGCACCGTGAAAGGCTCCTGCTGGATATGGTAAACCGGGCTGATCTGGTTACTGCCGATGGTGTGGGAATAGTATGGGCCTCCCGGATTGCCGGGCAGCCTGTTCCGGAAAGAGTTACCGGAATCGACCTGATGATGAGGCTGCTGAATAGTGCGGCGGATCGTGGCTGGAGGGTGTTTTTCCTGGGCTCCTCCCCGGGTGTTGCGGCGTCAGCCGCTAAAAGGGCGGTTGAGTTGTTTCCGGGGATTCAGGTGGCCGGATCTTACCATGGCTTTTTTTCACAGGAACAAAGCCATGAGGTGGTAAATTTGATTGTGGACTCCTCACCCCAGCTCCTCCTGGTGGCGCTGGGCGCGCCACTGCAGGAGAAATGGATTGCAGGCAATTTAAGCTCTCTGGGGAATATCGCAGCCGTTGGTGTGGGAGGCAGCTTTGATGTTTTATCCGGCAATGTGCGGCGGGCGCCCCGGTGGATGGTGAGAATGAACCTGGAGTGGCTGGGGAGGCTCCTGCTGGAGCCCAGGCGCTGGAAACGCATGCTGGTGCTGCCCAAATTCATGCTGCTGGTGCTGGTGAAATATAAAATTGGCAAATATTTAGTCTCAAAATAGTTTTAAAGGAAAGGGGACACACCCTTTGAGGGAATGTCCCCAACTGGAGTACTCTAAATAACGGGTGAGAAGATACCCTAAACAGGCCTGGACTGACAAACACTGTGCGGCCTGGAAAGCATATAAGCCGGAAAGCCCGCTTGCCGGTCTCTGACACTGTTCTATCGGGGGATACTTAAAATGCCCAGGGTAGTAATTTCCGGGTATCACGGTTTTAAAAACAACGGCGATGAAGCCATGCTCTATGCCATGCTTAAGGCGCTGGATCAAAGAATTCAGGGCCTTGAGGTCGTTGTGCTGTCCAAAAATCCGGATGAGACCCAGAGATTTTTTGGCGTGAGGGCGGTACCCAGGCATGATTTGCGTTCCATTGTCGGAGAAATTCGCAGCGCCGACCTGCTTATCAGCGGGGGCGGAGGACTGCTGCAGGATGTCACCGGCCCCAACAGCATTCTGTATTACCTTGGCATAGTATCCCTGGCCAAATTGATGAAAAAGCCTGTTTTCTTTTACGGGCAGGGAATAGGTCCGGTTAAAACCCTTTTGGGAAGGACAATGATGAGCCTGGTGGCCAACAGGGTGGATGTTATTACCGTCAGAGACCGGGAATCCAAGGATGAGCTCCGCAATCTCGGGGTCGTCCGGCCGGTGGTGGATGTAACCGCCGATCCTGCCCTGGGTCTTGATACAGGCGAGATAGATCCCGGCCCGGGGATCGCTGTATTGAATAGCGCCGGCGTTCCCTCCGGGGGTGGTCTGGTAGGGGTTTCCGTGCGGGGCTGGAAGGGACAGAGCGCTTATAAAGCCGTAATAGCAAGGGCCTGTGATGACTTGATAATGAAAGGCGGGAATGTGGTGTTCCTGCCCATGCACTATCCTGAGGATGTGGCTGTTAGCAAGGAAATAGCGGCCATGATGAAAAATAATCCCTTTATAGTAGAGAGGCAGCTTAATTTTAAAGATATGCTGTCATTAATGACGCAGACCAGCCTTATCATCGGTATGCGCCTCCATTTTCTTATCTTTGGGGCCCTTTTGAACATACCGATGGTGGGAATATCATATGACCCGAAGGTTGACAGGTTTCTCAGGCTGGCGGATATGCCTTCCGGTGGTTCGGTGGAGAACCTTGATTACCAGGAATTTTCCCGCTGTATAGAGAGTGTTTCTGAATCAGCCGGGGAATTGAAGGACAAGCTGGCGGGAAAGGTAGCTGCGCTAAGGCGGGAGTCTCTGCGCGGGGCTGACCTGGTAGCGGAGATTTTGGCTAAAAGAGCTAACCCAGGGTCAGGAGACTGCTAAGCCATTGGAACTTTTTTTTATTTGTTTCGTCATAAATATTGGAGGGGCTATTTATGAAGTTGAAAAAGAACCGGATTTTTGTTATTATCGCGGTTTCTTTGGGAATATTGCTCCTGGGGTCGGCCCTGGCCGTGGCCGCAGGAGGTGAGCCCGGCAGCGTGGATGACCCCCTGGTGACGCGCAGCTTTGTGGAGTCACAGGTAAATTCCCTGGTTGCGGGAAGTGTTGATGAGGCTGTAAAAGCATCTGCCGAGAAGTATACCAAATGGCAGGTGATGGATCTCGCCCCCGGCCAGCGGCTGGAGGGGAAAGCCGGGACCGAGCTGATAGTGCGGGCCGGTAAAACGGTGCTGGTGGACCCGGTGGGAAGCGGTATTCCGGATGTAACCGCAGGAGCTAATATAACCGTGGGGAAGGTTTTGGCTCTTGATCATCTGTTGATTATACCGAGGACAGACGGGCGGGGCATAAAGGCCCTGTCAAAAACTATTGTGATGTACAGAGGAGAAGTTGAGGTCAAATAGCAGAATTTAATCGGCTTCACTGAAAGAGGTGTTTTTTTGAGGAAGTCTGGATACAAACTTAGAAAAAGGGCCAGGCTGGTTTTTATTGTGGTCCTTGGGCTTACCCTGCTAACGGGTGGGGGGCTGTATGCCCTGGGTTTTTTAGACGATTTACTTTACAATGCCGGAATTACCGATACCCTTCCGGAGTCCAAGGATGCCTCTGTGGACCGGATAAACATACTGGCGCTGGGTGTGGATGCCCGTAAGGGAGAGGATATGGCCCGGACCGATACAATGATGCTGTGTAGTGTGGACACCGAAAAAAATCTGATGTCGGTCCTTTCCATACCCCGGGATACCCGGGTGTATATACCCGGGCACGGATATGAAAAAATAAACAGCGCCACTCTTTACGGAGGCCCCGACCTGGCCATGGAGACGGTGTCGGACCTGCTGGGCATCCGGATAAACAAATACGTTATGACAAACTTCGAGGGGTTTGAGGATATAGTGGACTCCCTGGGCGGGGTAACCATAGACGTTAAGCAGAGAATGTACCACCACGATCCCCAGGACGGCGGGATATACACCATTGACCTCAGGCCGGGAATGCAGCGCCTTGACGGCAAAAAGGCCCTTCAGTACGTTCGCTACCGGGAATATGCCCTGGGAGACATTGACCGGACCGAGCAGCAGCAAAAATTTATCACTGCCCTGGCCCGTGAGGTTCTGCAGCCTGCCAGCGTGGTTAAGCTGCCCTCCCTGGCCGTCAGTATATACAAGGCTGTGGACACAAACCTCAGCCTTTCCGAGATGACCAGGCTGGCCCAGTCCGCCCGTAAGCTGACCAATGCCAATATTGTATCCCAGACCCTTCCCGGAAAGTTTCTCAATCTTGACGGAGGAAGTTACTGGGAGGTAGACCCCAGCCAGGCCCGTCTTGTTATTGCTGGAATTATGGAAGGGCGTGCCGCAGACAAGGTTGTGCTTGGTCAAACGACTATCAACACAGGTAGCGGGACATCTGAAGGTGTAGAATCCGGCGGGGTTATTCCCCCTCAATCCGGCCGGGAAAGCAATGTGAAGGATACTCCCGGTACCAGTGCGGTGCTGCCGGGAACGTATAGCGGATCCGGCAGTAAAGGGCTTTCGGGCGGCACTTCCGGGAGCAGCAGTAAGAAGGGCAGTACAGCCACCCAGCCTTCCACTGCCAAAACTCCCAAGAGTACCGGCGTAACCCAGCCGCCGGCTTCTATGATCGTTCCCGGAACTATACAGCAGGATGGGGAGGAGTCCGGAAGCGGGGTCAGTGTGACTATTAAGCCGAGAAGCTAGGATAAGCTACAGGGCCGGACTACCTGGTAGGAATTCAGAATTCAGAAGTCAGGAGTCAGAATAATTAAGGTAAAAGGGCTTGAATCCCTGGTCCAATAACAAGTCAGATTAGTTAATGCTTTTTATGCTTTATTGAAAACAGTAAGCCTGCAGCTGATTGCCGCAGGCTTACTGTTTTATTCTTTTGTAATTAGAGCATAAGAGAAATACAATTAAATATTCTGGCTCCTGGTTCTTGGCTCCTGAATTCCGATCGGGAGTAATTACTCTTTAGATGTCTTTTCAATATGTGGCAGGGACAGTAGAACTCCGGCCAGGAACCAGAAGTAGGTTGACATCATGGGAACCTCAAAGATGTTTTCCACGGAATTGTGCAGGGTTACCCCTAAAAGACCGGTAATCAGGGCGGCAGCCATTATTTTGAGACTTGGGCAGCTTATTTTTTTATAGGCGGCGTAACCATGCCTGAACACCTCGGCTATAACCCACAATAGGGCCAGCAGGCCTAGGACGCCGCTCTCCACAAGTGTTTTAAGATAAAAATTATCCACGTACGTGCTCCCCGGCACCCTCCTGGCGGCCACCGCCCCTCCGAAGGTTCCGAAACCGGACCCCAGCACCGGGCTGTATAAAAATTTGTTGTAGCCCATCGTCCACAGCGCCAGGCGCCCGCCCCTGCTGCTGCTGGCCATATAGGCCGGGGAAAAAAGATATCCCAGGCGCGCCGCAATGCTGGGAACCAGATTTACGGCGGCTGCGGCGGCTGCGGCCAGTATCGCCAGCAGCCTGGGATTATACATCAGGCTGAATATGGCTGCAGATGCTCCGAAAGCGAGCCAGGCTCCCCGGGACCCGCTTAAAACAAGGCAGGCCAGTTGGGCAGTCAGGGCGGCCAGATAAATGCAGCGGTCCCGGCGGCTGATCGAGTTAAACATTTGGGCTGCGGTAACCGGAATAAAAAACAGCAGCAGGCTGCCCAGTACATTGGGGCTTTTTACTATTGAGTAGACTCTCGATACGTTTCCCTCGGCCTTGTCTACCCAGCTGTCAGGCGTGCTGATACCGGTCATATACTGATAAATCCCATACGCAGCCACCAGAAAGGCCGCTGCAATCATTCCTTTGACCAGGGCGTTAAACTGTCTGCGGTTGAGTATAAGATTGGATCCTACCAAGAACCATAACATGTATTCCAGGTAGACCCTTAGCCCCTCTATGGCCAGGGAAATGTTAGGAGATCGCATGAGGAAAAGAAAAATGGCGACTCCCAGGTAGATTAAAAGCGGCACCTCAAGTCCTGTATACCTGTAAGACAAACGGCCCCTGACAGCCATCTGAACCGGCCAGGCGGCTATTATGAATACCAGCAGCAACTCATCCCAGCTCCCGGAAAGGAAGGCAAAGGCTGGTATCTTTTTGAAAAGAAAATCCAACACCGGATAAAAAATGACCGGCCAGAGGGCTGTTTCCACCCTGGTAGCGGTTATTGCCCTGATAATACGGCTTTGTAAGAAAACATGAGGGGCATTAATTTTGTATATAAGGCTTCCGGAAGCCGATTGCCGGACTATATTTCCCGCCGCAGCCAGCGGAGTCAGCAGTAGTGCTGCCAGTGCGGAGAACCACCGCAGTATGCAGGATCCCTTCATTGTCCCGGTTGATGTATATAGCGGTTGGGTACTTAACTTTTTTAAAATATAACTACCAGCCCCATAGTCTGCAGCTGTTCTGACTAAGGACTTTAAGGCCCTGAATGCGGTGCTGTTTGTTAATGTGCTGTCCAACGTCAATCGAACACCCCCCATGACGAAATTATTATACACTATACAAAGGAGCATATCCAGACCGTAGCCCCAGGGAAAAACTCCTTGTCGAACGACATTGAAATTGATAAAATGGTTTAAGCAAGGCAAGGAGGCACTCTGAAGGTGAAGCGTTTGCGGGTTCTCCACGTTATTGGCGGGGGCGAATTCGGTGGAGCTGAACGGCATATTCTAAATCTTGCCACCGCCATGAAAAAAGAGATGGTGGAGGTGTCTGTGTGCTGTCTTTTTGCCGACCCCTTTGTTAAGGTGGCCAGGGAAGCCGGTATAAAGTCTCATTCGGTGCCCATGCGCCACAAAATGGACTTCGGGATTGTTACCAAGCTAAGGGACCTGATTATCGAAGAAAAAATTGATATAGTGCACACCCACGGGGTCAGGGCCAACCTTGTAGGCCGCCTGGCGGCGCGGATGGCCGGGGTTGAAACCGTGGTAACCACCGTGCACAGCCTCCTGGCCCAGGACTATCCGGATCTTTTCAGCAGGCTGGCCAACACTTTTATTGAAAGGGCTTCCAGGGGTCTGACCACTCATTTTATTGCTGTTTCCGGTGGTTTGCAAAAAGCCCTGGTGCAGCAGGGTATACCTGAAAAAAGGATAACTGTGATATATAATGGGCTCAATCCGGATTTTTTCAGGATAAAGGGCTCTGTAGGGCGTTGGCGCCAGAGTGCGGGCTTTAGCCCCGGTGTTCCCCTGGTGGCCATAGTGGGGCGTCTTCACCCTGTCAAGGGACACCTCTATTTTTTAAGGGCGGCAGCCGAAATTCTGAAGGAAAGAACCGATGTCCATTTCCTTGTGGTAGGGAGCGGGCCGGAAAGGGACAGTCTGGAAGATTATACCATGAAACTGGGTATTTCCGATCATGTGACCTTTACCGGTTTTGTTTCAGATGTTTCGGAACTTATGCCCGACTTAAACCTTCTCATAGTGCCTTCCCTGTGGGAGGGATTCGGGCTTACCGCCCTGGAGGCCATGGCGGTGGGAGTCCCGGTGGTGGCCACCTCGGTGGGCGGGCTTCCGGAGATTGTTGATCACGGCACTACCGGACTTTTGGTTCCTCCGGCGGATGAGGCCGGCCTAACCAGGGGAATCGTCTGGATGCTGGACCATCCCCAGGAGGCGGTG
The DNA here is from genome assembly GCA_023475565.1 of Actinomycetota bacterium. Taxonomy (GTDB): domain Bacteria; phylum Bacillota; class Desulfotomaculia; order Desulfotomaculales; family Desulfocucumaceae; genus BRHc4a. The sequence goes on from JAMCVT010000012.1 coordinate 36,565, forward strand.
GAAATGGCTGCTGCCGCCAAGGAAGTGGTGGAACAAAAATTTTCCGCCTCGGCCATGGCCAGGAGAACCGAGGACCTGTACTGGCGCCTTTTGGAAAAGGAGCAGGATGGGAAAAAGCTTCCTGATTAGGGGGAATGATTGTCAATGAAGGATCTGGCCGGCCGTGACATTATCTGTATAGGGCCGGTGGACTGGGAACCCATATGGAACCGCTCCCAGCAGCTGATGTCCAGGCTCCCCCACTCCAACCGGATACTGTATGTTGAGCCGCCCGCCACTCTGCTATCGGCCTTTAAGGACCGCAGCCTCTGGTTTAAATGGCGGCAGTGGGCCAGAGGGGCCAGGAAAAAAACTGAAAATATATACCTCTACTCACCGCCGGTGGTGCTGCCCTTCGGGTACATGTATCCCTGGGTCAACCGTATAAATCAGCGGTGGATTTTGCTTTTTACGGGGAGAATTGCCCGGAAGCTGGGTTTTAAGGGTCCCATTGTGTGGACGTACCTGCCCAATACCCTTAGGCTGGCGGAAGGCCTGAAACCTTCGGTGCTGGTGTATGACTGTGTGGACGAGCACTCGGAGTTTCCGGGGCTTGTTAAAAGGGAAGCGGTATTGGAAATGGAAAGGGATTTGCTGGGGCGGAGCGACCTGGTATTCACCACCGCCCCGGGACTTTACAGGGCCAAAAAGAAATATGCCCGAAATATATACCTTCTTCCCAATGCCGCCGATGTGGGGCACTTTGCCCTGGCGGAAAAGGAGGAAACTCCGGTCCCGGGTGAAATTGGCAGGCTTCCCCACCCTCTGCTGGGATTCATAGGGGTTATTCATGAGTGGATTGATCTGGACCTGATAGAATTTGTTGCCCGGTCAAGGCCCGGTTGGACCATTGCCATGATTGGCCCGGTGGGCCCGGGGATACGGGTGGACAGGCTGACCGGCCTGCCCAATGTGCACTTTTTCGGACGGCAGGGCAGGGAAGAACTGCCCGGATACCTGAAAGCCTTTGATGTGTGCCTTAACCCCTTTAAGAAAAATGTTCTCACCGACAGGGTGAGCCCTTTAAAGGTATACGAGTATCTGGCTTCGGGCCGGCCGGTGGTAAGCGTGGACATGCCCGGGGTGATGGAATTTAAAGAAATAATTGAAATAGCCGGAGATTATGATGGTTTCCTGGCTGCGGTGGACAGGGTTCTACAGACGGACAGCCCTGATAAAAAAAAGCTCCGCCTGAAAGTGGCGGCCAGGCACTCCTGGGAAAGCAGGGCAGCCTATATGTCCGAAAAGATAGTGGAGATAGAGGAGACAGGAGACAAAAAATAAAGAGGGCCGCCCCAAAACTCTACTTTTGGGACGGCCCCTTTTATTAAGCTCGCTATTTCTTTACCGACCTCAAAGCCGGGCATGCAAATCTCCCGTCTCCTGACCGGAGATATTACCCTTTAGCTATTACTCTTTCACTTCCAGCCTGATAATCGTCCCCTTGAACTCGTAATCCCTGGATTTTACATAATAGTCCTTGCCCACCCGGATTTCCTGCCCCCCCATGTTGATGCTGGCCGAGGACAGTGTGGTGGTCCCGGTGTTGGTTACATACACATCCTTAAGATAGGGGTCTGTTGATTCCACCCTCTGACCCCTGGCGTCGACGTTTATTGAGTAGCCCGGCTTTATCTGTACATCTTTTACAGTCACGCCGGTATAGCTGTTGCCCGATACCATTTTGTCGCCCACCCTGATGGACTGGGCCAGATCCGGCCTGATGTGCTGGAGCATCACCTCAAACTCGACAGTGGCAGGCTTTCCCCCGGGCGCCTGGCGGCCGAATTTGTAATAAGCTCCCGTGGCCACCAGAATAATCACCAGTATTATAATAAGGTCTATTATATTGATCAGCCCGAAAATCTTTCCCTTGTCGTCAAGTAGCTTCACCTTAAATATAATTCTCCTTCCATGTGTTTCTTTATGGATGCATATTGCGTTATTCCGGCAGTCTCACTAATAAAGTATAAAATTTTTTAAGGACAAGGTCAACGGAAGATGTTGTTCCGGACCGGTTTTCTCTTTGAAGGAAATTGCGGCTGCGGTATAGAAAAAACCTTTAGTGTTTTAAAAACGGCGGGCGGAGTATGAAAATTGGCGAATGGTCAATAATCTTTCTCGGAGGTATTAAATGGAAATAAGTGAGATTATGAAGGTAATTCCACACCGGTATCCTTTTCTTCTGGTGGACCGGATTGACGAGCTGGAACCGGGCAAAAGGGCGGTAGGCATCAAAAATGTAAGCATAAATGAGCCTTTTTTTCAGGGACATTTCCCGGGGCACCCGGTTATGCCGGGGGTTCTGATAATTGAGTCAATGGCCCAGGTCGGCGCCGTTGCCCTGCTGTCCATGCCTGAAATGGGGAAAAAGCTGGCGCTGTTTGCCGGAATAGACGGGGTTCGTTTCCGGAGACAGGTTGTGCCGGGGGACCAGCTGCAGCTGGAGGTTGAAATACTGAAGCTCAAAGGGCCTGTAGGAAAGGGCAGGGGAGTGGCCAGGGTGGGCGGGCAGCTTGCCGCCGAGGCCGAGCTTTTATTTGCGCTTCAGGATATGAAAAATGAATAAATAAGGCGAAATAGTACGTCTGGTGTAGATATTGGAAGTTGTCCATATGATCGCGCTCTTATTGGTCAAGCCCACTTATTTTTTATGCTTTGTGAAATTGGTCTATAAGGTGTTAATATACACGTAGTATGTCTATTCAAAGGTTTGGGGGTATTATAACTTGAACCTGATTATAGCCCTTCTGGGGGCTTTCCTGCTGGCTCTGGTATTGACCCCGTGGGTCAGGTCAAAGGCTGTTGCCTGGGGTGCCGTAGATTATCCCAACCAGCGAAAGGTACATAGCGGGGTGATGCCCCGGCTGGGCGGACTGGTCATTTACACAGCTTTTGTGCCCCTTGCCCTGGTCGGTTCCTCATTTTCGATGCCTGTAATAGGTTTGGCCCTGGGGGCGACCCTGATTCTTTTCCTGGGGGTGGCTGATGACACCAGAGGCATTTCTCCCCGCGTCAAGCTGGCCGGCCAGACCCTGGCGGCCCTGGCAGTGGTGCCCTTTGGCGTAGAGGTTGGTTTTATAACCAACCCGTTTAACAACGATCTGATTAATCTGGGAATGTTTGCTGTGCCTATAACAGTATTCTGGCTGGTGGCGGTGACCAATGCCGTGAACCTTATAGACGGCCTTGACGGCCTGGCGGGAGGGGTCTCCTGCATAGCCTCGCTGACCATGGCGGCGGTGGCCCTTACCCAGCTGAAGGTTTCAGGCATAAGCAGCCAGACTGATATTATAGCCCTGTCCCTTTTACTGGCGGCCTCCGTTCTTGGATTTATGAGATATAATTTTCACCCCGCCAGCATATTCCTGGGTGACTCCGGATCAATGCTCCTGGGTTTCAGCCTGGGGGTGATCTCTATTATGGGCCTTACCAAAAGCGCTACCGCCATATCGGTAATCATACCCATGGTGGTTATGGGAATACCCCTGCTGGATACAGTTTTCGCCATTGTGAGGCGCTTCCATGAGAACAGGCCCATCTTCCAGCCGGACAGGGAGCACCTGCACCATCAGCTGCTGGCCAGGGGGTTTTCCCACCGCCAGGCGGTGCTGATGATTTATGCGGTCAGTCTGCTCATGGGAGCCAGCGCAGTTATTATGAATCTGCTTACCACCAACCAGGCCATGCTGCTTCTGGTGATACTGGCCACTTTTGCCCTGGTGGCGGCCAATAAAATAGGGGTTACCGGGTCTGGTATTAAAAAGACTCCCGGTAAGGGGAAATTGACAAAGCGGTCCTCAAATATTTAGTCTTACAGGCACTGCTTTCAATCGGGATTTGATCATATTTGTGAAAACATGATCAAATCCCGAGACAGGATTGTAAAGATTTTGCATAATACAAATAAGGAGGGATGCGGTATGAAAATACGCAAGGCTGTCATTCCTGCCGCCGGTCTTGGAATAAGATTTTTGCCCGCTACCAAGGCGCAGCCCAAGGAAATGCTGCCCATTGTGGATATTCCCACCATACAGTACATAGTGGAAGAAGCTATTTCTTCAGGGATAGAGGACATACTTTTTATAACCGGAAGGTCAAAAAGGGCCATTGAGGATCACTTTGACAAGTCCCCGGACCTGGAGGCTTTGCTCAGGGAGAAAGGGAAAACTGATCTACTGGAATTGGTCAGGGACATAAGCGAAATGGTGGACATTAACTATATTCGCCAGAAGGAGCCCAGAGGACTTGGTCATGCGGTGTACTGCGCCAGAAAATTTATCGGTGACGAGCCCTTTGCTGTCCTGTTGGGGGACGATTTGGTGAGGAGCAAGGAGCCCTGTTTACGGCAGCTTATAAACCTCTATGAAGAGACAGGGGCATCGGTAATTGCCGTGCAGGAGGTTCCTCCGGAGGATGTAGGTAAGTACGGTATTATTGATGCGGAAAGGGTTAAAGAATCGGTTTTCAGGGTAAAGAATTTGGTTGAGAAGCCAGCTCCTGAAAATGCTCCCTCCGGTCTGGGGGTAATAGGCAGGTACATAATTACACCCGGCATTTTCGACATTTTGGCCCGCACCGGCCCGGGTGCCGGCGGGGAGATTCAGCTGACCGATGCCCTGAAGGTGTTATGCCGCCAGGAATCCATGTTCGGCCTGGCCTTCAGGGGACAGAGGTATGACGTCGGTGACAAGCTGGGGTATCTCAAGGCAATGGTGGAATTTGCCCTGGACCGGCCCGGGCTGGCGGAAGAGTTCGGTGAGTACCTGAGAGATATTGTAAGAAGGCGGTATCAGTAAAAAAGAATATCAGCTTACCTGAAAGGTAAAACAGGGGAGGCCGGGAAGTTCCGGGCTCTTTTTCTTTGGAAAGTTTCAGGAAACTTCCCAGTATATATGTACTGGGTGAGGGTAATGAAGGTATTGGTAACCGGTGGGGCCGGCTTTATAGGAGCCCACTTGATAAGAACACTGCTGAAGTCAGGTTTTAAGGTGTCCGTTCTGGACAATCTCAGTACCGGAAAGTTAGAAAACATAAAACCAGAGGCAAAATTTTATGAAGGAGACCTTTTAGACAGGGACCTTGTTTATCAGTGTGTCAGCAGGGAGAGACCTGAGGTGGTAATTCACCTGGCAGCCCAGGCAAGTGTGCCTAAATCTCTGGAAGACCCTTCCGCCGATGCAAGTATCAATATATCAGGGTCTGTCAATCTTTTTGAAGCATCCAGGCATAGCGGCGCCAGAAAGGTCATTTATGCTTCCACCGCAGCTGTCTATGGCAGTCCCAGGTATTTGCCCCTTGATGAACAGCATCCTGTACAGCCTATTTCAGGGTACGGGCTGTCCAAATACACAGTAGAAAGGTACCTTTCTCTGTACAGGGATTTATACGGACTTGATTATACTGTGCTTCGCTTTGCCAATGTGTATGGTCCCGGCCAGTCCTTCGCCGGAGAGGGGGGCGTGGTGGCAATTTTTCTGGACCGGATAATGAGGGGTGTGCAGCCGGTGATTCACGGTGACGGAAAGCAGACCAGGGACTTTATACATGTGTCGGATATTGTGAACGCAATTTTTTGTGCCCTGGAAAGAGGCAGCGGGGCCGTACTAAATATAGCCACCGGGCATCCGGCAAGCATTAACCGGCTGTTCCAAATTATAAAGAAGGAGACAGGCTATACAGGTGAGCCTGGCTTCACCCTCCCCCGTCCGGGAGATATAAGGGAAAGCTGGTTCGACATAAAGAAAGCGAAAGTTGAGCTGGAATGGTCTCCCGCCATCAGACTGGAGCAGGGAATAAAAACATGCTTATACTGAAATTCTTATCGGTCGGAATACAGAATTCAGACACCCCGCCGCAAAGTGCGGCACCAAGGACAATGAAAATATGTGGCCGGGGAGTCCGGTTTTCAGTCCGGGCTTTGGTCCTCGGTTGAACCGGCTCTAAACTCGTCGCTTACGGAATGCCGACCGTCCTCGTACGTGCGTCCATGCACTACTCGGACTGCGGCAGCGTCCTGCGGCCCGCTCGGCATTCCGTATGCTCTGTCGCCAAGAGCCGGGTAACAACCTGCGGAAAAGCTCCGGTCTGAAAGGTCCTCCTCCCCTTCGTACACCCGCATTTGGGTGGTCAGTATTTTCAGGGTAGAATTCAGAAGCCAGAATAGGCTGCCTAAAACGGCAACAAGGTAGAATGAAAATTCAGATCCTTTTTAAACAGCTTTATTTAATCTATAAGGAATGCCCAAACCATTCTGGATTCTGACTCCTGACTCCTGTATTCCGACCGCAGAGCAATACCCGTAAGCATATAGTAACACTTCCGGTTCTCCCCGCATATAATGGAATCCTAATATTTAAGGGGAGGACCGGATCATGTTTAAAGTATCTGATCTTAGCAGGCGGGATTTTGTCAATCTGGCCGATGGATCAAAGCTGGGGGCTATAAAGGATGTTCATATAGACCCGGCCACCGGCACGGTCACCGCCTTTGTGCTTCAGGGCGCCCGGCGCTTCAGCCTGCTCTCCGCCGGGAGGGATGTGCTGCTGCCCTGGTCAAAAATAAAAAAAATAGGAGTCGACACCGTGCTGGTGGATTTGGAAACCTCTCACAGGCTGGGATAATACATTGTTTGACATAAACATGGGCGGGTGATAAAATTAAATGTGTTTTTTTCCCATCTCAGTGGGAAACCAGGCTGTAGGGGCATTTTTTCACAAGGGGGGTTTTTTTTTGGGCAGAAGACTTTTTACCTCGGAATCCGTCACTGAAGGTCATCCCGACAAGATAGCGGATCAGATTTCTGATGCCGTTCTTGATGGTATTATTGCCAAGGATCCCAATGCCAGGGTTGCCTGTGAAACCCTTTGTACCACCGGGCTGGTTATGGTGGCCGGGGAAATTACCACCCACTGCTATGTTGATATACCCAGGATTGTCAGGGAAACCATACGCTCCATCGGGTATACCAGGGCCAAGTACGGCTTTGACTGTGACACTTGCTCGGTTATGACTTCCATAGACGAGCAGTCACCCGATATTGCCCTGGGGGTGGACAAAGCCCTGGAGGCAAAGGAAGGCCGGATGAACGACGATGAAATAGAGGCCATTGGCGCCGGCGACCAGGGGATGATGTTCGGCTACGCCTCCAATGAGACGGCAGAGCTTATGCCGCTGCCCATAGCCCTTGCCCACCGCCTGGCCCGGAAGCTGGCCGAGGTCAGAAAAATCCGGGAGCTGCCGTACCTTAGACCGGACGGCAAGGTTCAGGTGACTGTGGAGTATGATGGCACCAAACCGGTAAGGCTTGACACAGTGGTTGTTTCAACACAGCACCACCCCAGAATGAGCCTGGAGGAGATACGTCAGGACATAATAGCCAGGGTGATTAAGCCGGTTCTCCCCGAAGGCCTGCTGGAAGACAGTGTCCGTTATTTTATCAATCCCACCGGAAGGTTCGTCATCGGCGGCCCCCAGGGGGACACGGGGCTTACCGGCAGGAAAATAATAGTTGACACATACGGCGGCATGGCCAGACACGGAGGGGGCGCCTTTTCCGGCAAAGACCCCACCAAGGTGGACCGCTCCGCCAGTTACGCTGCCCGCTATGTAGCCAAGAATATAGTGGCTGCGGGGTTGGCCGACCGCTGCGAGGTGCAGCTGGCTTACGCCATCGGTGTGGCCAGACCGGTCTCCGTAATGGTGGAAACCTTTAATACCGGCAGGGTGCCGGAAGATGTGCTTATAAAGCTGATCCAGGAACATTTTGATTTAAGGCCGGCAGGGATTATTAAGACCCTTGACCTGCGCCGCCCAATCTATCTCAAGACGGCTGCCTATGGCCATTTCGGCCGCACCGACGGGGATTTCCCCTGGGAAAAAACCGATAAGGCGGATATTCTTAAAAAAGAAGCAGGGATTTAGGGATAGAATACAGGAGACAGGAGACAGGAGTAGACAAAGCATTCCTTATTCGCCTGAAAAAAATATAAAAGCATTGGATAATTACGCTGCCCTCCGGGGCGGCGTTTTATTATGCCCGGCTAAAGCTTAATCGTGCCTCAAAGTCGGGCATGTACACTCCTGTATTCTGTCTCCTGTCTCCTGACCTCAAAGAACAGCTTCTCCGGCGGAATCATTCACCCTTTGTTCCCGTTATTCATATTTTTAAGTAATACGGGGGTGATAGTTATGGAGCTGTATATTATTACCACGGCTTTACTGGGCTGGCTGGCATATACACTGTACCTTATAGCCCTGCTGCTTAGAAAAGGGAGAGACGCTGCCGGGGGGACGGTTTGCGTATATATGGGAAACCAGGCCGATGTAGCCGAATGGTTTATCAGATCCATTTACAGAAGTGACGGTGTGCTTGCCGGCCGGCTGGATGTGGCTGTGGCCGTGGAGTGCCCGGGTGATGATACCGGCAGGATTGTCAGAATACTATCCGGTGAAAAGGAATTTAGTCTTTTTGAGGGCGCGGAACTGGCGAAGGTCTGTCCTTTGGTGCTGGATGTCAGGGGTATGGATAAAAAAGCTCTCCTGGTGGGGCCGCTAAATTGTATTATGAGCTGTTAGGCAGTAAGGAATCATATAGTCGGAGTATAATAAAAGAGGTAACTTTCCCCCTCTGTCGAAAATATTGTCAGGGGGGGAAATTGCTTTTATGAACGGGACAGGCAGGAAGAGCTACATTCATGCTGCATATTCCCTGGCGGTAACAGCGATAGGACTGGGGCTTCTAATTAAGCTTTTCGGTAGCCTGGACCTGGATAAATCCCGCGAGTATGCTGTACTTATAGTGATGGGAATTATGGTTGAGTGGCTGGCTGTCAATTTTCCCCTGGGACGCCTTTCCGGAAGCTTTTCCTTAATGCTGGGCGCTCTTCTTATCTATAACCCCGGCGCCTCGGCCTGGATAAGCTCGGTGGCTTTTTTTATCGGAAACGGAATTGCCGGCAGGGGTAATTCGGTCCGCACCTCAGTTTTTAACATGGCCCAGCAGGTTCTGGCCCTTTATGGGTCCGTTTTACTGTTCGGGGTCATCTGGAAAAGTAATTTGGACGGGGTTTTATGGTCGGGTCCGGCCGGCTTCCTTCAGCTTATTACACTTATAACGCTTTTTTTTGCCATAAACCATGCGCTGGTTTACCTTTACGCCTACCCCGGCAGGAAGGGCGCCAGGATGCACTCCTGGCAGAACACTCTAAAATGGGATATATTGAGTTATCTTTTCAGCGCCCCCTTTGGCATAGTGATGGCTGTCCTTTATCAGAAAACGGGTATCCTGGCGGCATTCCTTTTGTTCCTGCCCATTCTCACCGTCCAGTACATACTGGGCCTTTATGTGAGGTCTGAGCTGGTCAACAAGGAACTAAGGGCGGTATACGAGATAAACAGGAAGCTGGGGTCCGGGGGGGATTTTCGTAAAATACCGGGACTGCTGCTCAGGGAGATGCGCAGGGCTATTTCTTTTCATACCGGTGTGGTTTACCTGTGGCAGGAAAAAACCCGTAAGTTCGTTGCGGCAGCTGCTTTCGGACCATACAGGAGTCAGTTGGAGAAGGGTTTTGTCAATCCCGGTGAAGGGTTCTGGGGCTGGGTGACAGGTAACGGGGAGGCCGAAATAGTTTTTGACTCCAAGATCGACCCCAGGGTAAAGAATGAACAGGGACTTCCCCAGGTCCTCAGGTCTCTCTTGGTTATTCCCCTGGTGGGGGAGGCTGGCACACTGGGCCTTATTATTGTGGGTGAGAAGAAAGCCATGGCGTTTACTGAGCAGGATTTAGCGGTGGCTATGTCTCTTTGCGGGTCGCTGTCGGCAGCCCTTTCCGGGCGGGTGCTGGCGGAAAAGCTGGAAAGGTACGGCTCACGGGACCCCATGACCGGACTCTTAAACAGGAGTTCTCTTTACCGCAGCGGGGTGCAGGCCTTCGAGGAAATAAAGTCCTCCGGAGAAGGGTGCGCTGCCCTTTTACTCATGGACATTGACATGCTGGAGCATATAAATGAGGGCTGGGGCCAGGAGTCCGGGGACAGGATGATTATTGAGCTGGCCCGGGTGGTCAAGTCACTGGAAATTCCGGGGGCCAGGGCGGGTCGTTTCGGTGACGACGAACTGGGGCTTATCCTTCCCGGATTTGATGAGCACAAGGCCGTGGAATTGGCCAATGAAATAAGGGACATCCTTTCGGATTATACTTTTGCCAAGGAATACCCCCTGCTCAGGATAAAGGTCAGCATCGGAGCTGCTGCGGGAGGGCCTGAGGAGGTCTTTGACCAGTTGGTCATAAAGGCCGGCCAGGCCCTCAGGAAGGCCAAGAAAGACGGCCGGGACCGCGTTTTAGCAGCCTCGGAATTAAAGGGCCGGTATTCCGGAAGGGATAGTTGGCTTACTTGAAAACAATTGGAAATATGCTGGGCGGTTTTATTGACCTTCTTTTTCCTCCCCGCCGGGTGTGCCCGCTGTGTGGTAAATTCCAGGAGGATAAAAGAATATGTGACAGCTGCCTGAACATGCTCGGAGAGTTCCGGGAAGAGCCGGTGTGTTACAAGTGCGGCAGGTTTTTTCATATCCCGGAGGGAGGTCAGGCCGGGGGAGGGCCGCAAGCCGCATACTGCCGGGACTGTCTCGGCGGGGGCCGCTTTTTTTTCATGGCCAGGGCGGCAGGTCCCTATGACGGTGATCTTAAAAGAGCGGTGCGGAGGCTCAAGTATAACGGCAGGCGTGAGCTGGCCGGTCACCTTTCCGGCATCATGTTTGACAGAATCAGCGCAAACCGGTATTACAACAGGGTGGAGATTATTACCCCGGTGCCCCTTTCCCCGGGAAGGCTCAGGCAAAGGGGATATAACCAGGCTGAACTGCTGGCTTTCGGGCTCTCCGGCAGGATGAAGGTTCCGGTGCTGCCTCTTTTGAAAAAAAACAGGGAAACTGCTCCGCAAACTTCCCTGGACAGGCCCGGGAGGGGTGAGAACCTCCGGGATGCCTTTACCCTTACCGGGGCAGGGGCTTTTAGGGGAAAAACAATACTGCTGGTTGATGATGTTGTCACCACCGGCGTCACTTTAAATACTGTTTCCGAGACCCTTGTCAGGGGCGGGGCGGGGGTGGTCCTGTGCATTGCGGCAGCAGCCGGCAGGACAGCCGCTGCCGGCGGGGAAAGATCATTTTAACTCTAAAAACCGTGTAACAGCAGTTTGATATCTGTAATGTTTGGGAATATTAAGCTAAAATACCTTTTATTATTATGCTGTGGCAAACGGCGCCGGTTTTTAAAGAAACGGTGTCCGGCGGCCGCCATGGAGTTGCCTCAAGGCAGTGATTTTACCGTGTTTTTTGTTCTGAAATTGATAATATTCGTGAATGCCGGGGCAATATTGCGACATTATATTTTCATTATGGACAGGTTAACCACATATTAAAGCCTTTTTATCACCGGTTATTAACAGACTTATCCACATTATCCACAATGGCTTGTTCCACAGGGGCCTTTTGGGGTTGGTTGTCTTCGACAGCCGTGTCAAAATGTTTCCCGTACTGGAAACACTTGACTTAGGCTAAAGATTGTGTTAACATTCAAGAACCCAGTTTTGAATTTATTAGGAGGAATGTTTGTGCAGGGTAAGGTAAAATGGTTTAGTGCAGCAAAAGGATACGGATTTATTGAGCGTGATGACGGGGGTGATGTTTTTGTTCACTTCTCGGCCATACAGGATGAAGGCTTCAAGACTCTCAACGAGGGAGAAAGAGTGGACTTTGACATAGTTGAAGGAGCTCGGGGGCCCCAGGCGGCCAACGTTACAAAAATATAACAACCCTACCCCAGTATAGCACTGGGGTTTTTTTAAAAGGTTCCGGACTTATAACTTTCCCGGCTGTTATTAAAAAACGGCATGAAAGGAGTGTTGCGGCATGAAGGTGCAGATGAGGGGAAGGAATATTGAGATCACTGGAGCTTTGAAGGAATACGTGGAAAAGCGCCTCGGGAAGCTGGATAAGTTTATTGACAACCTTGGAGATGCCCAGGTTACCCTGTCGGTTGAAAAGGATTTCCAACGTATTGAGGTAACCATTCCCATCAACGGTATGATATTGAGGGGTGAAGAAGCCACCGGTGATATGTATGCCTCCACCGACATGGTGGTGGAAAAACTCGAAAAACAGATAGAAAAACATAAAGGAAAACTGGTAAAGCGTGCCGGGAAGGGATCTGTGGACACAAAAAGAGCTGTCCAGCCAGAAGATGATGGTCCCAGGGTGGTCAGGACCAAGAGGTTTGCCATAAAGCCCATGGCTATCGACGAGGCCGTCCTGCAGATGAATTTGCTGGGCCACAGCTTTTTCGTATTCTCCAATGCGGAGACCGATCTGGTCAATGTGGTGTATAAGCGCAAAGACGGAAATTACGGGCTTATAGAGCCAACCTTTTAGCGGAATGGGGACACACCTCCCTGATATGATTGGCTCCGGGGGTCGGAGGAATGTCCCCGATCGGGATGGACACACCTCCCTGATATGGGGGTCGGAGGAATGTCCCCGAAATGATGTGCTTTGTGTGGGGGCGCACTGCCGGTGCGCCCCCTGCTATTTTGAACGTCCTTGCAATATACCCGGCTGCTCTGATAAAATCTTTTTGTGTCCGGTGATCTGGGCTGCTGCTAATAATCCCAGTTTTATGGAGATGGGTGATAATTTTATGCTTGGTTTTATCCGGAATTTGCTTGATGACAATGCCCGGGAAGTAAAAAAGCTATCAAAATCAGTCTTCCAGATAAACGATCTGGAAGACCGGATGGACTCCCTTGCCGATGCAGATCTGGCCGGTATGACCGTCCAGTTTAAAGAAAAGCTGGACCGGGGCGCCTCCACTGACGATATACTTCCCGAGGCCTTTGCGGTGGTCAGGGAAGCCAGTAAGAGAGTGCTCAACATGCGCCATTTTGACGTTCAGCTTTTGGGCGGTATGGTTCTTCACCAGGGACGCATAGCCGAGATGAAGACCGGTGAAGGTAAAACACTGGTGGCCACCCTGCCGGTTTATCTGAACGCGCTCACAGGCCGGGGTGTTCATGTGGTTACCGTCAACGATTACCTGGCCCGCCGTGACAGTGAGTGGATGGGACAGATATACAAATACCTGGGGCTGAGCGTGGGACTGATAGTCCACGGGCTTGACTGGAATGACCGAAGAAAGTCATATTGGTCCGATGTGACATACGGGACCAACAATGAATTCGGGTTTGACTATCTAAGGGATAACATGTCCGGCCACCCGGACCAGCTGGTCCAGAGAGAGGTACATTACGCCATTGTGGACGAGGTGGACAGTATACTCATCGATGAGGCCAGGACCCCTCTCATTATTTCGGGCCAGGCCGACAAGGCCAACGACCTGTACTATACCTTTGCCAGGGTTGTCCCAAGGCTCTCCAGGGAGGCCGACTATACAGTGGATGAGAAGGCCCACACGGTGGTAATTACCGAAGAGGGCGTGGCCAAGGTTGAAAAGATGCTGGGCATTAATAACCTGTATGATGACACCAACACTGAGCTGTACCACCACCTTATCCAGGCCCTTAAGGCCCACGGGCTGATGAAAAGGGACAGGGACTACGTGGTCAAGGACGGCCAGGTGATTATAGTTGATGAATTCACCGGGCGGCTTATGTTCGGCAGAAGGTACAGCGAGGGCCTGCACCAGTCCATAGAGGCCAAGGAGGGTGTCAAGATAGAAAGGGAGTCCCAGACCCTGGCCACCATCACCTTCCAGAACTATTTCCGTATGTACGGGAAGCTTGCCGGCATGACGGGTACGGCGGCCACCGAGGAGGATGAATTCAGAAAGATTTATAACCTTGATGTGGTGGTTATACCCACCCACCGGCCCATGGTCAGGAAGGATATGCCCGATGTGGTGTTTAAGACTGAGCAGGCCAAGTTCAGGGCGGTGGTGGAAGAGATAGCCCAAAGGCATGCCGGTGGCCAGCCTGTCCTGGTGGGCACAATATCCATTGAGAAGTCGGAAGTTTTAAGCGATATGCTCAACAGAAAGGGAATAAACCACCAGGTGTTAAACGCCAAGCATCATGATAAGGAAGCAGAGATAGTGGCCCAGGCGGGCAGCCTCGGGGCGGTTACCATAGCCACCAACATGGCCGGGCGCGGCACCGACATACTGCTGGGAGGCAATCCGGAATTTCTGGCTGCGTCCGAGCTGAAAAAGCAGGGCTTTGAATTAGAGGCGGGGTCCGAGCCCGGTGACAAATCCCTGTATGATAAGGTGTTGGACAAATACAGGGCTTCCGTGGTAAATGATCACGACCGGGTGGTGGCCCTGGGGGGACTCCACATAATAGGCACGGAAAGGCACGAGAGCCGCAGGATTGACAATCAGCTGCGGGGCCGTTCCGGCCGCCAGGGGGACCCGGGGTCAACCCAGTTTTACAGCTCTATGGAGGATGACCTGATGAGGCTTTTCGGGTCCGACAACATCTCCAGCCTGATGGATAAATTGGGGATTGACGAGGATATGCCCATTGAGCACAACCTCATCTCCAGGTCTATAGAAACTGCCCAGAAAAGGGTGGAAAACAGGAACTTTGATATTCGCAAGCATGTGCTGCAGTATGACGATGTTATGAACCAGCAGAGGGAGCTTATATACAGGCAGAGACGCCAGGTGCTCACCGGTGAAAACCTTAAAGAGATGATTGCCTCCATGATTGGGGAGGTGGTCGGCCGGACGGTTGACACCTACTGCCCCGAAGGGGTGCACCAGGAGGAGTGGGACCTCGAGGCTTTACTGGACCATGTTGAACAGGTGTTTATACCCGGCCACTCCATTTCTGCCGAAGACCTGGAGGATATGAACAGGGAGGCTCTGACCGAACACCTGCTGGATAAGTCCCTGGAGGCGTATGACAACAGAGAAAAAGAGCTGGGCGAGGAAAACATGCGGGAAGTGGAGCGGGTGGTCACCCTGCGGATAGTGGACGAAAGGTGGATGGACCACCTGGACGCCATGGACCAGCTCAGGGAGGGCATCGGGCTCAGGGCATACGGCCAGAAGGACCCCCTCATAGAGTACAAATTTGAGGGCTATGAGATGTTTAATAATATGATCGCATCCATACAGGAGGATGTGGTCAGATATATCTTCAGGGTGAATCTGGTCCACCAGGAGGAGCAGCCCAGGCAGAGGAACGTTGTGGAAAACCGTTACGCTGAAGAGGGATCAAAGCAGCCGGTCCGCAGAGAGGCCAAGGTTGGCCGCAACGACCCCTGCCCGTGCGGCAGCGGCAAGAAATATAAGAAGTGCTGCGGGCGGGAGCTTTAGCTTTGAGGCAATTCCGACCGCAGAGAGATACAGTATAAGAAGATGAAGGATGTGATTAATATGTACGCAGAACTCAAAAAAGATCTTGAGTCCCTGGAAAAGCGCATAGAAGATCTGAGGGTTTCTCTTTGACATTGCTGAAAAGGAGAAACAAATAAATCTTCTTGAACAGAAAATGATGTCTGCCGGTTTCTGGGACAGCCAGGAGGAGGCTCAGAAAATAACCCAGAGCCTTTCCAACCTTAAGGAAAGGGTGGACTCTTTCATAAGTCTCAGGAGCCTTTACGACGATACCGGGGTGCTGTTGGAACTGGGCCGGGAAGAGGATGACGGGCAGGTGGCCCTGGAGGTCCGGGAGGAGATTAAAAAACTGACCCGCCGGGTTGAAGACATGGAGCTGGAGGTTTTGCTGAGCGGCCCCTTTGACCGGGGCAGCGCCATCATATCCCTTCATGCCGGGGCGGGGGGCACCGAGGCCCAGGACTGGGTGGAAATGCTCATGCGCATGTACATGCGCTGGTCAGAGGACCATAATTTCAAAGTCAGTGTGGTGGATATGCTTCCCGGGGACGAGGCCGGGGTAAAGAGCGTTACAATGGAAATAGCCGGGCAGAATGTTTATGGCTACCTGCGGTCGGAGAAGGGAGTGCACCGGCTGGTTAGAATCTCGCCCTTCGATGCCGCCGGCCGGCGCCATACATCCTTTGCCTCTGCAGATGTGCTGCCCGTGGTCAGGGAAGACCTGGATGTCGAAATAAACCCCGAGGACCTGAAGGTGGACACTTACCGCTCCGGGGGGGCCGGGGGCCAGCATGTCAATAAAACCGACTCGGCGGTGCGCATAACCCATTTGCCCAGCGGGATAGTGGTGCAGTGCCAGAGCGAAAGGTCTCAGATATCCAACCGTAATACCGCTATGAAACTCTTAAAGTCAAAGCTTTTGGACTTGGAGATGAAGAAGAAGGAGGCCGAGCTTGCCGCCATGCGGGGGGACCAGATGGAAATCGCCTGGGGCAGCCAGATAAGGTCCTATGTGTTTCACCCGTACAGCCTGGTTAAGGACCACCGCACAGGGGTGGAAATAGGGAATGTGAATGCAGTTATGGACGGTGATATAGACTCCTTCATCGCCTCGTTTCTGAAAGAGAGTGCCAAAACAGCTCACAGGTAATACCTCCGGTCGGAATACAGAAGACAGGAGTCAGAATACAGAATTTTTTGCATGATGCACTCTGAGGACAGAGGCCAAATGACCCCATAACCCTCAGTTTATCGCTAGCCCAAACCATTCCGGCTGCTGGCTGCTGGCTTCTGAATAATTCCGACAGTAGTAGAAATACTTATAAGCTATTCTCCACCGTGTATATTTCCACCGGGTTTTCAAAGCCTCTCACCGGAACTGCGCCCAGTGGCCTGAAGGACCGGCCGGAGCGGCTGTGATCCAGTTGGCTGTACGTGCTCCCGCTGATTATTATTTGGGTTTTAAATTCCTTGTTCAAACTTTCCAGCCGGGAGGCCAGGTTTACATCCTCACCGATGACAGTGTAGTCCATTCTTTCAGGGCTTCCTATATTGCCTACCACCACATGGCCGGTACTTATGCCCACGCCTATCCCCAGGGTTACTTCCCCCTGCTCTTTCCATGCCCGGTTGAGGTTTTCAAGGGCTTCCAGCATTTCCAGGGCGGTTTGCATGGCCCTTTCGGCGTGATCGGGACAGGGAATGGGGGCTCCGAAAAAGGCCATTATGCCGTCTCCCATATATTTATCCAGCGTTCCCCCGTTTTTAAAAATCACTGAGGTCATTTCCGTCAGGTACTGGTTAAGCTTAGCCACAACCTCCTCGGGGGGCCTGCGGTCGCTGAAGGAGGTAAATCCCCTTATGTCGGAAAAAAGCAGGGTGAGGTTTTCCCTTCTGCCTCCCAGGCCCATCATCTCGGGCCGGTCAAGCAGCTGGCTGACCACCTGCGGTGAAACATAGCGGCCGAAAATCATCCTGGTTCTTCTCTTTTCCATCTGCTCCCGGACAAAATTTTCGGTGGTTATGCCTATATAAGTGAATACTGTAAGGATGAGCGGGGCGGCCAAATCAATCCAGTATCTCTGGTAGAGCCAGAAAAGGTAGACTCCGGCGCTTAAAATAACCACTACGGCCAGGAATCCTCCCAGGCCCACCCAGGGCCCACGCCTGTAGGTGGTCAGGAATGTTGTAACAGCTGCCAGGAATAGCACCATGAGGTTGACCGGCCACCCCGCCCTGTTGAAAAAGGTACCGGTAAGGAAGGTGTTTAGGGCGTTGGCGTGTATCTCCACCCCGTTGGTGGGCAGGCTTCCTTTCAATACCATGTTGCTCCTGGTAAAGGGAGTGTCGAAATAGTCGTGATCAAAGGCCGATGTGGGTCCCAGGAGAACAATGCTGTCCCGGAATGTTTCCGGCCCGTATTTGCCTTCCAGAACGTCCACGTAGCTGTATGTTTTGAATGTTCCCCCGGGCCCCCAGAAGTTTATCAGCCGGTATGGCTCCTTTGCGTCCAGCGGCAGGCTGAAGCCGTCGGGGCTTTTCACCGCACCGTTTTCCAGCACCAGCTTGTTCGGGTTTTTACCCTGGGAGGTAAGGGCAATGGCCAGACTGAATCCTGGTACCAGGTGGCCGTTAAAATCCACAACCGGCATTATCCTCCTTACCGTGTTGTCCATATCGGTGTTCATGTTTATATGGCCCAGGTTCCCGCGGCTGGCCCTGATTAATTCCTTAATTGGAAGCACAGGGGTGGTGTTCACATAGCCTTCCCTGTCCCTTCCGAAACTGAAGGCGCAGGCCATCAGCACTCTCTTATGGCTCGCTATGGCCTCCGCCATGGCACTGTCCTCATCCGGCTGCCGGTAATTCTCAAACATCATGTCAAAGGCTACTATTTTTGCCTCGCTGAGTCTGTCCAGAATTTTAGCGTGATCTATTCTGGGGACAGGCTGGCCAAGTTTGGCATAAGACGGGTCGTCTATCCCTATTATAACTATTTGATCTCCAGGGGGTGACTGCCCCCTCAGATTGAACCAGGAGTCATATATAATATTTTCATACCTCTGAAATACCCCGATCATCGCCAGGGCCGTTACAAATATCCAGATGGAAAGGGCCACCCCATATCTGGACAAGTTTTCCCTGAAATTCATAAAATCCCACCCCCGGTGACATATTCTAGTAAAATAATACTAAATCCTCTGACTCTGCCTTTCATAACAAAAAAAAGGAATATATTGCTTTAAAAAAGAAATATATTAGTGTATCAGGAAAGGAAAAGTTTTGTCAAAGTAATTACAGCCCCGGGCTTGGGAAATGATACTCATGGAATAACAGTGGGGTGCAAACTATGTTCCTGAGATTTTTTATGGAAATAGCCGGGGTTACCCTGGGGGTGCTGCTAACCGCCCTGGGGCTTGATGTTTTCCTTATTCCCAATAAAATAGCGGCCGGTGGGGTAAGCGGCATTGCCACCGTGCTGCACTATCTGCTGAGTGTTCCGGTGGGCGTCACCATGCTGGTGCTGAACGTGCCTCTTTTTTTGATGGGATTGTACCGCCTGGGTTTGAGATTCGGCTTCAGGTCTCTTTACGGCACCATAAGCCTGTCCTTTTTTATTGATGCCCTGGACCCTTTTTTGCCTGTTCTCACCCACGATCCCCTGCTGGCCAGTATATTCGGAGGGGTCCTGGTGGGACTGGGGCTGGGACTTGTTTTTAAGTTCCGGGGAACCACCGGGGGCACCGACCTGGCGGCGGCGGTACTGAGAACATACACCGGGGCCAATGTGGGACAGCTTTTGTTTGTGGTGGATGCCGTGGTGGTTTTGGCGGCCGGATTGGCCTTCAAATCGTGGGAGCTGGCCATGTACGCCCTTATTACTATCTTTGTGACGGCCTGGCTTATTGACCTGGTCCAGGAGGGCTTCAGCTACGCCAAAGCCTTTTTTATCATATCCGGCCATCCTGAAAGCATAGCCTTTGCTATCCTGCATGAGATGGACCGGGGGGCCACGGTACTGAGCGGGAAGGGCGCCTTTTCCGGGTCCGATAGGGATGTTCTGCTGGTGGTGGTCAACCGGGCAGAGGTAACCCGCCTCAAGGATTTGATACGAAGTATTGACAGCCGGGCCTTTGTTATTCTTACCGACGCCCACGAGGTGCTGGGAGAGGGGTTCAAGCCCCTGGCCGTAAAAAATAATAAATAATTACATATATCGGAGGTTTTTCATGGAAAACAGCGAAAAAGAGCTGGCGGTGCTAAAAGCCGCGGCGAATGAAATCAGGCAGGACATCATAAGGATGCTGGGGACTGCCGGGTCCGGCCACCCGGGGGGGTCCCTCTCGGCCGCGGATATTGTAACGGCCCTTTATTTCAAGTTCCTGCGCATTGATCCGGAAAACCCTAAAAATCCGGACCGGGACCGCTTTATCCTTTCCAAGGGGCACGCCGCGCCGGTATTATACTCCGCGCTGGCCCAAAGGGGATATTTTAAGCGGGAGGAGCTGCTTACCCTGAGAAAACTGGGGAGCCGTCTGCAGGGGCACCCCGATATGAAAAAGCTCCCCGGTGTGGATATGTCCACCGGCTCCCTCGGGCAGGGGCTTTCTGCGGCCAACGGCATGGCCCTGGCCGGAAGGCTTGACTCTAAGGACTACAGGGTATATGTGCTGCTGGGGGATGGAGAAACACAGGAAGGGCAGGTTTGGGAGGCCGCCATGGCTTCCGCCCACTACAGGCTGGACAACCTTACCGCCTTTTTGGATCATAACAGGCTGCAGATAGACGGCCCCATTGAGGAAGTCATGTCTCCTGAGCCGCTGGCAGATAAATGGAGGGCTTTCGGCTGGGATGTGCAGGTAATTGACGGCCATGATATGAATCAAATACTGCAGGCTGTGGAAAGAGCCCTGACGGTTAAAGGAAAGCCCCAGATGATTGTGGCGGAAACGGTGAAGGGCAAGGGAGTGTCATTCATGGAAAACCAGGCGGGGTGGCACGGTTCGACCCCCAACCAGGAACAAACCGAAAAGGCTCTGGCCGAGCTTTTGGCTAATAAGCTATAATAATTGATCAGGAGATAGCTTGCAGGTATAAAGAAGGAGAGGACCGTTATGACTAAAAAAGTTGCCACCAGGGAGGCTTACGGCAGGGCCCTGGCAGAACTGGGAAAGAAAAATTCCGCTGTGGTTGTGCTGGATGCCGATCTTTCCAAATCCACCAAGACAGCAGATTTTGCCAAAGTTTTTCCGGACAGGTTTTTCAATATGGGTGTGGCCGAACAGAACCTTATGGGCACCGCGGCGGGGCTGGCTGCCGCCGGGAAGATAGCCTTTGCCAGCACCTTTGCCGTTTTTGCGGCGGGCAGGGCCTTTGACCAGATAAGAAACTCTGTGGCCTATAACAGACTTAATGTAAAAATAGCGGCCACTCATGCCGGGATCACTGTCGGGGAGGATGGTGGGTCCCACCAGGCCATAGAGGATATAGCCCTTATGAGAAGCCTCCCCAATATGACGGTGTTTGTTCCGGCGGACGAGGCTGAAACTGCAGGCGCCGTAGAGGCTGCCGCCCAAATGAACGGGCCGGTGTACATCAGGCTGGGCCGGGCCGGAGTGCCCCCCATCCACGGGGAGGGTTTTCGCTTTGAAACCGGCAAGGCGGTGGTGGTCAGGGAGGGAAGGGACGCAGCGGTAATAGCCACCGGCATAATGGTGACCGTTGCCCTTGAGGCTGCTGTAACCCTGGCCAAAGAGGGCATAGAGGTGAGGATAATAAGCATGCACACCATAAAGCCTCTGGACGTTAAAACAATAGTATCTGCAGCCAGGGAAACCGGGGCGCTGGTTACTGCCGAGGAGCACAGCGTTATAGGCGGCCTGGGGGGAGCGGTATCCGAGGCCGTGTGTGAAAATCATCCCGTGCCGCTTAAAAGACTGGGGATTCAGGATGAGTTCGGAGAATCCGGCAAACCCGACGAGCTGCTGGTAAAATTTGGCCTCACTGCCGCAGCCATAGCCGGCGCAGTCAGGGAAGTTGTAAAAAGAAAAGGATAATTAATGCACTAAAAAAGCAGGGGAATCACACCCCTGCTTTTTTAATAGTAATGCCTGAACCATTCTGAATTCTGAATTCTGACTCCTGTATTCCGACCGCATATGAATCTCAGTATAAGCTATTCCTATGTATCGGTTACCCTTATCTCCTTAACTTTGCCGCTGTCCAGGTATAGTTTTACTTCCCATCCATTTCTGATATCGTCCAGTTCTTCTACATTATATGAGGATGATGACGTATCCCTGAAGGTGCAGCTGCTTTTCACGCTGAGGGTAAACTCAAGGCCGCTATCCTGCTCGATGGTTATCTCATCGCTGCCTTCATCCACCTCGGTAACGGTGCCTTCCACTATGACATCCTCATCGTCGTTTATTATTATTTTGGTTACCATGTCGTCCTCATCCATTTTGACAGTGACCTCGGCCCCGATCATTATGTCTTCCAGTTCAATATCGTCCCCGTCTTTGGTAATATCAGCATTTCTGTCCACTTCGTACCTGTTCGAGTCCACATATATGCGGGGGCTTGACCCTGTCTGAAGGTTGGTAACCTTTCCCGTAGCGCTGCTGACCTCGCTTCCAAGGGCGATTATTTCATCAATCTTTCCGTCGCTGCCTACCTCAAAGCTTATTTCTTCGCCAATGTCCAGGTCCTCAAGGCGAACACTGTCGTTTCCTTTTTCGATATCAGCCTGTATATCAACCTCGTATTCCTTCCTGTTGCCGTTCGTATCCCTTAAGGTGATGAAACCATAGAAGGAATCAACTCCCCTTATTTCCGCCTCCCTTGAGGTGAAATTTCCTGACCCTGAGCTGTCGGTTCTGGTTATTTCCCTGGCCTCCCCGCCAACCGAGGCAACCTTAACCCAGTCGCCTGTTTTGAGGCTGTTAAAAGACAGCTGGCCGGCACCGTCGATAATCTTAATGTCATTGGCCTGGACGGTAAATGACTTGCTTATTCCGGAAGAAGTTTCAACCGTAAAATACCCGCTGTAGATACTGGTTATTTCTCCTTCCGCCATTTCGGACGAAAGCACGCGGATATTATATATTTCGCTGTTTCGTAGGTTAACGGTCACGAACTGTCCGTTTGTCAGGCTGGTCAGGGTCCCTGCGCCTGTCCCGGTGTTTACCGTCACTCCGGTGGAAAGGGGGTAAGTCTGTTCGCTGTATCCGATATCCCTTATCCTCAGGGAAGAGCTGCCTGTCATTACTATTTTTCCGGTCAGCTGGGTTTCGGTTGACGTGCCGGTGCTGCCGCCGGCGCTGGTTCCTTCAACAGCTTCCAGGTACCTTATTTTTGCATCACTGCCCACTATGGCCAGTACTTTTTCGCCGGCACTGAAGTCATCTCCGGTTGTTTCGGAGGTTCCCCTGTAATATACGGTATCAGATCCCACAAGCCTGGGCATTTGCGTGCCGTCGGATTTATTAAGGGTGGCAATTCCGGTGGTTTTGTCTATCCCCGCAAGGGTGCCTTCTATTATTCTGTCGCTGCCGTAATCAAACCAGCCGTTGACAGCCGTTTTCACCATGAGGGCGGCCATCTGGCCCCTTTTCATTATATCGTTGGGGCCGAACTCATTGCTGCCCTGGCCCTGCATTATATCATTCTGGGAGACGTCGGCCACGTATGGCCGGTAGGTAGTGGTTATCTTGTCAGCGTCGGCAAAGGTCAGCTTTGCGGGGTCGCCCTTTACCTTCAGCTTGTCCTGCAGGGCCACCGCCACCAGGGCGGCAACCTCCTGGCGGGTGATGGGGTTATTATACATCAACTGGCTGACATAATCCTTGTGCAGAAGCCCTTTTTGGGTGGACAGCACAAGGTGGCCCTGCCCCCAGGTCATTCCTTTGGGGAGGGTGACGCCGCTATTCTTGTAATCCATGTTCAGAGCCTGGCTTTCCAGGCCCATTCCCCGGATAATGATGGCTATTGCCTCCAGCCTGCTGATGGGGTCTTCGGGCTTGAATACGTTTCCGGGGTATCCTTTCATAAGATCCAGGGCGTATGATTCTTCCACCGCCTGCTTTGCCCAGTGGCTCTTGGTGTCCTTAAAACTGGCGGCGCCGGCGGGCAGCAGCGCGGGGGGAGAAAAAACAAGCGTTGACGCCAGGGCCAGTGTTATGGTACCGCTGATTATTCTTTTCTTCATCTCAGCACCCTCCTGTTCTATTCCTGTCCTCTATTATTTAAAAGACGCTTCAACAGCCGATAATGTTTCAAATTTTTCCTGTTCATAATGCTTTTTCATTTCGCCAAAAAGGTTAAATTCCCTTTTTTATTTATTTTATGGGTTGGAAAGGACTTCTTAGGGGGGCTGTCGAAATAGCTTATATCTTCAGGGTATCTACAGACGTTTGACGTTTTATATGCGCTGGCTGTAAACGAGGTGTGCAATGATTAATCTGTATAACGTCACCAAGGTATATACCAACGGCGCCAAGGCACTAAATGATATTTCCCTGACCATTCAGAAAGGTGAGTTTGTTTTTCTGGTAGGACCCAGCGGCGCTGGGAAGACAACTCTGATAAAGGTTATTTTCAGGGAAGAGATTCCTACCAGGGGCCAGGTGCTTTTTAACGGTAAAAATATATCCCGCTTTAAAGGAAGGGAAATCCCATATCTCAGAAGGAAGATAGGCATGGTATTCCAGGATTTCCGGCTTCTTCCGCAAAAAAGTGTGTACGAGAATGTTGCCTTTGCCCTGGAAGTTACCGGCGCGTCCGGAAAAATAATAAGGTCCAGGGTGCCGGAGGTTTTAAATCAGGTGGGCCTGGCGGATAAGTCCAGGATGTTTCCCTCCCAGCTCTCCGGGGGTGAACAGCAGCGGGTTTGCATAGCCCGGGCAATTGTCAATAAACCCGCCCTGCTTATAGCCGACGAGCCCACGGGCAACCTTGATCCCGACACCTCCTGGGAACTGATGAACCTCTTAAGTGAAATAAACAAGAATGACACCACCATTATAATGGCTACCCACGCCAGGGAGATAGTGGACTCCATGAAGAGGCGGGTTATTGCCATGTCGGATGGCCGGGTCAGCCGCGACGAGGAAAGCGGGGTATACAGCAGTGAGCTTTAACACCCTGTTCTATTACTGGCGGGAAGCTGTAAATTCCATTTTCCGGAACAGCTGGCTGTCCATAGCCTCGGTGGGAACAGTAGCAGTATCTCTTCTGATACTGGGCTTTTTTACCCTGGCCGCGGTAAATGTGCGGGAGTTTACCCAGGGTATAGAGTCCGGGCTTGAAATAAGGGTTTATCTGAAGGATGGCGCCGCAAGGGAAAATGTAAACAAAATGCAGGCGCAAATAGCCGGCGTCCCCGGGGTTTCACTGGTTGATTTTGTATCCCGGGAACAGGCCCTGGAGGAAATGAAAGAAAATTTCGGAGGCCGGGGAGATATTCTGGAAGGCCTGGATAAAGACAACCCTCTGCCGGACAGCTTCAGGGTAAGGGCTGAGAATGCCGACAATATTCCCGATCTGGCCGGGCAGCTGATGGCTTTAAACGGGGTGGAACAGGTCATTTATGGGCACGGCCTGGTGGAAAAACTTGTTTCGGTTACCCGCTGGGCCAGGCTGACCGGCGCAATTATTCTGTGCTTCCTGTGCCTCGCGGCAATTTTTTTGATTTCCACCACCATTCGTATGTCCGTTTTTGCCAGGAGAAAAGAAATAGGCATAATGGTGCTGCTGGGAGCTACCAACTGGTTTGTCCGGTTTCCCTATTTGCTGGAGGGTATGATGCTGGGCCTGGTGGGTGCGGCGCTGGCAGGAACGGTGGTGTATGCCGGCTACATGTCGCTGACCAGCCATATTACCCAGTCACTGCCCTTCATACACCCGGTCACGGACCGGCAGGTGCTGTTGCAGGTGATGGGTGGAATGCTGGGTATAGGACTGCTCATAGGTGCTCTGGGCAGCAGCTTTTCTATAAGGAAGTACCTCAAAACCTGATTTCCGTAAATGGGGGGATTGTCAGATGACCGGGAGGTCAGGAAAACTATTATCACTTATAACCAGTGTTTTATTCGCGGTGTCTATGGTGGGGGCCGCTTACGGTGAAACATTGGAGGACATGCTTCAGGATACCCGGGAAAAGCTGACCGAGAAGCGTCAGCAGGTTGAAACAGGCAAACAGACTGTTAACAGCTATTCCTCTCAGGTCAGGCGTCTGGACCAGACAATAGGCGCCAGCGAGCAGCAGATAAATGATCTGGGCCAAAACCTGGACATTTCCTTACAGGATTTAAAGCGGACCGAGTCTGATTTGAATAAAGCCAGAGATAGCTATGAGGAGAGCAACAAGATCTTCCGGCAGAGAGTGAGGGGCATGTATGCCTCAGGAAGTATAAGCTACCTGGAGGTTTTACTTGAGTCAAAGGATTTCGGTGACTTTGTAAACCGCACAGAAATGCTGCGCAGGATTATAAGCCGGGATGTTGATTTGATTAAGGAAATAGACCGGAAAAAACAGGACCTGCAGAGCCGGAAGAGCAGCCTGGAGTCCAGAAGGGACCAGATCGCAGCGCTGATTAACATGCAGGAGTCAGCCCGGAGCGAGCTGAGGAGCCGCCAGTCCGAGAAGGTGGACCTGCTGGCCAGGGCACGGCAGGATTTAAACCGCTTTGAGTCCGAGGCTGATGAGCTGGAGCAGCAGGAGCAGGGAATAATCAAGGAGATGTTAAAGAATAAGACCAGCCAGACATCTCCCGTCAAGGGAACCGGCAGCTTTACCTGGCCTGTGCCGGGCCATAAGAATATATCCTCACCCTTTGGAAACAGGGTTCACCCGATACTTAAAACCACCAAGATGCATAACGGCATAGACATTCCCGCCCCCAGCGGGACCAGCGTTGTGGCGGCCCAGAGCGGAACGGTAATTCAGGTAGGCTACATGAGCGGCTATGGGAAGGTTATCATGTTGGACCACGGAAATGGACTGACCACCCTTTATTCCCACCTCTCGGCCCAACTGGTGTCGGTGGGGTCGGAGGTGATCAAGGGTCAGGCTATCGGGAGGGTCGGCAGCACGGGTATGTCCACAGGGCCGCACCTTGATTTCTCGGTAAGGAAGAACGGCACTCCGGTTAATCCAATGAATTACTTCTAGGCTTAAAGGATTTAATTTTCGGTACTTAAACGGCATGCAGGACTTTTTCCTCTCTGCCGTTTTTTTATGCTTAAGCCGTACTATGTCAATAGCTTTTTTCAATAAAATTGACAATATTAAATTAACCTGTGTCATCTGTAAAATTTTAACATCAGCAACTTGCCGGGCACTTTAATAGATAATTCCATCAAACTCTTCA
>JAMCVT010000069.1 GCA_023475565.1 Actinomycetota bacterium
TTCCTTTAAATCTCCGTTCGACTTGCATGTGTTAAGCACGCCGCCAGCGTTCGTCCTGAGCCAGGATCAAACTCTCCATAAAATCTTTTATGAAAAGCTCGTTTCAGCTCTCATTATTGACGTTCTTCCCATCCCGGATTCGAACTTCGAACATCGAGAATGTCCATCATTACTCTTCTGTTTAGTTTTCAAGGACCGTTTTTTTCGCCGGCGCTTATCCGCCGGCAAGAAGTTATTCTACTCTTTTTTCGCCTCCCGGTCAACTGGTACTTTCTGTCACCCGGTCGGCTTTTCTTTTTTCCCGCCAGGGCTCACCGCCCCGGCAAGGAGTTATTCTACCACTTTGGTCTGCCGCCGGTCAACCTCCAATTAATGGACGATAGCAGCGGCGACTTATATATATTAGCATTTTTGCCTTTTGCGGTCAACCTGGATTCTTGTATTTATAAACCTTTTTTATAACGCTTAGGAAAGTATAGTTCTCCTCTGTTTCCCACTTTCCGTTAAGAGCGTTTCAAAAAAGCTTCCTCTGACAGCATTCGAGAAGGGCAAGCACCATTGGAGCTTTTTTATTACTCCTCTTCATCCAGGTTGACCTTGGCCACCGCCACCAGTTTGTCCCCCGACCCCAGGCGCATCAGGGTAACTCCCTGGGTGGCCCGGCCCATAACAGACACATCCTTTGCCTTTATACGTATTATAATGCCCTCCCTGCTGATCATCATAACCTCTTCCTCGGGCTTCACCACCTGCAGGGACACCACCTCTCCATTTCTCTGGGTGGTCTTTATATTGATAATTCCCTTGCCCCCCCTGGTCTGCTGCTTGTATTCCTCCGCCTTGGTCCGCTTGCCGAACCCGTTGGCGGTAACCACCAGTACATCTGTTTCCGGACGCAGGGTATCCATGGACACAACCTCATCCTTGGCCCTCAGGCGGATTCCCCGTACACCCCTGGCCGTCCTGCTGTAAGGGGTGACATCTTCTTCGGAAAAATGAATGGCCAGGCCGTTCCTGGTCCCCAATATAACGTCCTGGGAGCCGTCTGTGAGCATCACCTCGACCAGCTCGTCCCCCTCGTCCAGGCTTATACCTATGATGCCGTCCCGTCGGGAGGTGTTGTACTGCACCAGGGGTGATTTCTTCACTATGCCCCTGCGGGTGGTCATAAACAGGTAATCCTCCTCCACAAACTCCTTCACCGGAATAACGGCATTGATCCTCTCGTCCCGGTCAATCTGGATCAGGTTTACTATAGCGGTGCCCTTGGCGGTCCTTCCTCCTTCCGGGAGTTCATGGACCTTCAGCCTGTATACCTTGCCCCTGTTGGTAAAGAAGAGGAAATAGTGATGGGTGCTGGTGATGAAAAGGTGTTTTACGAAGTCCTCTTCCTTGGTGCCCATGCCGGCTATTCCCCGTCCGCCCCTCCTCTGGCTCTTGTATGTATCCAGGGCTATTCTCTTTATGTAGCCCTGGCTGGTTATGGTGATGACCATTTCCTCTTCCTGGATTAAATCCTCCAGGTCAATATTGAATTCCTCGTCGGTTATCACCGTTCTCCTGGGGTCTGCAAATTTATGTTTTATTTCGCTGAGCTCATTTTTTATTATGTCATAAACCATCCACTCATTTTCCAGCACTGCACGGAGGTAGGCGATCCGGTCCATCAATTCGCCATACTCCTTATCCAGCTTCTCCCTTTCCAGGCCGGTCAGGCTGCGGAGCCTCATCTCCACAATGGCTTCGGCCTGCTTTTCCGAAAGGTTGAACTTTTCCATAAGGGATTTTCTGGCTATATCAACGGTCCTGGAAGCCCTTATGGTGTTAATTACCTCATCTATGTGATCCAGAGCGATTAAAAGCCCCTCCACAATGTGGGCCCTGTCCTCGGCCTTGGCCAGGTCAAATCTGGACCTCCTGGTGATCACCTGTTTCTGGTGGTCCAGGTAGTAGTACAGCATTTCCCTCAGGTTAAGCACCCTGGGCTCTCCATCCACCAGGGCCAGCATAATCACCCCGAAGGTCTCCTGCATCTGGGTATGCTTGTACAGTTGGTTAAGTATTATCTCCGGATTGACATCGCGGCGCAGCTCTATGACCACCCGCATGCCCCTGCGGTCGGACTCATCCCTTAAGTCGGTGATGCCGTCTATTTTCTTTTCCTTTACCAGCTCGGCTATTTTTTCCACCAGCCGGGCCTTATTGACCATGTAAGGCAGCTCATTTACAATGATGGCGCTTTTGCCGCTGCCTATTTTTTCAATCAGGGTGTTGGCCCTTACCTTTATTGAGCCTCTACCGTTAACATAGGCCTCCCGGATCCCATACCGGCCCATTATTTTTCCGGAGGTGGGGAAATCAGGCCCCTTTATGAAACCCATCAGTTCTTCCGTCCCGGCCCCGGGGTTTTCGATGAGGTGAAGTATACCGTCGATCACTTCTCCCAGGTTGTGCGGGGGAATATTGGTGGCCATTCCCACGGCAATTCCGGAAGATCCGTTAACCAGCAGGTTTGGTATCTTTGAAGGCAGTATGGTGGGCTCCTCGTCACTGCCGTCATAGTTGGGTATGAAATCCACGGTGTTCTTTTCTATATCGGCCAGCAGCTCCATGGTAATCTTGGCCATTCTTGCCTCAGTATACCGCATGGCTGCAGCCGAATCACCGTCCACCGATCCGAAGTTTCCATGACCGTCCACCAGGGGATAGCGGCATGAAAAATCCTGGGCCAGCCTCACCAGGGCGTCATAGATGGCTGAGTCCCCGTGGGGGTGAAACTTTGCCATTACCTGGCCCACTATATGGGCGCTCTTCCGGTGAGGCTTGTCGGGGTACATGCCCAGCTGGTACATAGCGTAGAGTATGCGCCTGTGCACGGGCTTCAGTCCATCCCGGACGTCCGGCAGCGCCCTGCCCACAATCACGCTCATGGCATAGTCCAGGTATGACTGCCTCATTTCATCATTGATGTCTATTGGAACAACTTTTCCTAATGGAGTCAAAAGGCTCCCTCCAACCCTCAAAAAAATTTCCCGGTAATAATTCCGGCGGGAGAAAAACATAGACCCTTATTCAAAATACTAGAAAATTCACCTATATTATTATATTTTCCTTATGCTTGCAACACAATACTGTATTTTCCCATATCATAAACAATATACTTTTTTTTAAAATAAATACCGGGTCTTAATGTGTCTGGCACCAACCTTTTCCTCCTGGCGGGAAACCCTGAATACAGACTGAGGTTTCCCCGGTGTTTTCTTTTTTTTGCCCGTTTATGCAGCGGGGCTGAAGGCGGCCACGCGTACTGCCGCCATGTTTTTTTAGTGGCCTTTTTTGAGTTGGCCGCGCCGGTATGGCCGTCCCGGGCTTAAGGGACTTACGCAAATAGTCCCCCGCACAGCCGGGCCTCTTTTTTCCACCCTTACTATCCCCGCCTGATAAAATGCCGCCGCCAGCAATACCAGGCAGATCAGCTGCCATACTTCCACCGGCCCTCACCTCCCGTTAACTTTGCTTACATGTTACCATGCCGGGGCAAGTCCTGTTTAAGGTCAAATTTTCAAAATATCTTTTAATAGGGTTGTGTTACTAACAAAATCTCCCTGATGCCAATAAATGTAATTTTTTTTATTGCCCCGTCATATTATCTGTTAAAGTACTGCTGACGTTTAACGGGGTGCCGTTCATGAACACTTTTGAAAACAAGCTGCTGCTTATTTTTTTTACCGCCTTTGGCATAATGATCGGCTCTGTTATGGTAGGGGCCCTGGCCGCCGTTCTGGTCAGGGAGCCGCCCGTGGCCGTTATGCTGAAACTGGCCAGGGATATGAAAATATGGGCCATCGCGGCGGCCATAGGCGGCACCTTTTCCACCTTTGAGGTCTTTGAAAGCGGGCTTTTTAACGGGGAGGTAAGGGCAGTGGTCAAGCAGATGCTGTATATAGCCAGCGCGCTGGCCGGGACCCAGGCAGGCTATTACCTGATACTGGCCCTCTGCGAGGGGAATTTTGAATGAGGGCAAAAATATTTAAAACAGTGTCTTTGCTTATACTGGGAGTAATTCTGGGGGCTTCGTCCACCAATATTTATATTGGAATGCAGCTGGACTACCTCACCCTGACCAACAAAACCCTGCAGAACAGCCTGGCCGAGGCTGAGCGCCAGCTTCAAAGCCTGAAAGAGGCCTCAGAAATAAAAAACAGGAACTCCATTTCGAGTTTTGACATATTCCTCCTGATGGACTCCCGGGAGGGACTGACCGACTACGATCAGCTCACCCTTGAGTATGAGGTGGATAAAAAGGTGAAGGAGTGGCTTAAACCACTCATAGGACAGAAGGTGGACGGATTTGACTGCCTCCTCATACCGCGCATAGTGGACAACCGCGACATCGAGGTAAACGGAAACAACTACCGGCTCAGGACTTACCTGGTGGTGGTAAACACAAAAACAGCTGTTTATATCAAGTCAACAAAAATAAAATCTGATGGCAAGATGTAAATAAATATCAGGTTGTACATAAAATGAGACTTAACTTTTCCAGATGAATCACCTATCGGAATGCTGGCTCATTTTTACCGGAATACGCATATCTATTGAAAAATCTCAAAGATATTGCCAGTATTCTTCCAAAACTTAATATAAGATAAATAAAATATTCCAATGAACTCGGGATTCGTTGATCTATTATCTGGGATTTTTGTTAAATTTCTTTTTTTAGTTATGGAGATAAACGGATTCAGGTTTCATTCAATTTACCAAAATGCATGTAACCTCATTGGACATAATGAATATAGTGTAATAAGTGACGCTCAAAGGAGTGAGGCTGATTTGGCTATAAGACATTATGTATTGCTGGCAACAGACGGTTTTATTGAACTCCCGCTTGAACCGGATGTCTGTACAGATACTCGCCGAGAAGTTTATGTATTTGGTTTCGTTGGTGGACTTTATAAAGTTGACAAAGAGGTTATACACCCGTCACTTAATTGGCAAGACCCTAACAATTGGCCGTCTTTACAAGCAATGAAAGGTAATACCACGATTCCGTCTCCATTAATTTGGGGCGAAGTGAAGGACCGAATTTATGTAACATTGATTAATCTGGGCATGAATAAACGCCTTGATCTTAAGGATTTCCACACGATTCACATGCATGGAGCCCACGTAGCTACCCAGTTGGATGGTTTCCCAGAAACTTCTTTTGGCGTCCCCATTTGGAGTATGCTTCCCCCAGACCAGGTTCCGGATTATGCTCCGCCGGTAGCCACCTATTATTTTGAGCCAGATCATCCTGGTACCTATTTTTACCATTGCCATATTGAAGCTTCAGAACACGTTCAAATGGGAATGTATGGCGCCCTAATAATCTATCCATCCAAAAAAAGTCTAAAAATGGCAGGTATTAATCAAAACGAAAAAGGTGAGTGGTTCCTTCACGGGGAAAGGCAACCCCAAATTCCAAAGACTGCTACGAACCGGAATTTTTCTTACAATGACATCAATACCTACTTCGACAGCGACTGGGTGATGCTCTTATCCGACATCGACGAGACATGGCATAATGCGGTCCTGACTGCTGACCCGAATTTTAATGCCGTGAATTATAAACCAAACTTCTGGCTGGTTAACGGCCGGGCTTTTCCTGATACATTATTGCCACATCCACTGACTGCACCTCCAACAGCCGATCAGAATCTTACTCAAATAAATTATGAATCTTACGTTCACGTAAAAACAGGTGACAAATTCCTTCTTAGAATGATGAACCTGGGGTATCAGGTTGTTCCATGGCATATTCATGGTTGGCATTTTACAGTCGTTGGCAAGGATACTCACGTCAGTCCATTTCTAAAGATTACCGCCATACTGGGAGAGGACTGCGATGAAAATCTTGAATTGCATGAAATACAGAATCAAAGTTTTACTGTAACTATCGGTTCTGGCGAATCTTATGACTTGCTTTTAGTTGCCGATGATAAGCGTCCTCAATACCAAAAATATATCCTTAAGGGCCAGGACGGTTTTCCATCTCTTTGCTCGCAAATGACAGAACTAAAGATCTTTGCTACCGCCCATCCGGAGCTTGTCGACCAATCTCCGATCTTTGACATTCCTACGGAACCTGTCAATTGCCCAAGTCCTAATACGGTCAATTATGTAAATATTTGCGCTGGAATACAAGGTGAGGATAACTTCTTTTCACAATTTTATCCTGCACATAACCATGATGACTACAAGGTGACCAATGACGGCACCTATCCCGGTGGTCAACTGATCTTGATGCAAATTGATGCTCCTCTACAAGATAATGGCAGGTTCGTATCTTATAGGGGTTAAATTTATGAATATTTATATGTGGTTGCAAAAAATATGGCTTTTAGTTATCTCCCGCTTCTACCAGCCAAGGATTCCTATTACTAAGGCTCAATTAAGTGGGAATAACAATTTTATTGATATTCCTTTTTTATGCAATTGTCTCACCTTATATGAAACTATTCTCAAATTTTAAGAAAACCAACAACTTAATTTCTAAACATCCAGATTCTTCACATACCTGGCGTTTTCAGTGATAAAGTTTTTCCTTGGCTCCACCTTGTCCCCCATGAGGGTGGAGAAGATGGAGTCGGCCTCCACGGCGTCCTCCAGGTTTACCTGCAGTATGGTCCTGGCCTCGGGGTCCATGGTTGTCTCCCAGAGCTGCGTGGCGTTCATTTCACCAAGGCCTTTGTATCTCTGCATGCTTATACCGGTGCGCCCTATGCCGGACAGTATTTCTTCCAGGTCTCTGTCATTATAGGCATACCTCTCGGTCTTGCCCTTTTTAATTTTGTAAAGGGGCGGCTGGGCTATATAAACATAGCCGGACTCGATAAGATTTTTCATGTGCCGGTAGAAGAAGGTAAGCAAAAGGGTCCTTATGTGGGCGCCGTCAACATCGGCATCTGTCATTATAATAAGTTTGTGGTACCGGGCCCTGGTGATGTCGAATTCATCCCCTATGCCGGTGCCCAGGGCAGTGATAAGGGATCTTATTTCCTCGTTGCCCAGTATTTTGTCCATCCTGGCCTTTTCCACATTCAGTATTTTACCTCTGAGAGGGAGTATGGCCTGGAACTTCCTGTCCCTCCCCTGCTTGGCCGACCCGCCGGCGGAATCTCCCTCCACCAGATAAAGTTCGGACACCGAGGGGTCCTTTTCAGAGCAGTCGGCCAGTTTTCCAGGCAGGGTGGAGCTTTCCAGGACGCTCTTGCGCCTGGTTAATTCCCTGGCCTTGCGGGCAGCCTCCCTGGCCCTGGAGGATATAATGGACTTTTCGATAATCCTTTTGCCCACCGAGGGGTTTTCCTCCAGGAAGGTGCCCATGCCTTCCATAACAACGGAGTCAACCACTCCCCTTACCTCGCTGTTGCCCAGCTTTGTTTTGGTCTGCCCCTCAAACTGAGGCTCCGGCACCTTCACGCTGATCACGGCGGTTATCCCCTCCCGGATGTCTTCCCCTGAGAGGTTGGTGGTGCCGTTTTTAAGAAAATTATATTTTGTGGCGTAATAGTTGCCTATCCTGGTTATCGCAGTTTTGAAACCTGCCTCATGGGTGCCCCCGTCAATGGTGTTAATATTGTTCACATAGGAGAAAATATTTTCCACATAGGTGTCGGTGTACTGAATGGCCACCTCCACCTGAATGTCGTCCTTTTCCCCGATAAAATATATTACCCGGTTATGGACAGGTGTCTTATTTCTGTTTATGTGCCCGATAAAGTCCTTAATTCCCCCGTCATGCTGAAACTCCACAGACTGGCCGTTTCTCTCGTCAATGAGAGAGATCTTTACTCCCCTGTTTAAAAAGGACAGCTCCCTCAGCCGCTGGATCAGTGTCTCCAGGCTGAATACAGTCTCTTCAAAAATGGTTGTATCCGGCTTGAAGGTTACCTTTGTCCCCGTTAATTCGGTACTGCCCACCACCTCCAGGGAGGTAACGGCAGCTCCCTTTTCAAAGCTCTGCCTGTAAACGCTTCCCTCACGCCTCACTTCCACTTCCAGACGCTCGGAAAGGGCGTTTACCACCGAAACCCCAACACCGTGAAGTCCACCGGAAACCTTGTACCCTCCCCCTCCGAATTTTCCACCGGCATGCAGTATGGTAAGCACGGTTTCCACTGCCGGAAGACCTGTTTTGGGGTGAATATCAACGGGTATTCCTCTGCCGTTGTCAATAACCGAAACGCTGTTGTCAGGGTGAATGGTCACCTCGATCCGGCTGCAGTAACCCGCCATGGCCTCGTCAATGCTGTTGTCCACCACTTCATAGACAAGATGGTGCAGCCCCCTGGCGCTGGTGCTCCCTATATACATCCCCGGCCTGCGCCTGACAGCTTCCAGACCTTCGAGAACCTGTATTTCATCCACTCCATAACGGCCGTTGTTTTCTTCAGACAAAGAAGGAACCCCCGTTCATTAAAATAGTCATTTTTGCTCAATTTTTTACTATTCTATCATTAAGCCGGCCACTGACCTCTTTTTAAGGGTGCTGCAGGAAATTGGGGAAATATATATCTTTTCGGAGGTTATCACATAAGATTTTTCCTTGCCCTCCTCCGATATTATTTCTACAAAACCCTCATCCCTGGCAATTTCCATAAACTCTTTATTAATGGCCGAAATACCTTTTTTATAATCCAATATAGCTATTATATCCTTTTTCAGCGCTACGGTATCTCCTCCAAGATGCAGGAACATCACCTATCACCCCCGTATAATTTTCCCTCTTCTACCCTGTATGTCCTGGAATCCCCAGAAAAATATCCTTTAATCTCCCGGTTGGAGGTTATAAATACCTGCCCTTCCCCCTCCAGGAGTCTATCCAGCCCCCTCCTTCTGCTGCTGTCCAGTTCCAGAAAAACGTCATCCAGTACCAGTACCGGGTACTCCTGGTATTCTTCCAAAAACATCCTGATCAGGGACAGCTTGAGGGCCAGCACCACCGATCTCAGCTGTCCCCTGGACCCATACTTCCTGGCATCGGTGCGATTAATCATAAAAATTATATCATCCCGGTGGGGACCCAAGAGGGTTTGCTGCCTGTCTATTTCTTCAGCTATTTTTTTTCTTACCGTATCCTTATACAGGGCTTCAATTTCCTTCTGCCCCATACCCTTTTCCAGGGGAAGGCTGGAAAGATAGTTAAAAGATATCTCTTCCTTACCCGAAGTAAGATCTCCGAAGACCTGCTTCAAATGAGGAAAAAGATTTTTTAGTAAATTAATTCTTGAATATATCAGCCTGCTCCCGTAAAAAACAATCTGTTCATTCCACGGCTCAATTTCATCGGCCGGCTGGCCGGTGTTTTTTTTAAGAAGGTTGTTTCTCTGGGACAGTACCCTTTCATATTTTTCCAGATTAAAAAGATACTCATAATCAAAGGGTCCTATCTCAAGATCAAGCCACTTTCTTCTTTCCGATGGTGAACCCCTTATTAAATCAAGATCTACAGGTGTAAATGACAGGGCCAGACAGGGTCTGAAAATTTTTCCTCTACCCTGCTTTACCCCGTTAACCGCAAAAACTGTCCTTCCGCTTTTGTAAAGCGTTGCCTCTATTTCCTGGCTGGCCTTATTCTTTTCAATAACAGCCCGGGCATGGCACTCCTCTTTATCCCAGTTGACAATTTCCCTGTCCCTGGCCGTCCTGAACGATCTTCCCGCCGTACAAAAAAAGACCGCCTCTAAGAGGTTAGTCTTCCCCTGGGCGTTGTCACCGGTGATGATATTAAAACGGGAATGAGGACTCCAGTCAATTTCCTGGTAGTTTCTAAAATATTCCAAAAATATTCTTTGGATCCTCATTCTCTTTCCACCGTGCCGAATACCACCCGGAAAGATCCCATATCACGAACTTCAACAATATCACCATCGGAAAGTATTTTACCCCTGCTTTCCGACTTTTCACCGTTAATACTGATCAGCCCTGACTGAATAATATATTTGGCCTGACCCCCGGTGACGGACACACCCGCCCATTTTAAAAACTGGTCCATTCTTATTGATCCCTTCACAGCCACGCTGCGCAAATGCTTCACTCCTTGGAAGTCCTGGCCGGAACTATTATGGACAGGTAATCATCATCCCCGGGAGATGTTAAAAGGGCCGGGGTATAGGTCCCAGTCAGCTTCATGGTAATATCTTCTCCGTCACAGGCCTTCAGTGCATCACTTAAGTAGCGCACATTAAAGAGAATATCAAAATTCTCTCCCTCTGTGCAGGCCTCTATATCTTCTCTTATCCACCCGTTTTCGCTGCGCACACTTATGACCACACCTTCACTCCGGGTCTGGAACACTATGAGAGAACTCTTTTCCCCGGCCAGTAAAGAAGCCCTGTCGGCCGAATCAAGCATTTCCCTTATAGAGGCGCTAAGGGTGCAGGTAAAGCTCTGGGGTATTACCTGCCGGTAAGAGGGAAATCTTCCGGAAATAAGTCTGGAAGTAATAACGGTATCCTGGGTTTCAAACATAATATGATTTTTGGAAAGGGTTACCCTGACTGTATCGCTGGACCCCATCACCCTGACGGTCTCATTTAAAGTTTTTCCAGGCACATTGACATTTATTATTTCCGGCGTAGAGGCTGGCACCTTAAATTTTTTCATGGCCAGCCTGAAGGTGTCGGTGGCCACCATGGTGGCCTGATCACCCTCTATTTCCAGTAAAACACCGGTAAAAACAGGCCTTGCCTCATCGGTTGAAAGGGCGTAAGTTACCTTTCTCACTGTGTTTTTAAATTCCTCAGCCTTTAGGGCAAAGGAAAATTCCCCTTCGGGCACCTGGAAAGAAGGAAAATCACCGGCATTGTACCCATTAATATTGAATTCCGACTGTCCGTAGCGGATGGTGGCCAGGTTTCCTCCCCCTATTGTTTCAAACTCAATGGGTACATCGGGGAGCTTTTTGGAAAACTCTGCTATATACCTGGCCGGTATAACCAGTGCCCCCGGGACAATAACATCGGCCGGGACCGAGCAGTTGATAGACATTTCCATGTCGGTGGCCGATAAATTTAATCGTCCCCCGCTGCAGCTGAAAAGAATCCCGGTCAGTATCGGCAGAGGGCTTCTGGTTGTTATGGCCCTTTGCACATTTTGAATGGCGTAAGATAGTTTTTCTTTGTCGATAAAAAATTTCATAATCACACACCGGTCTTAATATATTTATTATTTATAATAATATACAGTAGTAGTAATAGGGCCTGTTGATTTGTGGATTAGCGCAAAAGCGCTTTCTTTTAGACCACGGATAAGATAATAGGGATGTATATAGAATAAACTTTTACAGGTCTCTAAATTTTTATAAAAATGTTTTTAAAAAAGTAATCCTCAATAGCAACAGATGAGTTTATCAACCATTCTTAATTGTGTGGATAAGTTCTTTTATTGTGGTTTCCAGGGAAGGGTTTATTTTAAGCTCGGTCCCTATCCTTTCGCAGGCGTGAATAACCGTGGTATGGTCTCTTCCTCCATACATCTCCCCTATTTTTGGAAGGGAGAGATCGGTAAGCTCCCTGGTAAGAAACATGGATATCTGCCTGGGGAAAGAAACGCTCCTGGTTCTTTTTTTAGCTTTCAATTCCTCGATCTTGAGATTGTAATGGTTTGAAACCACCTGCTGGATAAGCTCCACAGTAATCTGGCGGGGCTTTATTTCCGGAAGAATATCTTTTAACACTGTCTCGGCCAGCGCTATGTTTATATCCCGCTGGTTGAAGGAGGCAAAGGCTATTATTCTGATCAGAGCCCCTTCCAGCTCTCTTATGTTGGAATGAATTTTATCGGCAATGTAAGTGAGAATATCATCGGGAACATCCAGATCTTCCAACTGGGCCTTTTTCCTTAAAATAGCAATCCGGGTTTCAAAATCAGGGGTCTGGATGTCTGTGATAAGGCCCCACTCAAACCTTGATCGGAGGCGGTCTTCCAGCGTGGGGATATCCTTGGGAGGTCGGTCGCTGGAAATGATTATCTGCTTGTTGGCCTCATACAGGGTGTTAAAGGTGTGAAAAAATTCTTCCTGGGTTCTTTCCTTACCGGCCAGGAACTGTATATCGTCTATC
Organism: Actinomycetota bacterium; assembly: GCA_023475565.1. Classification (GTDB taxonomy): domain Bacteria; phylum Bacillota; class Desulfotomaculia; order Desulfotomaculales; family Desulfocucumaceae; genus BRHc4a. The sequence continues at coordinate 12,108 of JAMCVT010000069.1, forward strand.
AGCAGTATATCAACGCTTCTGTACTTGTTTCTGAACTCCAGGGTCTTATCGTCCCGGATGGAGTTAATAAGTTCATTGGTAAACTTTTCTGAAGAGATATAAAGAACATTGTAAAGATTGCCTTTGGAGAGTATGTGGTTTCCTATGGCGTGCATAAGGTGAGTTTTTCCCAGACCAACACCCCCGTAAATAAAAAGGGGGTTGTAAGACCTGGAGGGGGAATCGGCCACCGCCAGGCACGCAGCGTGGGCAAAACGGTTGCTGTTGCCCACTACGAAGGTGTCAAAGGTATATTTTGTATTCAGGTGGTAAAGAGGGTCATCGGCAACCTGGTAGTTTTTTTTGTTTTTACTGTTGATCCTTCCGTGAATGTCCTGGCTAAGAGCAAATTCCACGTTCATTTCCTCTTCCAGAAGGTCATACAATATGCTTTTGATGACCGGTCCGTACCTGTCATTGAGCCAGTCCCTGGAAAACTTATCGGGAACCTCTATAATAAGAGAGTCGTCAATAATGTTTATAGGGTTCATGGAGTTAAGCCACGTATCAACAGAAGGGTTATTGAGCCTTGACTGGAGGGTGGACATAACATTGTTCCATATATTGTTAAGATTATTTCTATTCAAGGTTTAACCCTCCAAATGATCTTTTATAGACAGTTGAAAAAGGCAAAAAGTTTTCCAAAAAAACCTCCATCCCTGAATGTATGGAGGCCTGCCCGGAGAAACATTTTTAACAGAGAAAATATTAACATGTTGAAAACTCTGTGGAATATCTATAATGCATCAATGTCATAATATCAAATTTTCCATATGTTATCAACCGGTTGATAATATAAAAGAACTGCCAGTTTCCCTTGACTCTCCTATACTTTTTAATATATAATTTTTTGTAATGTGTCTGATACTAACACTGTTAATAAAAAAAGAATAAGCTTAATTGAACTGTAGGTCAAGGAGGTGGAGAAACCATGAAGCGCACTTACCAGCCTAAAAAAAGAAAGCATCAGAAGGTGCACGGCTTTCTAAAAAGAATGTCCACATCGGCCGGACGTAATGTTATCAAAAGGAGAAGACTCAAGGGAAGGAAGAAATTAAGTGCTTAAGGCCGCTGGAAAAGTGGCCTTTAATACTTTCCCCTGTTATTTAACGAGGCCTTGCAAGGATCATGTTATTTGTTCCGGAAGGGTGTAAATAATATATACCATAAAGAAAAACAACGATTTTAAGAAAATCTACGCCAGGGGAAAATCAGTTGGCGGCAGGTTTTTGGTATTGTACCGCCTGTCCGGAAATACCTGTGTGACGAGATTTGGTTTTTCCCTGAGTAAGAAAATAGGTAAGGCTGTAGTAAGGAACAGGGTGAAAAGAATACTGAAAGAAATCTGCAGGATTCATGCGGACTGGTTTGAAGAAGGGTATGACTATATAATAATACCCAAAAGAAATTCCGGTAAGGAAAGTTTTTATACCTTTAAGGAAGAGATGTTCAAGCTCTCCAGGAAAATAATGAAAATAAGGAAATAATAAATCTTAGGGGTGACGTTTTCCGGGGAGGAAACTGGTAAGGGCCGGGAGGTAACAGAAATGAATGGAAGTATTAAGAAGGCTTATTTTAAGAGAATCCCGGTTACAGCCGCAGTGGGCTTTATAAAGGTATACAGAAAATATATATCTCCTCTGAAGGCCCCCACCTGCAGATTTTACCCCACCTGCTCCCAGTATGCCATAGAATCATTGGAAAAACATGGTATAATAGTGGGGGTCTACAAAGCATTGTTAAGGATATTAAAATGTCACCCATTTCACCCGGGAGGGTATGACCCTGTCAGGTAAGGCTTCCTACGGAGGGGAATAATAAATATGCTAAAACCTATAGTAGACCTCATAACATCCATTATAAACTGGTTGTACGGGCTTACTGTTACCGCAAATATAGCCAGCTACGGCCTGGCCATAATATTTTTTACCCTGCTGCTCAAAATAGCGCTGTACCCCCTTACCTTAAAGCAGATGAAATCAATGTACATGATGCAGAAGCTGGGACCTAAAATTAAGGAGATACAGAACAAGTATAAGGGGAAAGACCCCCAGAAGATGCAGCAGAAGATAATGGAGATTTACAAGGAGCACAATGTAAATCCGATGTCCGGCTGCCTTCCCCTCATCATACAGATGCCTATACTAATAGCCCTTTTTCAGGCGCTAAGAAATTTTAATTACATGGATCCCAGCCATGCAGGTTTCTTGTGGATAAAAAACCTGAGCGAGGTTAATAACGATTTTTTTGCGCTGGCAATTCTGACCGCTGTCACCACTTTCCTTCAGACACGGCTGACTACCAACATGACTGACCAGACTCAAAAAATGATGCTGTACACTATGCCCATCATGATCGGCTATTTTTCCACCCAGGTGCCCGCAGGGCTGGCGCTGTACTGGGTAACTTTCAATACGCTGGGTATATTACAGCAGTATATAGTAAATAAGCAGACCAAGGCATTAAAGGAGGCGATACCAGAGGGTGCAGGTGATAGAAAAAACAGGTAGGACGGTAGAGGAAGCCGTCGAACAGGCCATCGCAGAATTGGGAATTCCCAGGGAAGAAACGGACATTGAGATAATTGAGCAGCCCTCCAAGGGATTTCTGGGCTTGTTGGGATCAAAGCCTGCCAGGGTAAAGGTATCGGTAAGGAACAGCCCCGTCAGAAGAGTAAAGGGTATCATGACGGACATTCTCAACACCATGGACCTGCAGGCCAGGCTGGACATAGTGGAAAAGGACAACACCGTAACCATTAACCTTGAGGGAGAAAATCTGGGCATACTGATTGGCAGAAGGGGCGAAACACTTGACGCGCTGCAGTACCTTGTAAATCTTTCGATTAACAAAAATCAGGAAAATAGAAAGAAATTTATACTGGACATAGAGGGCTACCGCACTCGCAGGGAGGACACACTGAAAAAACTTGCCCACAAGCTGGCCGACAAGGCTATGCAAAGGGGCCGGAACGTGGTGCTGGAGCCGATGAATTCCCTGGAAAGAAGGATTATACACACCGCACTACAGGGAAGAGACGATATTTCCACCTTCAGCGAGGGGGAGGAGCCCTACAGAAAGATTATTATATCTCCTAAAAGATAGCCAAACCTTAACCCAGCAGGTATGTAACTGCTGGGTTTTTAATAAGCGGAATGGGGACACACCTGCTGAAGATCGGGCATTCCTCGGTAGACAGGAATGTCCCCGATCGGTATGGATTGAGGGTTCCAACGAGGGTAATTATTGAGCCAAGGGGATAGAAATTCTATGCTAAACGATACCATAGCGGCCATATCGACACCTCCCGGCGAGGGGGGGGTGGGGATAATAAGAATAAGCGGGGAAAGGGCCTTTGACATTGCGGAAAGGGTTTTTCGGCCGGCCAGGCCCAAGGACTGGCTGAGGGATGGCTTTAAGCTGCATTACGGCCATGCTGTTGACGGGGTTACCGGTGAGGTGATAGACGAGGTGCTGCTGGCTGTTATGAAGGCCCCGCACACATATACCCGGGAAGATGTGGTGGAAATTAACTGCCACGGGGGGGCCGTGCCCTTAAGGGCAGCTCTTAAATCGGTGCTGGATGCGGGGGCCAGGCTGGCCGCCCCGGGGGAATTTACCAGACGGGCCTTTTTAAACGGAAGGATTGACCTTACCCAGGCCGAATCGGTAATAGATGTCATCAGGTCGAAAACTGAGGCCTCTTTAAAGGTGGCCCTGTCACAGCTGGGGGGAGGGCTTTCTTTAAAAATAAAGTCCCTGCAGGACAGAATACTGGGCATGCTGGCCCAGTTGGAGGCATCCATTGATTTTCCCGAGGATGATGTGGATGAAAAAAGCCGCCAGCAGTTAAAGGAAACGGCCGGGGAAATTATCCGGGGACTGGACCGGCTTATAGAGGCGGCGGGCAGGGGCAGGATTTACCGGGAAGGGATAATGACGGTAATAACCGGGCGGCCCAACGTGGGGAAGTCTTCCTTACTGAACGCCTTACTGGGCCGGGAAAGGGCTATTGTCACCGACATACCGGGCACCACCAGGGATGTCATAGAAGAAATGATTAATATAAAGGGCATACCTCTGGTGCTGGCCGACACTGCCGGCTTAAGGGAAACAGGGGACATAGTGGAAAAAAAAGGGGTGGAAAAAACCCTCCAGATTATAGAGGGGGCCGGCCTTATACTCTTTATGATAGACGCGGGAGAGGGAGTGACCGCTGAGGACAGTGAGATACTAAAGACGGTAGACCGGGAAAAGACACTATTAATCATAAATAAGATAGATGTGGGAAAAAGCCCTGAACTGCCTCCGGGAGAGGAATGGAACATACCCCGGGTGGAAATCTCCGCCCTTAAGGGTGAGGGCATAGAGGATCTGGAGAGTAAAATTGAGCAGATGGTTACCGGCGGCCGGACAGAATCCCCGGACCCCGTAATAATAAGCAATATCAGGCATGAGTCGGCGCTGGTGAAGGCCCGGGGAAACATGGCCGAGTTTATGGCCCTGGCAGATGAAGGGGTCCCTCCGGACCTGCTGTCCATAGACATAAGAGGCGCCTGGGAGGTCCTGGGGGAGATTACCGGGTCCACCGTTACAGAAGACCTGCTGGACCGTATATTTAATGATTTTTGTATTGGCAAGTGAGGTGCTTAAAAGTGGATTACCCTGCCGGGAGCTATGATGTTATAGTGGTGGGGGCCGGGCACGCCGGCTGTGAGGCCGGGCTGGCGGCCGCAAGGCTGGGGTGCCGGACCCTGGTGCTGACTGTAAATATAGACAATATAGCCCTAATGCCCTGCAATCCATCGGTGGGGGGCCCGGCCAAGGGGCAGCTGGTCAGGGAGATTGACGCCCTGGGCGGGGAGATAGGCATTAATATAGACAAGTCGGCCATACAGATGAGGATGCTTAACACCGCCAAGGGGCCGGCGGTCCATGCGCTGAGGGCCCAGGCGGACAAGAGGCTCTACCAGGACAACATGAGGAGTGTGCTGGAAGGCCAGGAGAACCTTGATGTAAGGCAGGTTATGGTGGACCGGCTGCAGGTCAGAAACGGGAAGATTGCCGGCGTTGTGGGAAGTACCGGGGCGGTGTTTGAGGCCCCGGCGGTTATACTGACCACCGGCACCTACCTAAAGGGCAGGGTTATTATTGGGGATCTTGCCTTTCCGGGGGGACCCAGCGGCAATTTCCCTTCCTTGAAGCTTTCCGGCAGCCTCCTGGAGCTGGGCATAAAGCTGGTCAGGTTTAAAACAGGGACTCCGGCCAGGGTGGACAAAAGAAGTGTGGACTTCTCAAAAATGACCATTCAGCCGGGGGATGAAACAATGCGCAACTTTTCCTTTGTGTCCGGTATAAAGGAAAGGGAGCAGGTGCCCTGCTGGCTGACCTACACCAATGAGGAGACCCACCGGATAATAAGGAACAACCTGGACAGGTCCCCTTTATACAGCGGCTTTATTGAGGGAACCGGCCCCCGCTACTGCCCCTCCATTGAGGACAAGGTGGTAAGGTTTTCAGAAAGGCCGGCACACCAGGTTTTTGTAGAGCCCGAGGGAAGGAATACCAACGAGATGTACGTCCAGGGGCTGAGCACCAGCCTTCCGGAAGACGTGCAGATAGCCATGATGAGGACGGTTCCCGGGCTGGAGAGGGTGAAAATAATAAGGACCGGCTATGCTATTGAGTATGACAGCATTGATCCCACCCAGCTCAAGCTTTCCCTGGAGAACAAGGAGATCCCGGGACTTTTCAGCGCCGGCCAGATTAACGGGACATCGGGATATGAAGAGGCAGCGGCCCAGGGGCTGATGGCCGGCATAAACGCTGTTATGTATCTTAAGGGCAGGGACCCGGTGGTGCTGGCCAGGTCCGAGGCCTACATAGGGGTTTTGATAGACGATCTGGTCACCAAGGGAACAAATGAGCCGTACAGGCTCCTCACCTCCAGGGCCGAGTACAGGCTGCTGCTGCGGCAGGACAACGCAGACATGAGGCTTACCGAGACCGGGCACGGCATCGGGCTTATCGGTGGCCGGAGGATCAGGTATTTTATGGAAAAGAAGAAAATGATCTATGATGAAATAGACAGACTTAACAGAACACATGTTCCGGCTACCGGTGAAATAAAGGAGCTTCTAAAAGAAAAGGGATCTGATTACCAGCAGGGGGTAAGCATGGCGATACTGCTGAGAAGGCCGGAGATAAGCTACCGGGACCTGCTGGAACTGCCCCTGGAAAATCCCGTTCTTCCCCAGGAGGTAAGGGAAGAGGTGGAGATAGAGGTCAAGTACGAGGGGTACATAAAAAAGCAGAGGTCCCAGGTGGAAAGATTTGAAAAGCTGGAAAACAGGAAAATCCCTGCAGATGTTGA
>JAMCVT010000103.1 GCA_023475565.1 Actinomycetota bacterium
CTATACCTCTATTATAAGGAGTTTTTTAACGATATACCATGATATTTATGGAAATTGGTCAAATATGGGCGAATTTTGGCAATTTTAAGGGTTGAGATTTTAATATTTGGTTTATGCAATGCTACTGAGTTATAATGACAGGTCTGGGGGTTTATACCGGCCTGACCTTAAAGCAGATTAATGGATACTCCGACGAAACCATAGAAAAATGGCTGCCGGGTGTTCAGCTGATACAGTCTGTGGATACCCTTATCTCCAGGTACAGGATTGAAGAATATCATTACATTACAACCGCAGACGTGCTAGAAAAAAGCCAGATAGAGCAGAGTATGGGTAATATACATAAAGAGATTGACAGCACACTGGAACAGTATGAAAAAACCATTAAAGATGAAACCGACAGGCAGATGTTCAGCGCCATAACAACTTCACTGGATAACTACACCCAGCTGAGCGAAAAGGCTCTCAGCCTGAGCCGGCAGGGTAATGACAATGAAGCGGCAGCTATTTTTAAAGGCCAATCTGAGCAGACATATAACACTCTATCCGTAAATATAGCAAAAGAAGTTAAATACAACCGGGAGAACGGCACTTCCGTAAGCAATGAAGGGGATGCGCTGTATCACAAGTCCATAAAAGTCCTTTCGATAATCATAGTTATTTCGGGGTCATTCGGACTGCTGGTGGCCTTTTTTATCAGCCGCAGCATAAACAACCCCCTCAAACAGCTGGAGGCCCTGGCTGAAAGGCTGGCCGGGGGAGATCTGACGGTGAAGGACGCCGTGGTCAAAAACAGGGACGAGATGGGCAGCCTGGCAGAGGCCTTTAACATTATGAAAAACAGCCTGAGGGAAGTGATCAACAGGCTGGCGGTAACTACAGGTGAATTGTCGGGAATGGCCGGGGAACTCTCCAGCCAGGCCCAGCAGACTGCGGCGGCAGCCCAGGAGTCGGCGGCCACCGTGGGAGAGATTGCCACAACTATGGATCAGGTGGCGCAGAATGCGATGGAAGTGGCGTCTCTTTCCGAAGAGTCCTCAAAGGAGGCGGCCCGCGGTTCCGAAGGAGTGGACAGGGTAACCATCCGGATGAAGGAAATTGCCGCCTCCAGTGATGTGGCCTCCGGTGTGGTGGAGTCACTTTCCAACACATTAAATAGGGTCAACCAGATTGTAGACATTATAACCAGCATAGCCGGGCAGACGAACCTGCTGGCTCTCAATGCCGCCATCGAGGCAGCCAGGGCGGGGGAGCAGGGGCGCGGATTTGCCGTAGTGGCCGAGGAGGTAAGAAAGCTGGCGGAGCAGTCGGCCAGCGCTGCCAAGGACATCAGCCAGCTTATCGGCAGGGTGGACAGTGAGTCCAGAAAGGCAGTGGAAGCTATGGGAGAGAGCAATGAGCGGGTCAGGGACGGCGTTGCGGTTATCGGAGAGGTAGGGGAGAGCTTCAGGGGCATTATCGACCGCATAGAAGTGCTGGCCGACCAGGTGCAAAACGTCGCCTCGGCATCGGAGCAGGTTTCGGCCGGCATCCAGAACGTCAGCGCCTCCACCGAGGAGCAGACCGCCGCCATGGAAGAGGTTTCGGCGGCGACCGAGCAGCTTAATAAAATGGCCTTTGATTTGAACGAGCTGGTTAAAAGGTTCAAATTGTAGTGAATGATAAAAAGGGGCAGGGATAAATGAGTAACGTTAAAATTGTTGTCTTTTCCGATTATACATGACCCTTTTGCTTTATCGGCAAAGGTATTGCCGAAAAGCTGGCGGGGGAGTTCCCCGTTGAGGTGGAGTGGCTGGGGTACGAGCTGCACCCGGAGACTCCCCCGGAGGGAGTACTGCTGAGCAGGCTTTTTCCCGGCATAAACCCGGAAGCCATGGCGGAAAGGTTCAGCAGGGCCGGGGCGCCCTACGGGATCAGTTTCGGCAGGCTGGAGCTGATGTCCAATTCCAGGCTGGCCCTGGAGGCCACCGAATTTGCCAGGGACAAAGGCGGGTTTGATGATCTGCACAACCTTTTTTTCAAGGCGTACTTCCAGGAAGGAAAGGATTTAGGCAGCATGGAAACGGTGCTGGAGGTATCGGGTAAGGCGGGGCTTGACACGGTGGCGCTGCGGGAGGCCCTGGCTAAAGGGGTGTACCGGGGACGCCTGCAGGAAGCCCGGGAGCGGGGCATGAAATACCAGGTTACAGGCCTGCCCACTTTTATCTTTAACGGTGAAAAGAAAATAGTGGGGGCCCAGCAGTACGATGTATTTGTTAATGCTGTAAAACAATACCTTTAGTGCTTATGCTGAATATCTCACTGGGTGTCTGACTTTGTAAAGAGCGGTGTTGGCAGGGGGGGAACCTGTGTCTGCAACAACCAAAGAGGGGGTTATTGCCCTCCTGGAGGAGAGAAAGTTCGACGAACTGGCCGGGCTGGTGGCCGGGAAGAAGGGCATCTTAAGATATTTAAACAGGCTCCTGTTTGAAAGGGAAACGCTGTTGCGCTGGAGGGCCGTTGAGGCCATGGGGGCGGTGGCCGACAGGCTGGCCGGGGAAGATCCCGAGGCGGTGCGGGTTATTCTGCGCAGCCTGTTTTGGTCCATTAACGACGAGTCCGGGGGTATAGGCTGGAGCGCCCCGGAGTGCATAGGTGAGATAATTTACCGGAGGCCCGGCATGTTTGGTGAATTTGCCTCCATTATAATATCCCATGCTGAAGAGGAGATGCTGAGGCGGGGGGTGCTGTGGGCCGCAGGGAGAATTGCCCAGGCGGAGCCGGGCCTCGTACGGGAAGAGGTGAAGGATCTGGCCGGGTACCTGGATGACCCCGACCCTGCTGTCCGGGGCTATACCATTCGTTTTCTCAACACAATGGGGGAGGGGCCGGACCCTGCCCTCCACCGTCCCCTGCTGGAGGACGGCGCAAGTGTCCCTCTTTACGAAGACGGCCGCCTTTACGAGGTCAGGGTGGCGGAACTGGCCCGGTCCTGGTTTTTTTCACCAGAAAATAAATACTGATTTTTGTGCTTTTTATTTATGGGGCTGCTTGAAATAACAGAAGGATCATGCTAATATGTAGATAAGGAAGCACCATCCTTACAGAGCTCAGGTTCAAGGTATTGCAAGGAACGTCAGTCTAGTTTATTGCAAGTTGTTGAGACCAGTTCGAGGGGTAGTGTTTTTTGGATTTCCAAGGTGCCAGGTTTCAGAAAAATGGTTCCAAGGAGGATAATAACGTAACCTTACTCAGTTGTTCCAACGGTAGAGTTCTTTCCGTAAGTAAACTGTAAGGATGGTTGCTTTTGAGAGAAGGCGTAAGCCTTCTCTCTTAATTTATGCCCCAAAGGATTAACCCGCCCGCGGTAGAAATATAACTTTAAAACTCCCGGGCCGCCATAAGCGGCCACCAAGGCGAACGAAAATTTTCAACCACAGAGAGGACATTATGGCCTGACAGCTCTGCCAAGGCGTTGGGCGACATAGGCCTCTATATGGCGGTGAATTGCCTGTATATCGCTGCTTTGGGGCAGTGACCCGATCATAATGTCTAAAAACCCATTTTCTACAATTTCAGAGAGGGTGTAGGGAAAATTTATGTCGTAGACCCATGACAGGTTCAATAGCTTTCTGTCATTGCGGTTTTTTATGTCGCTGTAGCTGCACCGTTTTTTTATAAGAAGATCTTCCACCAGAGCCCGGGAATATCCCGGGGTGTCCGGCAGGTAGGAGTCCAGGG
>JAMCVT010000156.1 GCA_023475565.1 Actinomycetota bacterium
TAACCAGGCGCACGGCTTCAACTTTAAATTCTTTGTTGTGCCTTTTACCAGTTAGACCCATTATGGACACCTCCATCATTTTGATTTTATCTCAGTTTGGCGTGTCCATCAATTCGGGTAAGGGTCATCCGGGCTGTCAAAAGCAGCCACCAGGGAGAATGAAAATCAGGGTCCTTTTAAGCCACAGAGAACACAGAGGACACAGAGGTTTTTAAGCCCTGCTAGAATGCCAAAAAGGAATGCCCAAACCATTCTGAATTCTGGATTCTGAGTTCTGAATTCCGCCGCCGGTACGGCGGCACCGCCCATAGGGCGGTTAAAGTTCCTCCCATGCCCCGGCCATATCTTCCCTGTTTATAGTCATGAGGTCTTCCCTGGTCAGCTCCTTTTTTTCCATCAGCCTCACCGCCTGGGTGCGCATGGACCGCTCGATAAGGTTTCTTACCAGGCGCGCGTTGCCGTTATGCTGGTGTTTTTTTGCTTTCATTTCAATAAGCAGCCGCAGCTCATCCCTGGCCGGGGCTGATAGGACATACTGCCTTTCCTTCAGCATCTTGCCGGCAATATCGATCAGCTGGCAGATGGTGTAGTCGGGGAAGTTAAGCTGAATGGGAAACCTGGACCTGAGGCCGGGGTTGGTTTCCATGAACCAGACCATTTCATCGTTGTACCCGGCCAGAATCAATATAAAGGTGTCCCTGCCATCCTCCATGCCCTTGCAGAGGCAGTCTATGGCCTCTTTTCCGAAATCCTTCTCCCCGCCCCGGGCCAGTGAATAGGCCTCATCAATGAATAGTATCCCGCCCTGGGCCTTTTTAATCTGCTCCCTGGTTTTCTGCGCTGTATGCCCTATGTACTCACCGACTATATCGGCTCTTTCGGTTTCCAGTACGTGGCCTTTTTGAAGCACTCCCAGTTCTTTGAAAAGTCTGCCTATGATCCTGGCCACCGTGGTTTTTCCGGTGCCGGGGTTGCCCTTGAAGATCATGTGCAGCACCGTGCTGTCCGACAACAGGTCCTCTTTCTGGCGTTTCTTTTGAATCTCCACAAAGGCGTATATTTCCCTTATAAGAGACTTTACTTTTTCCAGCCCGATAAGAGAGTCCAGCTCGCTGAACACCTCTTCCACGCTGCCTGTCCCCTTGCGATCAGAAGTTGAGGAGTTTTTTTCAGCTGTCCGCGGATGCTGCCCCGGTCTTCTGTAGCCCGGGAACATTTTCTTATCCAGGGGTGACAGGGGAGGTCTTTGACGGATATTTACTATCAAGCCGGCACCTCCCATAATTCTATAATTTATCTATACGCGCAAACAAGGGAGTGTTTTACTTTACCGGCGGATATTTTTGCATATAAATACATGGAAAAAAAAGAAAAGTCTCCCATTGAGAGAGACATTTTCAAGTCTACTAATACTATAAAGGTCTTACTTCAGAAAAGGAGGTGTTCACCGGACGCAGGGGGCTGATGGTTGAAATGGCATGCTTGTAAACCATCATCTGCTTCCCGTCGCTCTCAAGAATAACGGTAAAATTATCAAATCCTTTGACCATCCCTTTCAGCTGGAAGCCATTGACCAGAAAGATGGTTACAGGAATGTTTTCTTTTCTTACCTGGTTTAAAAATGCATCCTGCAGGTTTATTTGTGTTTTTGTCATCGGGGTCCCTCCGTTGGTATTTTTTTCTACTTTAATTCATTCGACGCGGGTTTGAATACTCCTTCTACTTCTGCGGTAATTTCTACCGCAATATCTGCGGGCCTCCTGTCATTTACGTCAATCCACCGGATGCGGTGATCCCTTCTGAACCAGGTAAGCTGCCTTTTAGCGAAATTCCTGGTTCTCTTTTTAAGGAGATCCGCTGCTTCTTCCAGTGAAATAATTCCTCTCAGATAAAGTATTATTTCTTTATAACCCAGCCCCTGCATGGATGTCAGTTTTTCTGAATAACCCTTTTCCAGGAGTCGCCTGACCTCATCCACCAGGCCGTGCTCAATCATTCTGTCAACTCGTTTTTCTATCCTGGCATATAGTTCCCTTCTGTCCATTACCAGGCCGAATATATGCAGTCCTTTACGTTCCTGGTCACGCCTGCCGGAAGTGGCTGAGATGGTTTGGCCGGTTAAGTAATACACCTCCAGGGCGCGGATTACTCTTTTAACGTCATTTACATGAAGGCGGGACGCTGATTCCGGGTCAACCTGTCCAAGTCTTTTATGAAGAGCTTCCTTCCCCATGGCCTCACATTCTTTTTGCAGCCTCTGGCGCAGCCCCGGATCTATGCCGGCCTCGCTAAAGCTGTAGCCGTCCACAACTGCCTTTACATACAGCCCGGTCCCTCCCACCAGAAGGGGCAGCTTTCCTCTTTTTACTATGTCTGTCATAATACCTTCTGCCTGTTTGCTGTATATGGCAACATTATACTCATCATCCGGGTCAACCACATCAATCATATGATGGGCCACTCCGCCTCTCTCCCCCGCTGCGGGCTTGGCCGTGCCTATGTCCATGTGCCGGTATACCAGCATTGAGTCCGCCGATATAATCTCCGCGCCGAGCTTTTGGGCCGCTATTACCGATACATCTGTTTTCCCGGTGGCGGTGGGACCTACTATGGCTAAGAGAGGGGCTGTTGTGTCGCCGCAGGCGTCTATATCAGCCACCCCCTTTCTCAATTACACCATATGCTACAGGGGAGTATTTACCCCCTGTGACTCCGGCAAAACCCAGGCGGGTTAGCTCAGGGCTGTTCCTGAGTTCCTTGACCACCACCCGGCGCCTGGCCACCCTCAGCGCCTCCCTTATAACTTCCGGTGAAAGGGGGGAACTGTCGGTCAGAGGCCTCATTGCTTCCATGGAGCTGGATTTATGGCCGGGAATTCTGAACATGGGGTCGAAATAAACAATGTCCACCGATCCATCGGGCTGGTTTTTCAAAATGTGGTTGTAGTCGGCGCAGATTACCTTAATTCTGCGCATGGCCCCTTTGAGCCCTGCGCTGATACCCCGGCTGTAATTGGCCAGGCCCTCCTTTACAATATGGCTTAAAACGGGAGAGCATTCAATTCCGATTACTTTTCCCGTACCGTTCACAAAAGATGTCACTATGGCATCCGATCCCAGTCCCAGGGTACAGTCCAGTACAGTATCTCCGGGAATAAGATCCAGAGCTTTAATCATTTGGTCAGTTTTCCCATTCAGTATTTCATTTATACGTAGTTTGGCCATCCCGGGATGGAAAAAAAATTCTCCCCCGGGGTAGCTGTAGGTGATTTTTTCCCTGCCGACAATCACAATTCCCTGCAGGGAGTACTGCCGGATCAGCTTTTCGATACCGGTATTTTTTCTTGAATAGAGGGGTATATTAAGCATTCGGCTTATTTCCCCGGCCTTTACGCATTCTTCTGCGCTTTCCGCCAATGTGGTGGTTACTGCTATCATATCGTTGCTTCACCAGCTGTTCAGGTTCTTTTAAAGCGGTTTTTGAGTTCCTGCTCACCTATAATTATTATGGTGGGCCTGCCGTGGGGACAGGTGTAGGGCACTTCAGTCTTTTTCAGCTGATCTATGATTGCCCAGGCCTCTTCTGTGGTAGAACGGGTGCCGGACTTGACGGCCTCCCTGCAGGCCGCCGAAGCGGCCATTTTTTTTACAACATCCTCCCTCTGTATTTTTCTTCCTGATTCAATAATATATTCCAGCAGGTCCCTTACTATTTCTTCTGCAGACTTCCGGGACAGGCCGGAAGGTATTTCTCTTATTAAAAGGGAGCCTGGCCCCAGCCCCTCCATGCTGATGCCCAGAGTGGAAAAATATTCAAGGAATTCTTCGGCAACCCTGCACTCATGAGGGCTTAAACTTATAGCCAGAGGAACCAGAAGAATCTGTGCGTCAACCCGGTCTCCTCCCAGAGCCTTTAAGAATTTCTCATAAAGAATCCTCTCGTGGGCGGCGTGGTGATCTATTATAAGAAGGCCTCTGGCGCTTCCCGCCAGTACATAGGTGGGGGGCAGGAACCCTATGGGATAAGCGCTGTCAAAAAGATCATCGGTGCCGGATTGACTTTTATCCCAAATAGTTTTTTGTGCGAAGGCCTGCCCGGCCGGGCGAAGGCCGGGCAGGACAGTATCGGGGACAGTGACGCCGCCGTGGGTTAAGGGGTCCCGGGCTGCCGCCGGACCTCTTTCAAATATTTTAAATCCGGCTGTCTTATCAGGCTGGTATTTTTCTCCTGCCTCATCAAGGCCGGGAATTACCCTTTCGGTTCTGAGAGAGGCAGTTACCGTTCTTCTGACCAGATTGAAAAGATTGGACTCGCCGGATACCCGCACCACCATTTTTGATGGGTGGACATTTACATCCAGTATTTCCGGAGAAATATCAATGTAAATAAGGGCAATGGGAAAACGCCCGTGGGGAATAAGGGTGCCGAAGCCTTCTATAATGGCGGTGCTGATCAGATAATTCCTGACGTACCTGCCGTTTATGATGACGGTTATATTACGCCTGGTGCTCCTGCTCAGAGAGGGGGGGCAGATATAGCCATGGACGGCCATGGACTCTTCCCCGGCCTCCAGTTTGATCATGTTTCTGGCCGTCTCGGCACCGTAAACGGAGGAAAGGGCGTCCACAATATTTCCGGTGCCCGGTGTATGAAAGGCTGTTCTGCCTTCGTTGACAAGCTTGATGGAGACATCCGGCCTGGCCAGGGCAAGCCTTGATATAATATCGGTTATCTGGCCGGCCTCGGTGGATTTTGATTTCATGTACTTAAGCCGGGCCGGTGTATTGAAGAAAAGGTCTGTAACAGTAATGGCGGTGCCCGGCGGGCATCCCGCGGGGACCCCGGATAATAACCGGCCGCCCTCTATTTCAAGCCTTGTACCGCTGTTGTTTTCGGGCGGCCTGGTAATCATTTCAATCTTGCTTACAGAGGCTATGCTGGGCAGCGCCTCCCCGCGGAATCCAAGAGAACAGATGTTTTCGATATCGGCCAGGCTCTTTATCTTGCTGGTGGCGTGCCTCTGGAAGGCTATTACCGAGTCGGCCTCATCCATGCCGGACCCGTTGTCGGTAATCTTGATCAGCTGTAGCCCGCCACCTCGGACTTCTGCCGTAATCCTGGTTGAACCGGCGTCAAGAGAGTTTTCCACCAGTTCCTTCACAACTGACGAGGGCCTTTCCACCACTTCCCCGGCGGCTATCTGATTGGCGGTGGCCTCGTCAAGAACTTTAATCCTGGGCAAAACACTACACCCCCGGTCTGGGTCCTTCGGATTTCCACTCCTGATTCTTGCTGATATCAAAGGAAAGGCAGGTATCGGTCGATTTATCCTGCATTTGTACAAAATCGCAGCCCTTCTTTTTGTTTACAGCTTCCTCATACCAGTTATAGGCCTCCATCTGGCAGTCCTGGCAGGCATTAAACGGGATGGACACGGCAAATACCCTTGCCGTCTCACCGTAGCCCCGGTCGGCCCGGGACTCAATAAGCATATAGCCGGGGCAGCTCCCGCAGAGCCTTACCTTTTCAAACTGCTCTTCCTCAATATAATCAGTGTCGTAATATATGTGTTTTTTACGCTGGTAGAACTTACCCGATCCGAATATTTTTTCAATATCTGCTTTATCCCTGCGGCTCCAGATATCGAGAAGCTCCTCCACTGTTTTCTGCACCTGGGCAAACCGGTCCGGATTTTCTTTAAAGCTGCAGGAATCTATGTCCGGCTCCCTGACTTTGGAGTAATCTATTCCGGCCAAAGCCATCAGTATGGACATATTGATATAGGGCAGGGCTGTTTCAATGGCGTAGCCGCCCTCTAAAACCGCCAGGTGGGGATTGAGCTTTCTGGTGAAGTCGGCATAACCCCGGGCGGTAAATTTCATGCTGCCCAGGGGGTCTGTGTAATGGTTGTCCTGCCCGGCGGAGTTGATTATAAAGTCCGGCTTGAAATCATTTATTAATGGGAGCACCAGATTATCGGCAACGTAGTGGAAGGTGGTGTCGGTCATTCCCGGGGGCAGCGGAATATTGATGGTCCTGGCATAGGCCTGGGGCCCTCCCAGCTCGTGAGCGAAGCCCGTTCCCGGGAAGATGGTGCGTCCGTCCTGGTGGAATGAAATAAAAAGAACATCAGGGTCATGGTAAAAAATCTCCTGGGTTCCGTCCCCATGGTGGACATCGGAGTCCACGATGGCTACCCTGCAGATTCCATACCGCCTTCTCAGATAATCGACAAGCACTGCCTCATTGTTTATGTTGCAAAAGCCCCTGTTCCCATGCACCACCCTCATGGCATGGTGACCCGGGGGCCTGACTATGGAAAAGCCGTTTTTAATTTCGCCCTGTATGATGCTGTCTCCCAGGGACATGGTGGCCCCCGCCGCAATAAGGTGCGCCTCGGTTACCTGGCTCTGCACTCTGGGCACACAAAAATGAACCCTGGCGATATCGTGAATGGTAGCCAGCTTGGGAGGATATTCGGCAATCTGGGGCAGGTCCATCAGGCCCTCTTCAAAAATCTGGTCTCTGGTGTAAAGGAGCCTTTCTTCTCTCTCGGGATGGGTCGGGGATATTGCCCAGTCAAAGGCCGGGAAGAATATGACACCGGTTTTTTTACCTTTCAATGTTACCCCCCCCTGTGCCAATATAGTGGAGAATTCCGCGTTTTGTCTGTACCGACACGTCTATAAGCTTGCCTGAGGTAACCCAGTCACGGACCATGTTGAATACTTCCCTGCGGGTGACCTCCACTTCTCCCATATCGTTTTCCAGCCCGTATTTTTTAGCTCTTTTATGAAGCCATTTTTCGGCCAGCCGTAAAGCTTTTTCCTCATTAAAAGGCTTATCCTCTATGGGCCCCTGGTAGCCCTCTTCCAAAAGGGTGTATATACCCTGCTCGGTGTCGGCCCTTAGGCTTACCTGCAGGGTGGGCCTGGCCACGGCGGCGCCTATGGCATTGGCCACCTGGGCGTAAGGGGGTATTAAAGGGCGGCAGTCCAGCGTTGCCGCGATCATGGGCATAAACCCTGAGGCGGCTCCCCCCACCCCCACCACTGTATTGGGGCGGACCCTCTTCTTTTGCAGCACTTCCCAAACCCTGTAGGCGGGCTCCTGCTCCCATTTCTCAAACATATTTTTTATTTCGCCGGTGATGGTGTCATTAACCATCATCATTATTCTGGCGGCAACTTCCCAGGTTTCTATACCCAGGGGCTTGCCCAGTATTTTCATGGCCTCATTGGCTTTTTTCATGTTCCCCAGCTTGGTAAGGCCCAGCACCTTAAGGGCGTCGGTGGGGGTGGGCATGGGGCCTCCCAGGCAGTATGGAGGGCCTACCCTCTCGGATAAGAGTATTAGCTCCTTGCCGACGCACTCTACTACACTGTCTCCCCCGACGGGAACAGATTTTACAGCCAGGGCGCTGACGTGGGTCATGTGCCCAAACACATCGGCCCCCTTGGAGGCAAGCAGCGGCTGGCCTCCAAGTATAAGCGCCAGGTCAGTGGTGGTTCCTCCTATATCCAAAATAACAGCTGTTTCTCCCGGCGGTATCAGGGCCTGCACCCCCAGAATGCTGGCCGCCGGCCCGCTGAAAATGGTCTCCACCGGTGATGACAGCGATGTATTAAGGGGCATGGTTCCCCCATCAGCCTTCAGTATATAGACCGGGCAGCTTATATCCCGGCTGTTGAGGGCTGCCAGCACTGACTGCGCGAAAAACTGGTATTTATCCCTGGTGGCGCAGTTGAGCAGTGTAGACATGACCCTTCTGGGAAAATTAAGCTGTCCGGCCACCTCGTGGCCCATTTCCACCTGCCAGTCTATATATGACTCCTGTATCCTCCGGCATACTTCCTTTTCATGCTTGTTGTTCCGGGAGCTGAATTTTCCCACTACGGCCACTTTTTTATAATTAAGCCCGGCCAGGGTGCGAATGGCTGAATCCACATCACCTTCCGGCAGGGGCACCACTTCCCTGCCGCGGTAATCGATAACTCCCCCCACTATGCAGGTCTTTGTGTCAAATCTGTAATGGCTGTTTTCAAGTCCCGGCCCGGGGAGTAGAATAAGTCCTACAGGGTCGTATTTCTTCTCAGCTATCAGGTTGGTGATCATGGTGGTGCTCAGCACAACCCTTTTAATTAGATCAGCCGGAACACCCCTCATGATTTTGTCGAAAGCCTCCAGAAGGGAATTCAGCAGGTCTTCCCTGGTGGGAACCTTTGTCCAGGACTTTACCCGCCCCTTTTCCAGAAGCACCGCATCGGTGTATGTTCCTCCTACATCCAGGCCGATATACAACCCGTCCACCCCCTCGAGTATTGGGAGAGATTATATATAATCAAATCAAAGACTTCATTCCTGCAAGTATGTTTAGAGCGGCTATGGGTGTGGTGTTTGGTATGTCCAATTCTTTGATCTGCGCCAGTATTTCTTTTACCGCCCCGCTTTTTTCCTCACTTGGCCCGCATTGTGCTTCCGAAGCTGCCGCCGCTTCCTGAATATCTCCCCTGGCACATTCAAGGCTGTCCAGTATTTCTCTGGCCCGGCCGGTTACCTCAGGGGGCAGGCCGGCCAGTGCGGCCACATGAATGCCATAGCTCCGGTCAGCTTTTCCCGGGACAACCTTCCTTAAAAAAATTATTTTCTGATCCTGTTCCTTTACCGAAACGGTATAATTTTTTACCCCCACCAGCGCATCCAGGTCAGTTAACTCGTGGTAGTGGGTGGAAAAAAGAGTTCTTGACCTGATATTTTTTACTATATATTCCACCAGCGACCTGGCAATGCTTATTCCGTCATAGGTGCTGGTGCCTCTGCCCACTTCATCCATAAGCACCAGACTTTTATCGGTGGCCCCGGTGACAATATTTTTGCACTCCATCATCTCAACCATGAATGTGCTCCGGCCCCCCGCCAGGTCGTCCGATGCCCCTATGCGGGTGTAAACCCTGTCCACAATACCTATGACAGCATCTTCCACCGGCAGGAAGCTGCCCATCTGGGCCATTATTACAAGCAGGGCCACCTGACGCATGTAGGTGCTTTTGCCGGCCATGTTGGGGCCGGTAAGAAGAATAACATCGTTCTGCGGGCACAGATCGGTGTCATTGGGGACAAATCTTCCCGCGCCGAGCACCTTCTCCACTACGGGGTGCCGTCCGCTTTTGATATTTATTTCTTTAAGTTTAGTGATTCTAGGCCGAATGTAATTTTCCTCTACGGCGGCCTCGGCCAGTGAAAGAATCGCATCCAAAAAGGCGATGGAGGCAGAGGTTTTCTGAATTCTGTCTACGGCTGCAGCCACTTTTTCCCTTATTTCACTGAATATAGAGTATTCCAGCTGAGTCAGCCTGTCTCCGGCGGTAAGTATCTGATCTTCAAGCTCCTTAAGCCTGGGCGTTATATATCTTTCAGCATTGGCCAGGGTTTGCTTCCTTATATAATATGCCGGAACCAGGTGCAGGTTGGCCCTGGTTGCTTCCAGGTAGTAGCCGAATACCTTGTTGTAGCCTATTTTCAGAGAACGGATGCCTGAGCTTTCCCTTTCTTCGGCCTCCAGCTGAACCAGCCAGTTCTTTCCCTCGCTGCGTATTTTTCTGAGCCCGTCAACCTCGGCGCTGTACCCGTCCCTGATGATGTTGCCGTCTCTGACGGTGACCGGGGGGTCTGCGGTGATGGACTCCTGTAAAAGGCTGCATATATCGGTAAGTGGGTCAATTCTGTCCAGTGCGCCTGAAACAGCCTGTGATTTTGCTTCCTTAAGCCTTTCAGCCAGGAGCGGTATTATCTGCAGAGACTGGGCAAGGGCCAGCAAATCCCTGGCGTTGGCAGTGCCGTATACCGATCTGGAGGCCAGTCTTTCCAGGTCATAGATGCTGCCGAGAATCTTTTTGAGATCATGCCTTAGCAGTGAGTCGTTTTTGAACTCCTCCACGGCGTCAAGCCTGGCATCGATCATCTGGAGATCGGTAAGGGGCTGGTCCACCCAGCTCCGGATAAGCCTTCCGCCCATGGCCGTTCTGGTGTGGTCCAAAACCCAAATAAGGGTTCCCCACCTTCCCCCGTCCCGTATGGATGCTGTAAGCTCAAGGTTTCTTCTGGTGGAGCGGTCCAGCATCATGTACTGGCCGCTGGTGTACCATGTAATATCTTTTATCTGCACGGCCTCTTTTTTCTGTGTTTCGTGCAGGTAGGCCAGGAGTGATCCGGCGGCGGACACTGCCGCAGGGAATCCCCCAAGTGTTTCCTGCCAGCGGCTGCCCAGTACGGAGGTGAGTCTTCCGGAGCTTTCCTCTGCAGTATAGCACCTGTCATCATAGAAAGATATCGCTGTACAGCTTAATGACTTTATCTGCTCATGAATTTCTTTTTCTTTCTGACTCCGGGGCATTACCACTTCGGCCGGGCGGATTCTCTCCAGCTCATCAAGCAGCAGGGACATTCCTTGGTGTCCGGAAAACCGGGTGCACTGGAAGAGCCCGGTGGAAATGTCGGCCGCCGCCAGGCCTATTTCTCCACTGCTGCTGGAGATAGAGACTATAAAATTGTGATTTTTTTCATCTAAGGAGGAACTCTCAATAACGGTACCCGGTGTTACAACCCGCACCACTTCTCTTCTGACTATTCCTTTGGCGGCGGAGGGGTCCCCGGCCTGCTCGCAAATGGCCACCTTGTAGCCCTTTTGAATAAGCCTGTTAATATAAAGCTCGGCAGAGTGATAGGGAATTCCGCACATGGGCACTCTTTCGGGCTGTCCCGCTTCCCTGCCGGTAAGGGTGATTTCCAGCAGGCCCGACGCAGTCAGGGCATCGTCAAAAAACATTTCATAAAAATCCCCTAAACGAAAAAAAAGTATTGCGTCTTTATAATTCTTTTTTATTTCAAGGTACTGCTGCATCATTGGCGTGTAACTCAAAGGACAGCCCTCCCCGAAACATTATATCATAATCTTTTTGCTTACGGGTAATATCTCCGGTCGGGAGACCGGAGACTGCTTGAAGGTGTACCTCTGTTCGGGAGACAGGAGTTTTGCATGCCATAATCTGAGGTCTCTTAAAAATGATGGACAACCCTATGGTTGTCCAAAGCTATTTGACTATGCATTTGTTATTCTCAATAGCAATAGCAAGTCAGTGCTCCCCGCAGCCGCTGCAGGAGCTGCAGCAGTCATCGGAGCAGCCGTCGGAGCAGCCGTGGCCGCCGGCAATGGCGTCACTGATAATCTCATTTATCTGCTCTATGATCCTCTCAAAATTCTGCTGCTTGCGGAAGAAATCGACTATCAACCGGTTCCCCATCACTTTTTTTTCAAGGTCTTCAGTCTCTTTAACCTGTTCGTTGTCCAGGTCAGCTCCCTGAGCCTTGAGGTCAAGATACTTTCTCTGTTTCCGGTTGAATTCCTCCACCAGATCAGTGGCCTGGGTGTCGTTCATCATGGCAATTTCGGCTTCCTTCATTTGCTGCAGCTCGGGGGACGAGGCTATTTCTTCACCCAGCTCCCTTGCTTTTTCAAGTATGGACATGTTGCACCTCCGCTATAGGCCCCACACAGGGGCATTTATTCCCACCCGATTCCTCACCCTTTAAGTGCGTCAGTGATCCGCCTATAATTTTTACATCTATTAGATCCCCTTTTTTTAATGCCCTGCCGGGGAAAATAACCAGCTTGTTGGTCCTGGTCCGGCCGGACAGCATGTTCACATCGGCCCTGCTGGGCCCCTCCACCAGTATCTGGTGGATTCTGCCCGCCTCTTCCACATTTTTTTCGATAGATATCTGGTTCTGCCTTTTTATGAGTGACCCTATTCTCCTGGTTTTTTCATCCTCGGGAACCTGGTCCGCCATATTTTCAGCCGGGGTTCCGGCCCTCTTATTGTATATAAAGGTATAGGCGGCGTCATAGCCGACTCTTTCAATCATATCCATGGTAGCGGCAAAGTCTGCCTCTTTTTCCCCGGGGAAGCCAACCATAATATCGGTGGTAATGGCGGCGCCGGGTATCCTATTCCTTATGCCGCTTATCAATTCGAGATAGTAATCCCTGTTATATCCTCTGTTCATAGCCTTTAATATTTTATCGCTGCCGGACTGCAGGGGTATATGAAAGTGCTCGCACACCTTGGGATTTTTTTCAATAGTATCGATGAGGCCTAAAGAAAAGTCCTTGGGGTGGGAAGTCATGAAGCGTATCCTCAAAAGCCCTTGCACATTATTCAGACTGGCCAGAAGGTCCCCAAAGCCATAGCCGTTCCCAAAGTCCTTTCCGTAAGAGTTGACATTCTGGCCCAGCAGGGTTACTTCCCTGCACCCGGCCAAAGTCAGATCTTCCACCTCTTTAAATATGTCTTCGGGCAGGCGGCTCCTCTCCCGGCCCCGCACATGGGGGACTATGCAGTAAGTGCAGAAATTGTCGCACCCGTACATTACAGGCACCCAGGCCTTAAGGTCATCCTCCCTCTTAACCGGCAGACCCTCATACACCCCTTCGGGCGGCCGGCAGATGATCATGGTCTTTTTATTTCCGGCCGCCTGCTCCAGTAAATCCGGAAGCTGGTGCATTATTCCTGTGCCAAATACCAAATTTACGTAAGGGTACCTTTTTTTTATATGGGCGGCGGTGCTCTCTACCTGGGTCATGCACCCGCCTACTCCTATTACCAGTCCCGGTTTTTTTTCCTTTAATTTTTTAAGCCTGCCCAGCAGGCCGTACACTTTGTTCTCGGCGGTCTCCCTGACACTGCAGGTATTAATCAGGATGACATCGGAGTCTTCAATGCTGCCGGCCGCAGTATAACCAAGCTGCTCCATTATGCCGTGCATTCTTTCGGAATCGCTTTCGTTCATCTGACAGCCGAAAGTAACTATATGATAATGAGATTTCCCGGTCATAATACCTCCGTGGCTATACTGCAAGGCTATTTTCCCATATTTTTTACCATAATTCAACTTGTTATAAAGGGGTTTTATCCCGGTTATAAGCTGTAAAGCATTGTTTTCCAGGCTCTCTTAACCACAGGCTCAGGCCCGTCAGCGGGACGGTTTTTACTTTTATTATTATAACAACATAATACCCCGATGAATACCCCGTAAGCCCGACTGAAGGAATATAAGCCGGAGATATAGAAGTATTTTTTAAATAGCAATAGTTAATTGGGGGACAGCGATGAAATACCTTATTATACTGGGAGACGGAATGGCGGACTACAGGTGCGCTGACCTGGGTGATAAGACTCCTCTGCAGTATGCGGCAAAGCCCAGCATGGATTTTATGGCCTCCAGGGGGAGTATGGGGCTGGTGAGAACTGTGGCCCCCGGACTGCCGCCGGGGAGTGATGTGGCCAACCTGAGCGTAATGGGCTATGACCCCGCCCTATTCTATACCGGAAGAGCGCCCCTGGAGGCGGTAAGCATGGGGGTGGCCCTGGGTGAAAATGATGTGGCCTTCCGCTGCAATCTGGTCACCCTTTCCGGAGGCGGCCAGTATGAGGAAAAGTCAATGATCGATTACAGCGCCGGTGAAATTAAATCGGCCAGGGCGGCAGTGCTTGTAAAGGATCTGGCGGCCTATTTAAAAAGCAAGGATATGAAGTTTTATCCCGGCATAAGCTACCGGCACCTGATGGTATGGAGGGGCGGCCCCGCCGACACAGTTCTCACGCCTCCCCATGATATTTCGGGAAGGGCTGTGGGAGACTACCTGCCCAGGGGCGGCGGGTCTGATGCCCTGCTGGCGGTGATGAGGGAAAGCAGTCTGTTTTTACAGGATCATCCTCTGAACAGCCCGGCGAATGGTGGGAGGCCCGCCAACTCAGTCTGGTTCTGGGGTCAGGGAAGGGCCCCGTCAATTCCCGCCTTCAGGGAGAAATACAGCCTGTCCGGGGCTGTTATTTCAGCGGTGGACCTGATCAAGGGAATAGGGAAATGCGCAGGTATGGATGTGATCGAGGTGGAGGGGGCCACCGGAAATATCCATACCAACTTTGCCGGGAAAGCCAACGCTGCGGTGGAGGCCTTCAGGAAGGGGGCCGATCTGGTCTACCTGCATATAGAGGCCCCTGACGAGGCCGGGCACCAGGGTGATACAGGCTTAAAGGTAAAGGCTATAGAAGAAATTGACAGGCAGGTATTGGGGCCCCTGCTTTCCGGCATGGAGGAGTTTGGCCGGTTCAGGCTGATGCTGCTGCCGGACCACCCCACCCCACTGGCGGTGATGACCCACACCTCCGACCCGGTGCCCTTTGTAATATACGATTCAGGCCGCCCGGCGGACGGCGGGGGTGGAACATACTGCGAGGAGGACGCCTCGGGGGGAACTTTTATAGAGCAGGGACATGAGCTGATGGAGTATTTTACTAAAGGGTATTAATCACTCCTACTAAAGTTCGGCCATTTTAAATTTGTCGTGCAGGGCCTTAACCGCTATTTCGGCCTGGCTGGCCTTTATTATGCAGGAGACCTTTATTTCCGAGGTGCTGATCATCTCAAGGTTTATATTCTGACTGGAGAGGGCCTCAAAAATCATGGCCGCCACCCCGGGGTTGCTTACCATTCCCGCACCCACCACCGAGACCTTGGCCATATTATCATCCCAGGTAAAACCGGAAAAGCCCACTTTATCCTTAATCATTTTCATAACCGACTGCACCCTCTTTAAATCAGTGGCGGCAATGGTAAAGGATATATCGTTAACCTCGTTTCTCATGGCGCTCTGGATAATCATGTCCACATTTATATGCTCCTCGGCCAGGGCGCTAAAAATGGTGTAGGCGATGCCCGGCCTGTCCGGTACGTCGAAAAGTCCGAATTTGGCCACCTGCAGGTCGTGGGCTACACCTGTAACCACCAGTTTCTTTTCCATATTGCCAGCCTCCTTGACTATTGTGCCGGGATTATTATTAAAGCTGCTCCTCACATGGAGCTTTATATTATACATCTTGGCGCACTCCACGGACCTGGGGTGCAGAACCTGGGCTCCCAGGTGGGCCAGCTCCAGCATTTCATCATAAGTAATAAAGTCCAGTTTTTTGGCATCCCGGACAACCCTGGGGTCGGTGGTGTATACACCATCCACATCTGTGTATATCTCACAGACGTCGGCGTTTAAGGCGGCAGCCAGCGCCACGGCGGTGGTGTCGGAGCCGCCCCTGCCCAGGGTGGTTATGTCACCATACCTGTTTATGCCCTGGAAGCCGGCCACTATCACAACTTTTCCCGAGGCCAGCTCTTCCTTGATCCTGTCGCACTGAATATCCTTTATGCGGGCTTTGGTGTGCACCCTGTCGGTCTGAATGCCGGCCTGGGGCCCGGTCATTGATATGGCTCCGAGGCCGTGGTTCTGCACCGCCATGGCCAGGAGGCCGATGGATACCTGCTCTCCGGTGGAGAGTATCATGTCCATCTCCCTTTCCGCCGGGCTGTCGGATATGCTGTTGACCAAATCAATCAGTTCGTCGGTGGTGTCGCCCATGGCCGATACCACCACTACCACATCATGCCCCTCACTCTTTACCCCGGCCACCCTTCCGGCCACCCTTTTAATCCGTTCCGCATTGGCAACAGAACTGCCTCCGTATTTTTGCACTATAAGCATGTCCTTACTCTATCCCTTTCGCTTTTGTATTCTATTTAATTTCCAGGGCCCTGGCGCCCACCGGAGAGATGTCCAGCACCATCGACCTGGCGGAAATACCGTTCTGCCTGAAGGTGTCGCGCATAACCCGGGCAATCAGATCCATATTGTGGTCTGAGTACGCTACTATGGAAGGCCCTGCCCCGCTTAAGGTTATACCTTTGGCGCCGGCCAGCTTGGCGGCCGCAAAAACCTTTTTCATGCCGGGCACAAGGGATGTCCTGTACGGCTGGTGCAGCCGGTCCTCCATGGCCGTTCCGAACTGGTTTATATCGCCGGTATACAGTGAGGCTATAAGCAGGGCCAACCTGCCCAGATTGAAGGCGGCATCGCTTAAGGGCACCTGCTGGGGGAGCGCCTCCCTGGAGGTTTTTGTGGGAAGGGTAAAATCAGGTATGGATACCACCGCCCTGAGGTTTTTGGGGGGGAGTATCCTCTGGCACTTCACCTCTCCGTCGGCGGAAACCGCTACCACTATACCGCCCAGCACTGCTGCGGCTATATTGTCAGGATGCCCTTCCATGGCGCAGGCATTATTTATAATTTCTTTCTGGGAGAGCTTGTTTCCGGACAGTATATTGGCCGCTATCATGCCGCCGATAATGGCGGCGGTGCTGCTGCCCAGTCCCCGGGACACCGGAATGCTGTTGGCAAGCTTTATCTTAAGGCCGCAAGACTTCTGTCCCGAAAGCCTGAATACCCTCTGGGCGGCCAGGTAGACCATATTTTTTTCATCCCGGGGTATTTCGGATACTCCCTCACCCTGTATCTCAATTAAAAGACCTGCCGGGGCAAAGGACATTTCCACGGTATTGTACAGCTGCAGGGCCATACCCAGGCAGTCAAATCCAGGACCCATATTTGCTGTTGTGGCAGGCACCTGCACTCGTACCATGGTTACCCTCCTAGTCTCCCTCGACCCTTATCATGCTGCATATCTCGCCCACTGCCGTCAGCTGCTCAATTATTTCTAAGGCGCCCTGAATGTATCTTTCCCTGACCATGTGGGTCACCAGTACTATCTCCGCCATGTCTCCATCGGTGTGTTTCTGCAGCACCGAGGCGATGCTTACATTTTTTTCACCCAGGGCAAAGGCTATAGATGCCAGCACTCCGGGCCGGTCCTTAACTTTTAGCCGGAGATAGTACTTGCTTTCGATATCCCCGATGTCCTTTATTTTCTTTTCCTCGTAGCAGGTGCAGCTTATACCGGTAATCTTTCTTACCCTGTTTCTGGCGGCCTCCATTATGTCGGCCGCTACGGCGCTGCCGGTGGGCATGTCGCCTGCGCCCCGCCCGAAGAACATAACATCACCCACTGCGTCACCCTTTACGAAAATGGCGTTGAAAACATCGTTTACCGATGCCAGGGGGTGGGTTTGCGGTATAAAGCAGGGGTGCACCCTGGCTTCTACCCCATCCCCGGTGTCTTTGGCTATTCCCAAAAGTTTTATTATATATTTCAGCTCCCTGGCGTAAGCAATATCTTCACTGGTAATCCCGCTAATGCCTTCCACGAAAACATCGTTTAAGGTAACCCGGGTGTTGAAGGCGATGGAAGCCAGTATGGAGAGCTTTCTGGCCGCGTCAAAACCTTCCACGTCCGCGCTGGGGTCGGCCTCGGCGTAGCCTCTTTGCTGGGCTTCCCGCAGCACCTCAGCAAAGTCGGACCCCTCGGCGGTCATTTTTGACAGCATGTAATTGGTGGTGCCGTTTATTATGCCTATCACTTCCTGCAGGCGGTTGGCCGCCAGGCAATGTTTCAGCGGCCTGATGATGGGTATGCCCCCGCCCACGCTTCCTTCAAAAAGAAGATCCGTCCCGTACTCATCAGCAGCGCTGAACAGCTCTTTGCCGTGTATGGCCATCATGTCTTTATTGGCCGTTACAATGCTTTTGCCTCTTTTTATCGCCTCTATCACATAGTCCTTGGCCGGCTGGGTGCCCCCCATTACTTCCACTATTATGTCTATATCACTGTTACCAATTACTTCCCAGGGCTTTTCGGTCAGAAGCGACCGGTCTACCTCTATCCCTCTTCTCTTTTTCGGGTCCCGGACCAGTATTTTGGCCACTTCGACCCGGGCTCCCACCTTCTTGGCTATGCTTTCAGCGTTGCCCGCCAGTATTTTGCAGGCGCCGGATCCTACCGTCCCAAGGCCCAGGAATCCTATTTTTATAATTTCCATTGTTCCTCTCCCTTTATAATATGCTTATAATTCCTGCAGGGAAACTGTCTTGACTCCTTCAATATACCTGACCTCTTCCAGAACGTTATCGATATCCCCGGTAAGGTTGGCTACGTCCAGCTTGATGCAAACCCCGGCCAGGCCTTCTACCGGCAACTCCTGCCTGATGGTAATTATATTGCCCTGCAGGGATGCTATCAGTGAAAGTACTGTGGAGAGTACACCGGCCCGGTGCTCCAGGGTCAGGTTTATGGTTATTTCCCTGCCCTCAAAATGGGAGTGGAAAGAAAACACCCTGTCTCTGTATTTGTAATATGCGCTTCTGCTCAGCTTGACTCTGTCCACAGCCTCGTTGATGGTGACGGCCTCTCCCTTTTGAAGTATCTCTTTGGCCCGCACTGTTTTTAATATGGAATCGGGGAGTATATCCTCCCGGACAAGATAAAACTTCATAACTAAACACTTCCCTGCGCTGCTCTTTCCTGCTCCCTGTCCATTCACGATGGATATTGTTCCATCAATGGTAGACATTATATCACCACAGGCAGTGGTCTGGCAATAAAAAAAT
>JAMCVT010000134.1 GCA_023475565.1 Actinomycetota bacterium
TGCAAAGGGATATTTGGAATGGATGAAACTAAAATTAATTGATACATATAATGATATTATGCACGATGCTTTATTTCAGGAGGAAATTAAATTAAAAGGAAGAAAAGACGAGGCTTCGTTAAAAGAATATTGGAGAATAAATAAAAAACGAAAAAAATATTTTCCCGAAAATTATCCCTCGTTTTTAAAAATTGGTGATATTGTTCATGTTAACTTTGGCAAAAGTTATTGCACAGAATTATCAGATGGGCATTATGCGGTTATTTTATCAGACAGAATAGGGAGCCATTATTTGGTAGCACCTTTATCTTCCACTCGGCCCAAAGGAAGAATTTTGTATTTTAACGATTTAGGATTGCCAAGCAAAGATCAATCAAACGATAGTTATATAAAATTCGATCATATAAAGTTTGTTAGCTATAGGAGATTAAAGAATATTGAAGGAATTCAAGGAGGCGTAAAACATATAAATACACAAAAAGGCCAGAACAGAGTTAAAGAAATTTTGAATATATTTAATGAAATTATTAAAAACACTTGACTTTTTAGGCTGTGGGTGCATAAAATAAAGCAATAGAAATTATATAGTTCCCATGAATTTATATGTGAGAACCTTGTCTTTCTAGGCAGGGTTTTCCGCTTTTACAAAAAGGAAAAGATCTTCGTAAATTTCGGAGGTCTTTTCTCTTATGGTATAATACCGAAATGTAATATATCAAAAGACGCCCTTTCGGGCGTCTGGCCATCAGCCGTCAGCATTCAGCAATCAGGCACTGAGGCCTCAAAAACCATCCGTCTAAAAAATGATGCTGATGGCTGACGGCTGATGGCTCACAGCTATTCATACAGGAGGTTGATCATGCCTTTTGGCTGGAACGGAAAACTTCTCAGGGTAAACCTTGATCATAAATCCACCCGGGAAGAAAATATAGACGAAGAAATACTGAAGCGCTGGCTGGGAGGACGGGGGCTGGGAGTGGCGCTGCTGGCCCGTGAGGTACCCCCCTCCCCGCATCCCCCCGGCAGGGAAAACAAGCTTATTTTTTCAGCCGGGCCGGTCACCGGCACCATTGCCCCGGGGTCCGGCAGGTTCTCACTGACTGCCCGGTCACCCCTGACCGGAACAATATCTGACTGCAATGCCGGTGGAATATGGGGAATAATGTTAAAGAGGTGCGGCTTTGACGCAGTCATTATTGAAGGCTGCTGCAGCAAGCCCTCATACCTGGTGCTAGCCGAAGGAACCTGCTCTTTAATGGACGCGGGGGATATATGGGGTATGGATATTCCCTCGGTCTGCTCCGCACTGAAGAAAAGGCACGGTGAAGGATCAAGCATAGCCGCCATCGGCCCGGCCGGGGAAAACGGGGTGCTGCTGGCCTCGGTCGGCACCAGCGATGGAAGAGCCCTGGGCAGGGGCGGGCTGGGGTCGGTAATGGGCGGTAAAAATATTAAGGCGGTTGTATTGAATGGCCGGAGGAAGATAAACATAGCCGACCGCCAGAAATATGACTATTTCCTGTATGAGGCCAATAAGTGGATCAAGGCCAACCCCATTACCTCCCAGGGGCTTCCGGAATTCGGCACCCCGGTGCTGGTGAATTTGTTCAATGAGATGGGTGTGCTGCCCACCTGTAATTTTCAAAGATCTTATTTTGACACGGCCTACAAGATAAGCGGCGAGGCCATAGCCGAAAGGGCCACTGTGAAAAAGACGGGCTGCCCGGGCTGCCCTGTGCGCTGCACCCGGGTGACCAGGGGCAGAAGCGGCCAGGGGCACGGGCCGGAGTACGAAACCGTCTGGTCAATGGGGCCCCAGTGCGGCATCGACGACCTGGACACCATAATAGAGGCCAACCAGCTTTGCAATAAACTGGGCATGGACACCATTTCCACAGGAGTAACCATAGGCTGCGCCATGGAGCTGGCCGGGGAGGGATGCCTGGAAGACGCCCCCCGCTTCGGAGACAGGGACGGCCTGCTGGAAATGATTAAAAAGATGGCCTGCCGGGAGGGGGTGGGAAACCTCCTGGCCGACGGGTCCCGCCGGCTGGCCTTAAGCCTGGGGCGCCCCGAGCTGGCCATGCAGGTCAAAGGACTGGAGATACCGGCCTACGATCCCAGGGGATTGCAGGGCATGGGACTGGCCTTCGCCACCTCCAACCGGGGGGCCTGCCACCTGCGGGCCTACATGGTGGGAATCGAAGTGCTGGGCATACCCAAGAGGGTTGACCGCTTTTCCACCGGCGGCAAGGCCGGTCTGACCATTTTCAACCAGAATGTCAACGCCGCCGTGGACAGCCTTTCCTTTTGCCGCTTTATATCCCTGGCTGTTTCGGAAGAATACTACGCCAGGCTGCTGAGCGCAGTTACCGGGGAGCGCTTTCAGACCCAGGACCTGCACCTGGCCGGTGAGCGCATCTGGAACCTGGAAAGGATATACAACCTTAGGTGCGGGTTTACCAAAGCCGATGACTGCCTTCCCCCCAGGCTGACCGGCGAGCCGGTGTGTGAAGGCCCGTCCAAAGGCCACACCGTCAAGCTGGATGAAATGCTGGCGGAGTATTACCGGTTCAGGGGATGGGACGAAAAGGGCGTCCCCACCAGCAGAAAAACAGCCCAGCTGGGACTGGAGGAATTTTTATGCTGAAAATTTTCCAGCAGATAGGCCGGGACCTTTTCCAGTCCGGCCTGAACAACTCACACAGCGGCAATATAAGCGTGCGCTTTGGCGACCGGATCATCATCACCCGGAGGGGCTCAATGCTGGGCCACCTGCAAGTGGGAGACCTAATAGAAACAGGTCTCGATAAAAATGACAGCAACATCACCCTGGCCTCCACCGAGATAAGGGTTCACCGGGCCATATACAAAGGAACCCCGGCCCTGGCCATAGTACACGCCCACCCTCCCCACGCCATATCGCTCTCTCTGGCAGAGGATGAAATTATACCGGTGGACTCGGAGGGTTCATACCTGCTGCACAAAATACCGGTCATACACGCCGAGCACACCATTGGTTCGGAGGAGCTTGAGCAGTCCCTCCCGGAGATGCTGAAGGAATACAAGGCGGTCATGGTAAGGGGGCACGGCAGTTTCGCCGTGGGTCAGCTGCCTGAGGAGGCCTACCAGTGGACCTCCAGCCTGGAGCACAGCAGCAGGATAATAATGCTTACCAGGGCTCTGGGCTACGACCCCGGGGCAGCCAAGACCGGTAAGAATTCCAGGTGGTAATTCGGAGGTTGGAGGCCGGAGGTTTGAAATTGGAATCAGGCTGTTAGAAAAGCGCCTGTTGCCGAGGAGGGAAAAATTATGAATTTTAAGGTCAATAACACTGTTATAACCCTTGTGCAGGGGGATATTACACGGCAGGACGCCGAAGCCATTGTAAACGCCGCCAATTCGACCCTTCTGGGTGGAGGTGGGGTGGACGGGGCCATCCACCGGGCCGGAGGGCCGCAGATACTGGAAGAATGCAAAAAAATAAGGGCCGCCCAGGGCGGGTGCCCCGCCGGGGAAGCCGTTATAACCGCCGGGGGAAAGCTTAAGGCCCGCTATGTAATACACACCGTGGGGCCAATATGGTCCGGGGGCGGCAGCAGTGAGGACGAACTCCTGGCCGATGCCTACCGCAACTCTCTGAGCCTGGCGGTGGAAAGGGGCATAAAGTCGGTGGCCTTCCCGTCCATAAGCACCGGGGCCTACCGTTTTCCCACCGCAAGAGCCGCCCGGGTGGCCGCGGCAACGGTAAAAAGTTTCCTGGAGCGGACAGCGTCACTGGAAGAGGTCAGATTCGTCCTCTTCAGTGAAAAGGATTACAACATATACCGCATTGCCTGGGAGGAGACAACAAGGTAGCACTACTCCTCCGTCCCCATGACATGGGTTCGTTGTCCCCCGTCAACGAGTTATTGACATATTGAAAATAATTATATACGCTAATTAAAAATATTGAAAAAAGGGATGGAAATATTGCTTTATTCATTTGACGGAAAGCGACCTGAGATCGGTAAAGATACTTATGTCAGCGAACAGGCACTGGTAATTGGAGAAGTTAAAATTGGCGACAGCTGTTATATTGGTCATGGCGCTATTTTGCGTGGGGATTACGGAAGTATTGAAATAGGTTCCGGAACTGCTGTTGAAGAAGGTGTAGTGGTCCATGCCCCACCAAACAAAAAATGCATAATCGGTAAAAGAGTAACCATTGGCCATGGGGCCATAGTTCACGCTTCACAAATCGGGGATTTAGCTGTACTTGGAATGGGTTCTATTACTAGTATATATTCGGTAGTTGGCGCAGGATCCATAGTGGCAGAGGGATCTGTTGTAAAAATGAACCAGATAATCCCTGAAAAAGTGGTAGTCGCAGGAAATCCGGCCAGTGAAGTCCGCAAAATAAAAGAGAAAGATACTGAAAGGTGGGCCTATGGTAAGCAACGATACATTGATCTCGCTAAACAATACCTTGATATAGGAATGCATATAATTCCGACAAATGGGGATGTTTCTTGACTTGCCAGGTAGATTAGTGCGGTCCCTTGCAGATGCCGGGCATGCCCCATTTTCCGGAAGTCCATTTAAAAAGAAACCCCTGGTTTTAAGTGCGTATAACGTCCGAGATATTCGACAACACAAGAAGCGTTTTTAAACGGTGGCTTGCAGTAAACAATCCATTCCTTCTGATAAAGCTGATAATTTCAAAAAGCATCTTAAGCTTTAAAAATAGATAAAAACACAGAAAAACCGCACCATGTTTTATACAACAAGAACTTAAAGAATCTGCTTATCCATATATTCCATTTTAAATTCAGATGCAAGGTATAGATTAAAATGCGTAATCAGAAATTTATTCAATGATTTGATCAGGCCATTGTGTCCGTTGTAAAGACACCAGTAGAAAAGAGACCCATAGAAGATAACATTGAGCTCATCATAAATTTCTCTCACGTTGTATACGGAATCTATCATACCCATGTCCTGCGCTAGCTGCATCTGTTCAAGGACATACTTAACGATTTCCTTGTGATCTTCAGCTTGCATAATGCAGTCAACATTAAAAGACTGATTCTTTACCGACATATAGTTTGACAAAAATCCCAAACCAAAACTTGACAGATAATAGGCAATATAAATAAATATGTCAACCACTCTGTATTGGGGAGCGAGTGCGATGCTCAATCTTTCATTTTTATATTTTTTATAACCTTCGGTGATCACATAAGTCGTCAAGTCTTCTTTGCTG
This sequence comes from Actinomycetota bacterium, assembly GCA_023475565.1. GTDB lineage: Bacteria > Bacillota > Desulfotomaculia > Desulfotomaculales > Desulfocucumaceae > BRHc4a. The sequence goes on from JAMCVT010000134.1 coordinate 5,246, forward strand.
TTGAAATAATGGTAAAAGGTACCGTTAGAAATTCCTGCCGCCTTGCAAATACTACGAATTGTAAGAAAATCAAAACTATTATTTTTCAGAAGTCCCATAGCTGCTTCTAATATTTCTTTTTTTGCAGCTTGGGGTTTGTTTTTTTTAGCCTCGTATCTTTTCATGTATTAATATCCTCCAGGCTTTTTCTTTTTATGATAATAAAAAGAACTCTATATTTCAATAAACTAGTAGTGTAATTCCTAAATAATATGGCAATTGATCATGCGGACACGATAGAGTCTGAGTTTGTATTTCCGCGATATACAGATGGTAATTCGTTAATCTCATCAACATATTTTAATAAGGCGTTCCATAAGTTCCCCTTTAGACTTGACTCTAATTTCGCAAAGGACAGTCTGTGCCATCTTGCCAAAAAAGGACGATGAGATTGAGCCACGACCCATGTTTAGAGCATCATATGCCAAATTATACCTATTGCAATGTTATAAAGGAATCACATTAGTAATTAAATAATAAATTATTATTGACACTATAGAATCCATTTGGTAAAATGTGTTCTAGAGCATTGCTCTAGAACAATGTTCTAATATAATAAGATAATAAAGGAGAGTATCATCTATGTCAAATATGATAACTGAAAAGAACCATACCGGTTTGGTAGAAGGTAAGGTTGCTCTTGTGACCGGCGCCGGCGCTGGCATTGGACGTGCTACTGCTTTGAAATTTGCAGAAGAAGGTGCAAAGGTCATTGTTACAAATCGGTCAGAGCAGAACGGACTTGAGACTCTCAATTTGATAAAAGACGCTGGTGGGGAAGCATCTTTTATCAAATTGGATATCAGTAAAGAGGAAGATATCAAAGCAGCTGTAAAATTTGCTATTGACACCTATGGCAGGCTTGACTGTGCAGTCAATAATGCAGGTTTGGAACAGGAAAGAACTGCTCCACTGGATCAGATTACTGAAGAAGAATGGGATAAGTTGATTGGTATTGACCTTAAAGGTGTATTTTTATCTGTGAAATATGAGACCAGGGCAATGCTTGAAAATGGCGGTGGCTCTATCGTGAATATCGCATCTATCATCGGTATAAGAGTTCCGAACCCAGGCTTTGGAGCATATTGTACCGCGAAGGCCGCTGTTATTCATATGACAAAAGTTGCTGCAATTGATTATGCAAAAACAGATAAAGGTACCATTCGAGTGAATTGTATAGCCCCCGGTACCATTATGACAAGAATGCTGCAGCGCGTTGCTGATGAAAGTCCAGCTCTCATAGATCAGCTCAAGGCAACTACTCCGATGAGACGTATCGGCGAACCGGTAGAATTGGCTGATCCCTGTGTATGGCTGTGTTCTGATCGAGCATCTTATATTACTGGTCAAGTTATTGCTGTTGATGGCGGTACAACTGTTTGACATTTTTTATAGTAAAATATTTTTTTATAATGGGGTTGTGTCAAAAGACCCCTAAGAAATCGAATAACATTAGGGGAAAAACGTGTGATATCAATGCATTCACACGTTTTTCCCTGTAAAAGGGCATGATGGCGCCTGACCCTTAACTTTTTTAACTTATTTGGGAGAGAAAAGAATAAACCGCCGTTTGGAGGTTTATCCAGACTGCTGTCAAACCTCCTGTTAGGGAAATTAGCCTCAAAAATGACATTCGTCGAGGCAGGGAATACCAGCCATTTTGGATGTGGGAGGCCGGATGTCCAACTTCTCACCTCTGGCCTCCCACATCCATACAGGTTGGTATTCCAGGCCTGTCCGTGAGTTACCTATAATTCCGCTCAAATCAATCATGCTTGATTGCGCCTTGTGGAATGAATTGTGGACTCTGTCGCGCCTATATTAGGGGAACCAAACTCTTGAAACAATCCCCCGCAAGTTATATACTAAAAACAGGAATTAATTGCGGAGTAACCATAACATGAACAATAACCAAGTCAACCACGATCGACTGTTCAAGGAATTACTGCAAACCTTTTTTTTTGAATTCATACAGCTTTTCTTCCCGGAAGCCTACCGGGCCATAGACTTTAAACACCTCAAGTTTTTGCAGCAAGAAATATATACCGACGTAACCGCCGGAGAAAAGCACGTAGTGGATATACTGGTGGAAACAAGGTTAAAGCAAGAGCCGGGTCTAATTCTGGTACATGTGGAACCTCAGGCCTACGTGCAAAAAGATTTCAACGAAAGAATGTTCATCTACTTCAGCCGGTTGTACGAAAAATATCGGCGCCGGATTTTGCCCGTGGCTGTATTCAGCTATGACCAGGTCCGGGACGAACCGGACAGTTTCGATCTTCAGTTACCATTTCTGGAAATATTACACTTTAAATACTGCAAACTGGAACTAAAAAAGCTAAACTGGCGGGACTATATAACCAGCGACAACCCTGTGGCCGCGGCCCTTCTCAGCAAGATGGGCTTTAGCAAAGAAGAAAGGGTAAAAGTAAAGTTGGAATTCATGCGCATGCTGGTCAGGATGAAACTGGACCCGGCGCGGACGGAGCTATTGGGTGGTTTTTTCGAATCTTACCTTAAATTGAACCGGGAAGAAGAAGCGGAATTTCACCGGGAACTGGCTAAAATAGACATAAAGGAGGCCGAGGCAATCATGCAGATAACCACCAGCTGGCACGAAAAAGGACGTGCGGAAGGCATTAAGGAAGGCATCAAGGAAGGCATTAAAGAAGGTGAAATTAAAAAAGCGCTGGAAACCGCCCGGGCAGCCTTGAAAAAAGGGCTGACAGAAGACGATGTAGCGGAGATAACCGGCCTGGACCGCGAAACCGTCCGGAGACTGAAGGGCGAGCTGAATTGAAGGCAGGTGGGGACGTTTCTCGCTGTCGCAACACATATTTTTATACTATCTATAAACCGTTAATACAGCAACCGCCTTTCGTTGGCGGTTGTTACTATATAATCAAATCATTTATACCGGCGAGTGACTACTGATTTTACCGGGTGAAGTTTATCCCAGCCCGTATTTCAATGGTAATTCCGCTTAAATCAATCATGCTTTTGCAATAATCTAATGTCATGGGGACGGAGGATATGACACTCAAAATAGCTGGGGGTCGGCTCTTGACTTTGGATTTAACCGGTATAGATATTTTTCCCTTCCCCAAAAAGTTCAAACAGTACGGGTAACCGTTATAATTCTATTCATTACAGTTTATATTATCGTTAATGAAAGTTATAGGGGGAACCATATTGTATGAACCATAAAGATGGCTTATCGGCCTGGCAGTTAACCATGCTGGCCCTTGGGACAGTGGTGGGAGGTTCCTTCTTCTTAGGCTCCTCCATAGCTATAAGGACTGCCGGCCCGGCAATCTTTTTTGCCTTTATACTGGGGGGTGTTCTGGTTTACATTATACTCTCGGCCCTTTCTGAGATGACAGTGGCCAGCCCAAGGCCAGGGTCGTTTAAAGCTTATTCGGAAGAAGCCTTCGGACCCTGGCTTGGGTTTGTGGTGGGCTGGGTTTACTGGACAGGCCTTGTGCTGGCCATGTCCAGTGAGGCAACGGCAGCCTCGGTATTCCTGCGGGCATGGATTCCCCAGCTGTCGCTTCCGCTTTTGTCTATTATCATTATTGCCGGGGTTACCCTTCTCAACCTTTTGGGAGCCAAAGCTTTAAGTCATCTGGAAAGCGGACTGGCCGCCATAAAACTTTCAGCCATGGTGGGCTTTATTGGGCTGGCATTGGCACTGATCGTGGGACTTATTCCTAATAAAGCGCCTGTAGGTATAGAACTCCTGGCCTCTGAACCAATCCTTCCGGGGGGTCTTGCCGGTGTTGCCGGGAGCATGCTGATTGTGCTGTTCAGCTATGCAGGCTTTGAGATTATCGGCTTGGCTTCTTCTGAAGCCCGCAATCCGCATAAAACTGTTCCACGTGCAATTACATATACCGTTATAGCCCTGGTTGGGCTTTACTGCGCTGTTATAGCCACATTACTGCCACTTGTTCCCACAGGAAGTCTTTCGGAAGAAGCAAGCCCCCTGGTGGAAGCCTTGACTGCCGGCGGTCTGGGCTGGGCTGCCCGGTCCATTAATGTGATACTGGTAACGGCAATACTTTCCACCATGCTTGCAGCCACCTTCGGCCTGGGTAGAATGGTGCGGTCCCTTGCAGATGTCGGACATGCTCCAGCATTGTTAATAGATAAGGGTGATGTCCCCTTGCGGGGGATTATTTTTTCAGGAGGGGCTATGTTGGCTGCGGTCAGTCTAGGCTATGTACTGCCCAGGGGAATATATATCTTTCTGGTAAGTTCCGGTGGCTTTTCTCTGCTTTTTGCATATATGATCATTTTAGTTACTCATTACCGCCATAGAAGAAAACACGGCTGCCCTCCCCAGGGTAACTGCCAGCTGGCAGGATTCCCCTATACCTCCTGGTTTGCCATTGTCAGCTTAATCACCGTTATGGCCACAATGCCACTGGTACCGGGGCAGGGATCAGGACTGTATGTGGGCTTGATTCTAACCGGTCTATTCGGGATTCTTTATTCTCTCTTTATAAATCCGCCTAAAAAATTATTTAAAAAGCATTTTGCCCTGGCCAAACCATTTCCCCGTAATTCTGCCACTGAACAACAAAGAGCTGATAACAAGGACAAAATGAGATAAAACATCAAATAAATTATTGTTTTCTATCAGTTTTCATGGTAAAAATGGTATAAACTATTGTAACAGGATTGATGGTTTTATGAATAAGGATATTGACAGGAAAACATACGAGATGCTTCTTAAATCCTTGGGGCAGCTAAAGGAAGATGCCGAAAAAATGCGGCAGAAACGGGAGGCCAAGCTCTGGGGCGATATTAAAGTTCCGATCAGCCTTTCTGATGCGCTTTCCAGGCTTCCCAAGGATGAAATAACTCAAATAAGGCAAAACCTGGGGATAAAAAGAGTAAGCGCACTGAAGAAGCAGGAATTGATAGCGGAGCTGCAACACCTGATTCCTGAAGAGGTTGAGAAGATATTCCTGCTGTTTGACGACGGCCGGTACAGATTGGCCAAAAAAATATTTGAAAAAGGCGGCTTTGCCGTTTGTGTCAATCCGGAACCCGGCCAGGTGGAATACCTGCTCAACCGGGGAATTGCATTCCCGGGAGTCAGGGGTGGCCAAAAGGCGCTTGTGATGCCGCAGGAAATTGCCTCGGTATTCAAAAGGATTAACGTTGCCGGGTATCAGCGCCGTGTGCGCAGGAATACTGGATTGATCAGGCTTACCCAGGGCCTGCTATACTACTACGGCACCCTGAACATCAACCAGTTGAAGGAAATGCTTGAAAAACACACAGAAGAAGAAATAGATGTGGTTCAATATATTGATTTATTACATGAAGCCGCGTCCTATTATGAGGAGATACGACCGGATTCAGCCGGCTTCTCCAATATCAGGGTTTTCGATTCTCAAAGGGTTAAAATGGAGCATGAGAAAAGGCCGGACATTAACTATTATCCTTTCACTAAAAAAGAGCTGTTCCAGGCGGGAGAGCCAGGCTTTGTGGACAGGAATTCCGCCTACATAGAGTTTGTCAAGTTTATACTGGAAAATTACGAAATAAGCCGGGAAGAGGCGGACAGCATCACGGAAGAATGTGTCTATGCCGTCAGGATTGGTGAATCGCTGAAGAACATTGTGGAATACCTGCAAAGCCGGCTTGAGATAAATACTTTCGACATGCTGCAGGCGTTCTCGGAAAAGATAATCCACCTTATGAACAATACCAGGCAGTGGTTTCTTAAAGGCCATGCCCCGGAAGAACTGTTGCCAAGTGAAAAAATACATTTAAAGCCGCCGCCGGTAGACAGTCCTGAAGTTATAGACATCAGAACCGGGCGAAAAATTGGCCGGAATGATCCGTGCCCGTGCGGAAGCGGAAAAAAGTTCAAAAAATGCTGCGGCAGGTAAAACGACTCCGCTTTGCTACGACTCAACTTCATATTATCCATAATTAACAACGCAACTATACTGCGAAGCTTATTTTCCAATGAAAGAAGGTAATAGAATGAAATTCATATGTCCGCTTATTGTAGTTGATGATATTGAGATTTCCAGAATATTTTACGAAAATGTGCTTAATCAAAAAGTAAAATATGATTTTGGTGAAAATGTGACGTTTGAGGGTGACTTTTCTATACATTTAAAATCACATTTTTTGGACTTACTTAATTTAGGCCAAAATGACATAACTCAAAAATCAAATAATAGTGAACTGTATTTTGAAGAAGATAATTTGGATGGTATGCTTGAAAAACTTAAAGTGTACGGTTCTGTGGAATATATACATGAAATAAAAGAACAGCCTTGGGGACAGCGCGTTATAAGATTTTATGATCCTGATATGCACATTGTTGAAGTTGGTGAATCCATGGAAAGCGTAGCAAGAAGTTTCTTGAGCAAAGGATTATCTATTGAAGAAACCGCAAAACGCATCTCGATGCCAAAGGAATTTGTAAAACAATGTTTATAGAAACAAATGGTGCCTGGCCCTTATTAACATATTATTGATTAAATTGTCACGGGGACGGAGGGTATGACACACTTATTGATTATAAACCGCAAAACTTCTGTCAATTCCTCCGTCCCCGTGACACCTGCTGATGAGGAAACTTTTTTGAACACATTAAAGGAACGTTGCCCCCGGGTAGATATAAGACACTTATACTGAAATTCTAATCGGTCGGAAGCCAGAATCCAGAATGGTTTGGGCATTCCTTATGTTTTCGTTTTCTGATGGTGCCGCTGGCGGCATGGACAACTACCTTGGTGGCTGCTTTTGGCGGCCCGGGTGTCCGTATTCTGAATTCTGTATTCTGACTCCTGTATTCCGACCGGCATCAATACCCTTGAGCAATTCAAAGCACCTGCAGTATCACACACTTTAGATAATAGGTTTCCGGAGATGCCGCCAGCATGGGGTGGTCTTTGGCCTGCCTGCGGACTTCGGCCATTCGTGCCAGCCTCCCGGCATCCAGGGCGGCGTCGTTTATCACTTCGATGAAAAGCCCCTCGCTCATGTGGTAAGAACATGAGCAGGTGATCAGGAATCCCCCGGGATTCAGTAATTTCATGGCCCTGAGGTTGATTTCCTTATATCCTCTTACCGCCCCCTCCAGCGCCCTTTTGGACTTTGTAAAGGCGGGCGGGTCAAGTATGATCATATCAAATTTTTCCCCGGCCCTTTCCATTGCTCTGAGTTCGTCAAAGCTGTTTCCCTCTCTGAAGGCGCAGATTCCTTCCACGCCGTTGCGCACTGCGTTTTTGGAGGCCATGGAGAGGGCCGCTCCGGAGATATCGATGCCCAGGACCTCCCTGGCGCCAAATCCTGCGGAATATATTGAAAAAGTACCGGTGTGGCAGAAACAGTCCAGCACCCTGGCCCCGCCGCACAGGTATTCCAGAGCCATCCTGTTTTCCCTCTGGTCAAGGAAATACCCTGTCTTCTGCCCTCCGGCCAGATCTACTTCGAAAAAGCGGCCGTTTTCCACTATTTCCACAACTGTGTTGAATTCATCGCCTATAAACCCCGTCCGGAGGGGAAGTCCCTCCAACTCCCTAACGTTTACGTCATTCCTCTCGTATATCCCGGCCGGGCTTACCAGTTCCCGCAATACGTCCACTATGGTCTCCCTGTGCCTGTCAATGCCCAGTGTAAGGGTCTGAAGGGCCAGATAATCGCCGAATCTGTCAACCACCAGCCCGGGGATGAAATCGGCCTCGGTGAACACCACTCTGTATGCGTTGGTGTTCCTGACTACCTTTTTCCTGTAGTCCAGGGCTGCTTTGATGCGCCTGCGAAAAAAGCTGTGGTCTATTGCCTCATCCCTGTTCCGGGTCATTATCCGCACCATTATCTGGGAGGCGGGATTTATGTAACCCCTGCCAACGAACCTTCCCCGGTAATCAAGGACTTCCACTATATCTCCGGGATTAATATCCCCTTCGATGCCCGCCACCTCTGTCCGGTAAATCCAGGGGTGCCCGCCGGTCACCCTCGCGCGCCGGCTTCTGTCCAGTCTGACTGTGGCCGTTTTTAGCCACCTCCTAGTTTGGAGGTAAGAGGCCTGAGGTAGGAGGTTGGATTATTGCCCCACTTCAAGCTCTTCTTACTTCCTATGTTTTACTTACCGGCTACGAGTCTTTCGGCCCGCCTCTGCACCTGGTCGTATACCTCGTCTTCGTCTATGGTCAGCACCCTGCGCCCCTCCATCACTATGTTCCCGTCTATAATCACGGTATGGACATCAGCCGACTGGGCGGCATACACCAAATGGGCCATCCAGTCATTCCTGGGGAACAGGTGGGGCTTTCGGGTTTCAATCAATATAATGTCGGCCCTGAAGCCTTCTTTAAGCAGTCCCAGCCGGTCGCCCATGCCCAGAGCCCCGGCCCCACCGGCGGTGGCCATGCTGAGCGCCTGGAAAGACGGCAGCGCCAGCGGGTCCATGGTACTTACCTTTTGCAGCAGGGCGGCGCTGCGCATCTCTTCCAGCATGTCCAGATTGTTGTTGCTGGCCGCCCCGTCGGTTCCCAAGCCCACCGTCACCCCGGCTTCCAGCATTTTAGTAACCGGGGCCACACCGCTGGCCAATTTCATGTTGCTTTCCGGGTTGTGCGCCACTCCCACCCTTTTGCGGGCCATTATTTCAATATCCTTTTCGTTAAGGTGCACACAGTGGGCGGCCAGCACCGGCAGCTCAAAAAGCCCCACGCTGTCCACCAGCTGTATGGGGGTCATGCCGTACAGCCTGGCCATGTCTTCAACTTCGGTGCGGGTTTCCGCCAGGTGGATGTGTATGCCCACATCCAGTTTACCGGCCAGGTCTATAACCTTTTTCAGATAGTCCGGCGGGCAGGTGTAGGGGGCGTGGGGCCCCAGCCTGACAGTTATTCTTCCCCCGGCCCGGCCGTGCCACCGGTCCACGAAACCGGGGACGTAATCCAGGGCCTGCTGGGCCTCCGGCCCGACGCCGATCATCCCCCTGGAGAGGTCGGCCCTCATCCCGGACTTCTCCACCGCCCTGGCCGTCTGGTCCATGAAAAAATACATATCGGCAAAGGTGGTGGTGCCGGACCGTATCATCTCCAGGCAGCAGAGCAGGGTGCCCCAGTATACATCCTCTTCTTCCAGCCTGGCCTCCAGAGGCCATATTTTTTCCTCCAGCCACTTCATAAGCGGCAGATCGTCCGCGTAGCTCCTTAAGAGGGTCATGGCAGCGTGGGTGTGGGTATTGACAAAGCCCGGCAGCGCCAGCATCCCTGAGGCGTCAACGGTCCTGTCGGGAACAAATCCCTCCGGGGCCGATCCGGCAGGCCCGACACTGACAATATTTCGCCCCTCGATAGCTATTTCACCACCGTTAATAACACTGTCATGGCTTTCCACGGTAATGACGGTGGCGCCCTTGATCAACAGTTTACCCATTAAAATGCCTCCCCTGTCTCTCTTTATCTGAACACAGCGTTACTCCCCGTGATTCCAGCTGTTTATGTACTCATCCTGCTCAGGTGACAGGGTGTCAATCTGAATATCCAGAGACTTTAATTTCAGGTCGGCCACACGCCTGTCTAATTCCTTGGGAACGTCATATGCATGGTTTTCCAGCTTATTCCCATTCTCCAGCACATACCTGGCCGAGAGGGCCTGCAGGGCGAAGGACATATCCATTATCTCCGCCGGGTGCCCGTCACCCGCCGCCAGATTTACCAGCCTTCCCTCGCCCAGCAGGTATATTTTCCTGCCGCCGGGCATTTTAAACTCCTCTATATCCTTCCGGACCATCCGCCTGCCTACCGAGGCGGCCTCAAGCTCGGGCTTATTTATCTCCACATCGAAGTGCCCGGCGTTGGCCAGAATGGCGCCGTCTTTCATCCGGCTGTAGTGAGCTCCCCTAAGTATATCCCGGCAGCCCGTGACAGTTACAAAAACATCTCCCACCGCCGCCGCGTCCAGGCTGTTCATGACCTGGCAGCCGTCCATATAAGCCTCTATGGCCTTAACAGGATCAACCTCGCAGATAATTACCCTGGCCCCCAGGCCTTTGGCCTTCATGGCCACACCACGGCCGCACCAGCCATATCCCAGCACCACCACATTTTTGCCGGCCACTATCAGGTTGGTGGTGCGCATTATCCCGGACCACACTGACTCCCCGGTGCCGTACCTGTTGTCGAAGAGGTATTTGCACAGGGCGTCGTTGACCGCCAGCATGGGGAAAAGCAGCTTTCCCGCCTTATCCAGCGCCCGGAGCCTGATGACCCCGGTGGTGGTTTCCTCGGAGCCCCCGATGATATCCGGGGCCAGGTCCCTTCTCTCGTTATGCAGGGCGTTTACCAGATCTCCACCGTCATCTATGATTATTCTCGGCCTTGTTTCCAGTGTCTCCAGTATGTGGTCCCTGTACTCCCCGGCAGTGGCGTTGTACCAGGCATACACGTTCAGGCCGGCTTCCGCCAGGGCGGCGGCCACATCATCCTGGGTGGAAAGAGGGTTGGACCCGGTGATGGCCACCTCAGCCCCTCCGGCCCTCATCACTTCGGCCAGGTAGGCGGTTTTAGCCTCCAGGTGAATGCTAAGGGCCACCCGCACCCCTTTGAAAGGCTTATCCTTTTCAAACTCTTTCCTTATGGCGTTAAGCACCGGCATGTGCTCCCTGACCCAGTCTATTTTCAGCCTGCCGCCGGGAGCCAGCCCTATGTCTCTGATCACGCTGGCCTTCATAAATATCACCACATCCTTTATTAATACATAGCCCTGATGGCTTTTTCGTAAGGCGCCCGCAAAATACCCCGCTCAGTAATAATAGCGCTCACCAGCCCGGCCGGGGTTACATCAAAGGCCGGGTTCCACACCCCGACCCCTTCAGGGGCCATCCTGACCCCCCCGATGTGGGTCACCTCGTCCGGATTTCTTTCCTCTATGGGAATTTCCAAACCTGATCCCAGCCTTATATCTATCGTGGAAAAGGGAGCCGCCACATAAAAAGGCACCCCGTGCTCCCTGGCCAGCACGGCCACCCCGTATGTCCCTATCTTGTTGGCCACATCTCCGTTGGAAGCTATCCTGTCCGAACCCACCACCACCAGGTCCACCATACCGCGGAACATCAGGTAGCCGGCCATATTGTCGGTAATAAGGGTTACCGGTATTCCCTCCTGGACCATTTCCCAGCAGGTAAGCCTGGCCCCCTGCAGCAGCGGCCTGGTCTCGTCGGCGTATACGCTTACTCTCCTGCCGGCCTCGTGGGCCGCCCTGATCACTCCCAGGGCGGTGCCGTAGCCTGCCGTGGCCAGAGACCCGGCATTGCAGTGGGTCAGTATCCTGGCCCCCTCCGGTATCAGCTCAAGGCCGTGCTCACCCATTTTCCTGTTGCCCTCCAGGTCCTCCCGGTAAATAACCTCTGCCTCGCGCAGCATAATATCAATCAAATCCTCAGGCCTGGCGGGCGCTGCCGACCTTATACTGTCCAGCATTCTTTCCAAGGCCCAGTTGAGGTTGACCGCGGTGGGGCGGGTACCCGAAAGAAAGCCGGCCACCTTCTCCACCCCTGCAATAAATTCCCCGTGGTCCCTGCAGTCCAGCTTCATGGCCCCCAGCACCAGGCCGTAGGCCGCCGCCGCTCCAATGGCGGGAGCGCCCCGCACCGACAGCCTCTTTATGGCTTCGGCTACAGTCCCGTGGTCCTCACAGCAGATATATTCGGCACAGCCCGGCAGCCTGGTCTGGTCAAGCAGTAAAAGCCGGCCGTCCTCCCATTTCATCGTATCCAAAATTCACTCCCCCTTGGCTTCCAGCCCTTCATCCCCCTAACGGCCCCTCTCCAAGGGCATGCCGGCAGGGGCAGTCTTCGTCCGGGTCCAGTTCGGAGACGGCCTGCATGATAAGCTGCCTCAGGTTGGCGGCATTTTGGGCCATGACATCCACAACTTCCTGGTGGGTAAGCTTATTGGGGCTTATCCCGGCCGCAAAATTGGTCACCATGGCAATGGCGGCATAGCAAATCTCGGCCTCTCTGGCCAGGACCACCTCCGGCACGCTGGTCATCCCCACCAGGTCACCGCCCAGCTGCCTGAACACCCTTACCTCGGCGGCCGTTTCAAACCTGGGGCCCTCTGTGCATACATAAACCCCTGTGCCGTGAGACTCCAGCGCCAGCCTGCGGGCGGTGTCCGTCAAAAGCCCTCTCAGCCTGGAGCAATAGGGGTCAGTCATGTCCAGATGAACCACTCCCTTTTCCACGAAGGTGGAAGGCCTGCCCTTTGTATAATCCAGAAACTGGTCCACAAAAACGAACTGGCCCGGAACCATGTCCGGATTCAGCGATCCTACGGCGGCAGTGGCCAAAATATTTTTGACCTCCAATTCCTTGAGGGCGGCAATATTGCCCCGGTAGTTCACCAGGTGGGGAGGAGTGGAGTGGTCCGTCCCGTGCCTGGCCATAAAAGCTATCTCCCTTTCGCGGTAATTTCCGATGACAGCCTTTACCGGCCCGTAAGGAGTGGCAATTATCTCCTCCCTTATATCCGTTAATATTTCGGGGTCGTATACCCCGGTGCCTCCGATAATTGCAATTTTTACCGTCACTGCGGGCCCTCCCGTCAATCTTTAATTTATATTGCTTAACATACACACCTAGTATTCGCTTTATTGGACAATCTTTCCTTCTTAATTTAAAAAGGGGCTGCCGCCCCTCAGGGCATCCGGCCCTTCACCCCGCAATTAGGGGGGCGTCCCCCCTTCTTAACCCCCCTGTATAGAAAATTATCGAACAAGGCGTAATTTTCTATACGCTAGGGGCTGCCGCCTCTC
>JAMCVT010000081.1 GCA_023475565.1 Actinomycetota bacterium
CACCAGGCCGGTCATGTTTTCAATGGCTTTTTTTACATTTTCCTGTATCTTCGCGGCCACATCGGGAATGCGGGTGAAATAATGAATCCTTTGGACAGGGGTATTACTATAGTTTACGCGCTGGCCGGAATAGCGGCGGCAATAGTCTCTGCGGCGGTTCTGGGCGGCTGGATATGGCCGGCCAAATTCTATACGGCCCTCAAGGAGCAGCCCGGCTTCTGGGAAACAGCTTACGCTCTTCTGGCCATAGCTGTCCTGGCAGGGCTGAGGATAATATGGACGGGCTTTAAGCCGGTGAAAAAGCACGCCGTGGTTCAGGAGGGGTCTCTGGGCCAGATACGCATAGCCCTGGAGGCCATAGAGTCATTGGTGGAGAAGATTGCCCTGGAGCAGAGGGGTATAAAGGAGGCCAGGTCTACCGTGGAAACTACTCCCCAGGGCATAGGGATACGGGTAAAAACGGTGGTGGCCCCCGATGTGTCCATACCAAGGCTGTCCGGGGATCTGCAAAAGGTTATAGCGGACAGGGTATTGCAGGTAACGGGAATAGAGGTCAGAGATATCAGAATAGTGGTGAACAATATTTCTGCACAAAAATTGCGTGTTGAATAAAAGGGGTGCCGGTATTTGGATACTGAACAGATTTTTGAGCTGCTGCAGAAAAACAGGGGCAAGGCGGCCGGAATAACGCTGGGGCTGGTATTCGGGTGGTTTGCCATTAGCTATGGAATTTTTAAGGCTGTGTTCGTATCTCTATGTATAGTGGCAGGATATTATATAGGCAGGCAGATTGACCGCAGGACCGACTTAAGGGAATTGTTCCTGGGCCGGTTCAGGGAAAAATAAAGGCGCGCGGGAGGCGGCAATGGGTAGAAGACAGGCACGGGAAACGGTGCTGAGAACACTTTATCAGGTTGAGGTGGGCGGAATTGAATCGGAAAGGGCCATCAGAAACACCGCCGACATCAACGAGACACTGGAGGAAGAAGCTGAAAAGCTGGGGCCGCTTAATCAGGAAGACTTTAAATTTGCCAGGGATCTGGTTTTTGGAACCATAGGCCATCAAGATGAAATAGACGGCATTATTGCCGCTCTTAGCAGGGACTGGAATATTGAAAGGCTGGCCCGGGTGGACCACAATATTATGCGCCTGGCTGTCTACGAGATAATGCACCGGGACGACATACCTTCCAGCGTTACCGTAAACGAGGCTGTTGATCTGGCCAAATTGTACGGCAGTGACGAATCAGGAAAGTTTGTCAATGGCATACTGGGAAAATTAATAAAAAACGGACTGGCTGCCGGTGAGCTCCCGGAAAGTGAATTCGTGGGAGAAACCGGTCTAATGAAGGAATAATTGTAAGAATTCCTTCATATTTTTTTATTGATTTATGCCGGGTTTTATAAATTTTGTTCATAAGTCAGGTTGCTCCCGGCAGGAATTGAGCCATATTACTAGAAAATTATTTTTATAATTATTTATATAGAAAAATCAGGGGAGGGGTAAAGACTTGTACAAGATAGTGCGGAAAGAAGTGTTCTCGCAGATTATCAAGTTAATGGACATTGAAGCTCCAAAAGTCGCCAAAAGCTGCCAGGCCGGACAGTTCATCATCCTTCGCATTGACGAGGAAGGCGAAAGGATTCCTTTGACCATTGCCGACTTTGACCGCGAAAAGGGGACTATTACCATTGTTTTTCAGGAAGTTGGCAAAACCACCGAACAGCTGGGGGCCATGGAAGAGGGACAGTTTATCCAGGATTTTGTTGGCCCTCTGGGTGAGCCCTCCCATATAGAGAAGTTCGGCACTGTTCTGGTGGTTGGCGGCGGAGTCGGTATCGCTCCTGTTCATCCCATAGCCAAGGCCTTGAAAGAGGCAGGAAACCATGTGGTTGGAATCATCGGCTCCAGGACCAAGGAGCTTTTATTCTGGGAAGACAAAATGCGTGCAGCCTGCACCGAACTGCATGTTACCACTGATGACGGGTCCTACGCCCGCAAAGGCTTCGGTACCGACGTGATAAAGGAAATTGCTGAAACCAGGGGCAAAGAAAATATAGCCCTGGTTATAGCCATAGGGCCTCAGCCCATGATGAAGGCCTGCTGCAACGTTACCAGGGAATATGGGCTTAAGACCGTTGTCAGCCTCAATGCCCTGATGGTGGACGGCACCGGAATGTGCGGTTGCTGCAGGGTTTCAGTGGACGGGCAGACCAAATTTGTATGTGTGGACGGGCCGGAATTTGACGGCCACCAGGTGGACTGGGCCGAGCTTTCCAAGCGCGGAGCCTATTTCCGTGAAGAGGAACAGAGATCTAAAGAGAAAAAGCACACCTGCAAGTGCGGATGCGGAGGTGGCAAATAATGACTGACACACCGAAACAAAAAAAGCAAATTGTTCCCAATAAGGCTCCCATGCCTGCCCAGGACCCCGCTGTAAGAGCCAAAAACTTCAGCGAGGTGGCCACCGGCTACACCAGGGAAACGGCGGTGGCCGAGGCCCAGCGCTGCCTGCAGTGTAAAAAAGAGCCCTGCCGCCAGGGCTGCCCGGTGGAGGTGGATATTCCTTCCTTCCTGAAGATGGCAGCTGAGGGGGATTTTGCCGGCGCTATCGCCAAAATTAAGGAAAAGAACGCCCTTCCGGCTGTGTGCGGAAGGGTCTGCCCCCAGGAAAACCAGTGCGAAAAATACTGCACCCTGGGCAAAAAGCATGAGCCTGTAGGAATTGGCCGGGTAGAGAGATTCTGTGCCGACCTGGAGCTGGAAACCGGTGTAAAGCTGCCTGAAGTGGCCCCTCCCACCGGCATTAAGGTGGCTGTGGTAGGTTCCGGCCCGGCAGGGCTTACCTGCGCCTCCGACCTGGCCAAACTTGGTTATAAGGTTACTGTTTTTGAGGCCCTCCATGTTGCCGGCGGAGTGCTAATGTACGGTATACCCGAATTCCGTCTGCCCAAGGCGGTGGTGCAGGCCGAAGTGCAGAACCTTAAAAAGCTCGGGGTTGATATTGACGTTAACTCGGTGGTGGGCAAATTTTCCACCGTGGATGAACTTATGGAGGCGGGTTTTGATGCCGTGTTTATCGGCACCGGCGCAGGCCTTCCCTACTTTATGAAAATACCCGGTGAAAACCTCTGCGGTGTTTATTCAGCCAACGAGTTTCTTACCCGGACTAATTTAATGAAGGCTTACAAGTTCCCCGACTATGACACCCCTATAAAAATAGGTGCTAAAGTTGCCGTCCTGGGCGGCGGGAACGTGGCCATGGACGCTGCCCGCACAGCCTTAAGGCTGGGCGCCGAAGAGTCCTGGATTGTTTACCGGCGCTCGGACAAAGAGCTGCCGGCCAGGCATGAAGAGGTTGAGCACGCCCATGAAGAGGGTGTCAAATTTGCCCTGCTGACCAGCCCCACCAGGATAAATGGGGATGACAGCGGCGTGGTCAAGTCCATGGAGTGCCTCAAGTATGAGCTGGGAGAGCCGGATGCCTCAGGCCGCAGAAGCCCTGTGGCCATAAAGGGCTCAGAGTATATAATGGAAGTGGACACAGTGGTGGTGGCCATAGGACAGGGGCCCAACCCGCTGGTGCCCAGGACCACCAAGGGCCTCGAGATAAACAAGAAAGGCAATATAGTGGCCAGCGTGGAAACAGGGGCCACCTCAAAGCCCGGGGTTTACGCCGGAGGAGACGTTGTCACCGGCGCCGCCACTGTGATTATGGCCATGGGCGCCGGCAAGATAGGGGCCCGCTCAATTCACGAATACCTGCAGAGCAAGAAGGCTTAAGCATTTAAAAGTAAATCAGCCGGGGTCGCGGATAAACTCCGCGGCCCTGCCTGTAAAAAGCAGCCTCCGTGGAGAATAACTATAATGGTCAGCAGCATGCGTATTATAACAGTCTCGGAACTGACATCATACATAAAGGGTGTTTTTGAAAGAGATGCCCTTCTGGTCAGCCTGTGGGTGAAGGGGGAAATATCTAACCTTAAGCAGGCCGGAAGCGGCCATATTTATTTTTCCCTGAAAGACAGTACCTGCTGTATAAAGTCGGTTATGTTCCGGTCCAGGGCCTCAAGGCTGGTATTTGTGCCGGAAAACGGCATGTCGGTCAGGGTGCGCGGCTATGTCTCGGTTTATGACAGGGACGGCAGCTACCAGCTTTATGCAGAAGAAATGGAGCCTGACGGCGTAGGCGCACTGTATGTGGCCTTTGAGCAGCTAAAAGAAAAGCTGCGCCTGGAAGGTCTCTTTGACCAGTCCAAAAAGAAAAAGCTACCGCCGCTGCCCGGCTGTATTGGCATTGTCACTTCCCCAACAGGCGCCGCCGTAAGAGATATAATAGAAATAATAGGACGCCGCTGGCCGGGGGCCTTGATCATACTGGCTCCGGTGACCGTGCAGGGTGACACCGCCCCGGGGCAGATTGCAGCGGGCATAAGAATGATGAACGCCCATGGCCGGGCTGAGGTGATCATAGCCGGCAGGGGCGGGGGCTCTCTGGAGGAGCTCTGGGCCTTTAACACCGAAGAGGTGGCCAGGGCCATATACATGTCCCGGATTCCGGTTGTATCGGCTGTGGGCCACGAAACAGACTTTACCATTGCCGATATGGTGGCCGATTTGAGGGCACCGACCCCCTCAGCGGCGGCTGAGCTGGTGGTGCCGGTCAAGGCCGATATTGAGTACACCCTGGCCACGCTGGGCCATCGCATGTTCAGGGCTATAAACAAACAGCTGCAGGGCGCCGGCCGCAGGCTGGAAAACTGTATGCAGAGCAGGGCCTACCGCAGGCCTGTGGATGTGCTTTGCGGCCCCAGGGCCATGGCCTGTGACAGCAGTATAAAGGGCCTGCAAAAATCAATGCAGAATTTTATCACGGGCAGTAAAAACAATTTTTCCTCCCTGGCCGGCCGCCTAAACACCTTGAGTCCCCTGGGCACATTGGCCAGAGGGTACTCGGTGTGCATAAAAGCGGACAGCGGCCAAATAGTCAGAGACGCCGGGGATATAGAGCCTGGCGAATGGGTTAACATTGAGCTTTACAGGGGAAGTATAAAATGTGAAGTAAAAGATGTAACCGGTACTGATAGTTAAATTGTATTGCATAAAAGTAATTTCAATAAAAGAAGGGAGAGGTATATATGTCCGCACAATTACTGGACGGAAAAAAAGTTGCCGCATCCATCAGGGAAGAAATCAAGGCGGAAGTGGCCGCGCTTAGAGAGAGGGGACTGGTTCCCAAACTTTCAGTAATACTGGCCGGAGACGACCCGGCATCGGTAGTTTACGCCAGGTCAAAGGAAAAATCCTGCAATAACGTGGGTATTGACTTCGAGCTGTTTACACTGCCCGGAACGGCCAAGGAAGAAGAAGTGCTGGCACTGGTGGACAAGCTGAACAAGGATGACAGCGTGCACGGCATAATGATAGAACTTCCCCTGCCTAAGCATATAGATAAGAAAAAGGTTCTGGAGACGTTGTCCCCTATAAAGGATGTAGACGGATCGCACCCCATCAACAGGGGCTACATACTAAGCGGCGGTGACGGCCTCTTCCCCGCCACCCCCCAGAGCTGCATAGAGCTGATGCTGCGCAGCGGAGTCGAAATAAAGGGTAAGAACGCTGTTATAGTAGGCCGCGGAGAGACCGTGGGCAAGCCGCTTGTTTTCATGATGCTGAACCAGAATGCCACTGTTACCGTGTGCCACACCAAAACCCAGGACCTGCCCGGACAGGTGGCCAAGGGTGACATAGTGGTGGCCGCCGTGGGCCGTGCCAAGATGGTCAAGGCGGACTGGATAAAGCCCGGCGCCATTGTGGTGGATGCGGGAATTAACGAAATAGAGGGCGGCATCTGCGGAGATGTCGACTTTGAAAACGCCAAGGAAGTGGCCTCACTGATATCGCCGGTTCCAGGCGGCGTGGGGAGCCTTACCACTGTCCTCATCCAGAAAAACGTTCTGAAGGCCATAAAGCTGCAGGGGAAGTAGGGGACGAGCTATCAGCTGTCAGCTGTCAGCTAAAAGCCCGAGATGGCATGGGATTCCGCAAGCGCTCTTGGGTACTTTTTCCTGAGAAACTTACTTATGTTAAATTCACTAATTCAAAAAATAAAAAGCTGATGGCTGACGGCTGATAGCTGGCAGCTAATACAGACAAAGGAGTGCTATTATGAACGATATGTTTGATCAATCCTTTAGAAAAATACTGGCGGTTTCAGCCTCCGATGCGCCCACTCCCGGCGGCGGAAGCGTTTCGGCCATGGTAGGGGCGCTGGGTGTGGCCATGGCTGCAATGGTAGGCAGCCTTACCTACGGGAAGCCAAAGTATGCCGATGTTGAGGCTGAGATTAAGGAGATCACAGGTAAAGCTTATTTCATTATAGCAAGGCTGGAGAAATTGGTAGCCGCTGATATCGCCGCCTTCGGCAAATTTATGGAAGTCTACAGAATGCCCAAAAACACTGATGAAGAGAAGGCCAGGCGCGAGGAGGCCATGCAGAAGGCACTGAAGACAGCTACCAACGAGCCGGTGGAAATAGCCAGGACGCTTTTGGATGCCCTGGTGATTACCGAAAAGCTTTCCCGGATAGGCAACAAGATGGCCATCAGCGACGCCGGTGTGGCCGCCTACGTATGCGAGGCAGCCATAAACTCGGTGCTGCTCAGCGCAGACATAAACATACCCATGGTTACCGACCAGGAATTTGTAAAGGCTACCAAAGAGGAAAAGGCCAGAATAGTTGCGGAGGCCAAGAGGTTGAAGGACCTGGCCGTGGCCGCGGTAAACGAGAGAATGTAAGCAAAAGGGGGGCCCGCAGCAAACCGGGTTCCTCTTTTTTTTCTGTTCACGGTACCGGTATTTGGATATAATCATAAATGAAGTAAAGACCAGGAAGTGATCCCCGTTGACCCCGGACATATCCCGTTATAATATTTATTCAGAATATCTTAAGAAAAAATATGGCGGCAAGGTATACAAGCTTCCTGTCAATCTTCCGGGTACATGCCCCAACAGGGACGGCACCCTGGGCTATGGGGGCTGTATTTTTTGCGACGAGGCGGGGGCCGGATTCCAATGCCTGCCCAATACCATGGAGATAAAAAAACAGATAGAGGAAAACAGGGAGTACTTCAAGAAAAGATTTAATGCGCAAAAATTCATAGTTTATTTTCAGGCTTTTACAAATACCTACCTGCCTCTTTCGGCCTTCATGGAAAACATAAAAAACGCCTGCCTGGACGATGTGGTGGGCATATCGGTTTCCACCAGGCCGGACTGCATAAATGATAAATACCTGGATTTTTTACTGGAATTAAAGGAAAAGTCCGGGCTGAACATAGATATAGAGCTGGGGCTGCAGACAGTCAACTACCATACTCTGGAAAAGATTAACAGGGGCCATTCGCTGGCGGAATTTATTGATGCCGTACTGAGAATACACCAGAGGGGCTTTTGCATATGCGCCCATCTTATTCTCAATCTGCCCTGGGACGGCCCTGTGGATGTGGTTGAAAATGCAAAGATAATATCCGCCCTTGGTATCCGCTACGTTAAGCTGCATTCTCTTTACGTGGTGGCCGGCACCAGACTTGGAGAATTGTATAAGCGCGGGGAGGCTCCCATACCATCAATGGATCAGTACGTGGACAGCGTTGTTCTGTTCCTGGAGCATCTTGACCCCCAAATAGTTATTCAGAGGCTGGTGGGCAAGGGCCCGGAGGAAAATGTCCTGTTTTCCAACTGGGGTTCCAGTTGGTGGAAGATAAAGCATACTATAGAGAGCGAGCTGGCTGAAAGGGATACCCGGCAGGGGAATAGATTCAATTACCTTAACGGCAGGGCTCTGACAGTTCGCGGGATGCCGGAATTATGAAGCAAACCGGAGGAAGTATTGATGGTTAAAAAAAAGCAGACCTTTGAGGAGGCCATGAAAAGGCTGGAGAGCATAGTAAAGGATCTGGAGGATGGAGAGCTTCCCCTGGAAAAGGCCCTTGAGCTTTTCTCCGAGGGAATTGCGCTGAGCAGGCTCTGCCAGTCATCACTTGAAGAGGCCGAGCAGCGTATAATGGTTTTGACTGCAGGAGAAGGCGGCAAAAATACCTTAAAGGATTTTAATTCCTGATGGCTTTCAATATCTGGACAGTAGGGAGATAAAAGCTTGGATTTCGAGAAAGAGCTAAAAAAAAGGGCTGCCGGGGTAAACGAGGCGCTGGACAGGCTGGTTCCCACGGTCCGGGCGTACCCCGGCATAATACATGAGGCCCTCCGGTACAGCCTCTTTGCCGGTGGGAAAAGACTCAGGCCGGTGCTGGCCCTGGCTGCCGCCGAGGTTATGGGAGGCTGCTGCCGGGACATTATGCCTGCAGCCTGCTCTCTGGAGCTTATTCATACCTATTCATTAATACATGATGACCTTCCGGCCATGGACAATGATGATCTGCGCAGGGGAATGCCCACCTGCCACAAAAAATACGGCGAAGCCATAGCCCTGCTGGCCGGTGACGCACTGCTGACCAGAGCATTTGAATTGATTTCAATGTGTCCTGTTAATAAAGCAATTACCCCGGAAAGGTTAATAAAAGTTGTTTCCGAAATATCCGGGGCGGCAGGCACCGGGGGACTTATCGGCGGCCAGGTGGTTGATATAATTTCCTCATCCCGGAATATGGACGCCGGTATACTTGAATATATTCATAAGAATAAAACAGGCGCCCTGTACAGGGTATCTGTAAGAACCGGCGTCATACTGTCCGGCTCTGCCGGTGATGACCTGGAGAGGCTTACACAGTATGCCGATCACCTTGGCCTGGCTTTTCAGATAACAGATGATATACTGGACTTGGTGGGAGATGAAAAGAGCATCGGAAAGCCGGTCCGCAGTGATCTAAAGAATGAAAAGGCCACCTACCCTTCTCTTTACGGGATGGAAAAAGCGTTATTGATGTCTGAGGAAGAAATGGAAAAGGCCCTGGAAGCCATTGAAGTCTATGATGAAAAGGCTGACTTTTTGAGGGAACTGGTTAAATTTGTGGTAAAAAGAAACCATTAGTATAAATTCTTCTGCCGGGGGGCTTTGTTTGGCCAATAATAAATCATCTGTTTCAGCTTTGTACATAATCTCAGTCAGTGCAGGATCTTTTCTGCTGGCGGTATTTTTTTTCTGGCTCTCACAAATTCTATCCGATAAAATGCAGAGCCTTGTTTTATCTGTTGTATTTCTTTCTTTTATTGTTCTGGTGGGCATACTGGCTGATATAATAGGAGTTTCAGTTACCGCGGCCTCAGAGGTGCCCCTTCACGCCAAGGCCGCCAAAAGGGTGCCCGGCGCTGCCGAGGGAGTATTCCTTATTAGAAACGCCGACCGTGTCGCCAACCTGATGAACGATGTGGTGGGTGATATTGCCGGGACTGTGAGCGGCGCCCTGGGAATAGCGCTGGTGGTGCAGCTTCTGGCCTATTGGAAGGGCAGCAGCCAGCTTGTATTAAATATGCTGCTAACGGCTCTAATAGCCGCTGTTACAGTGGGCGGAAAGGCATACGGGAAAAGAATTGCCCTGGTGCATGCCGATGACGTGGTATTTGTGGTAGGCAGGTTCCTGAATGGGATATTCAGGGTTACCGGCAGGGATTTTACAGCCAGGGCAAGAAAAAATTCCAGGTAAGGAGTGTTATATTTTGAGCCTGCTCTCGGACATCAACGGGCCTTCAGATATACGCAGCATGCCTGTGTCGCGCCTGTATGAACTGGCTGCTGAATTAAGAAAAAAAATAATAGAGACTGTCTCAAGTAACGGCGGGCACCTGGCTCCCAACCTGGGGGTGGTGGAGCTTACCCTGGCCCTGCATAAGGTGTTTGAATCACCGGCAGATAAGATTGTCTGGGATGTGGGTCACCAGTGCTATGTGCACAAGATTATCACAGGCAGAGGGGATAGATTTGACAGCCTCAGAAAATATGGCGGCCTAAGCGGTTTTCCCCGGCCTGATGAAAGTGATCATGACGCTTTTGCGGCGGGTCACAGCAGTACGTCTATTTCAGCCGCCCTGGGCATGGCCGTCGCGAGGGACCTGCGGGGAGAAAAATATTCCGTGGCGGCCGTCATTGGAGATGGCGCCATGACAGGCGGTATGGCCTTTGAGGCCATGAACCATGCCGGCCACCTGCAGAAGGATCTCATTGTAGTGCTTAATGATAATGAAATGTCCATCGCCAAAAATGTGGGCGGCATGGCCAGATACCTCAGCCGGATGAGGACCGACCCCATGTATTCCAGGGGCAAAGAGGAAGCAGAGCAGCTGCTTAAAAAAATTCCATCCATCGGGCCCACAGTGCTGAAGGCCGTGGAAAGGCTTAAAGACAGCCTTAAGTATCTGGTTGTGCCGGGCATGCTTTTCGAAGAACTGGGATTTGTATACCTGGGCCCCATTGACGGGCACAACATACAGGATATGGTTAAAATACTCAGCCAGGCCAAATCCATGGGCGGCCCCGTTCTGGTACATGTAATCACCAAGAAGGGAAAGGGCTATTCCCATGCTGAAAAAAACCCCGGCAAATTTCATGGTATAGGGGCCTTTGATATAGAGACCGGCATTCCCAAAAATAAATCCAGGCATCCCTCCTATACGGATGTTTTTGGGAAAACAATGGTGGAGTTGGCTGAAAAAGACCGGTCTGTATTGGCCATAACCGCAGCCATGACCGGCGGCACAGGGCTTACCGAGTTTGCCGCCAGGTTCCCGGAAAGATTTTTTGACGTGGGCATTGCCGAGCAGCACGCTGTTACCATGGCGGCCGCCATGGCTTCAAAAAACCTCAGGCCGGTGGTGGCTGTGTATTC
The DNA here is from genome assembly GCA_023475565.1 of Actinomycetota bacterium. Taxonomy (GTDB): domain Bacteria; phylum Bacillota; class Desulfotomaculia; order Desulfotomaculales; family Desulfocucumaceae; genus BRHc4a. Next base: position 10,843 of record JAMCVT010000081.1, read on the forward strand.
AACATTCCTGCAGAGGGCCTACGACCAGATTATACACGATGTATGCATGCAGAAACTTCCGGTAACCTTTGCCATCGACAGGGGGGGGCTGGTGGGTGAAGACGGGCCGACCCACCACGGTATATTTGACCTGTCTTACCTCGGGCAGATACCTAATATTTTGATAATGTCCCCCAGGGATGAGAATGAACTTCGCCACATGCTCAAGACAGCGGTGGAATACGGCGGTCCTGCGGCCGTGCGCTACCCCAGGAGCGAGGGGAAAGGGTGTCAGCCGGATAAGGAAATAAAGTCCCTGCCCCTGGGCAGGGCGGAGGTTATTCGTGACGGGATGGATATAGCTTTTTTTGCCGTGGGACCGATGGTGGATACGGCGCTGTCGGCAGCCATTGTGCTTGAAAATCAGGGGATTTCCGCCGCTGTTGTGAACGCCAGGTTTGTCAAGCCCGTTGATGAAGACTGCATTTTAAGGTATGTAAGTCAGACCGGCAGGATTATTACCCTGGAGGAAAATGTGCTGAGCGGCGGCTTCGGCGGCAGGGTTACGGAAGTGCTGAACAGCTCGGGCATCGGCGGTGTAAAAATAATCACCATGGGCCTCCCGGACAGCTTTATAGAGCACGGGGACAGAAATTTTCTTTTGGCCAAATACGGGCTTTCCGTGGATGAAGTAATTATTAATGCCCTTAATTTAATGAACCTGAGGAATTTCCGAAGCCCCAGGAAGCTTTCCAGGCTGTCTGGAGGTTTTTCGGTTGAGCGGTGAAAAGCAGAGGATTGATACCATACTGCATGAAAAGGGTTTCTTTGAGAGCAGGGAGAGGGCCAGGGCGGCCATTATGGCCGGCAGGGTAAGGGTAAACGGTCAGTTAGCCGACAAGCCCGGCATGAAAGTCAAAGTGGACGCAAGTTTAGAGGTTTCCGGGGGGCTGCCTTACGTCAGCAGGGGAGGCTTAAAGCTGAAAAAGGCGCTCAGTGCTTTTAACCTTGATCTAAAGGGAAAAACCGTTCTCGATGTGGGAGCCTCCACCGGTGGCTTTACCGATTGCTCCCTGCAGAACGGCGCTACTATGGTTTATGCGGTGGATGTGGGATACGGCCAGCTGGCCTGGAAGCTGAGGTCCGATGCCAGGGTGATCACCCTGGAAAGAACAAATATAAAGAATCTGAAGCCTGAGCAGCTGGGGAAAAAGCCTGATTTTATAACTATAGATGTATCATTTATTTCCCTTGGCAAAATAATGCCGGCGGTAGCCGGTCTGACAGAAAAATGCGCGGCGGGAATTGCCCTGATAAAGCCCCAGTTTGAGGCCGGCAGGGATAAGGTAGGCAAAAAGGGAGTGGTCAGGGACCCGGACACCCACCGGGAAGTAATTAAAAATGTGTGCCGTATGATTGTAGAAAACGGATGGAGCGTTTTAGGACTGGATTTTTCCCCGGTAAAGGGACCCGAGGGGAATATTGAATATCTTTTATATTTTGATCTTTCCGGCCCCGGATGTTTTGATGAAAAGAAAATAGAGGAAACAGTCGACCGGGCGCATACTGATCTGACGAAAAAAAGTCCGGCCGGTCTCTTTTGTGAGACAGGCCATTTAATTTAATATACGGGAGGGGGCTACCAAGTCGAAATCCATCGGCATAACGGCAAATCTTCAAAAAACCGGTGTTGAGGAAATAATAGGCAGGATATGTGACTGGTTCATGAGCAGGGGTATAGATGTCACACTGCAGGAGGATCTTTCCAACCGCATCGGTAACAGAGTGAGTTACAAGCCCCTTCACGAAATGCTGAGAAGCATTGAATGCCTTTTGGTATTCGGGGGTGACGGCACCATACTGAACGGCGCAAGGCTGGTGGCCGTATCAGGGGTGCCGCTCCTGGGAATAAACCTGGGGCACCTGGGCTTTCTTTCCGAAATAGACATACCCGATATTGAGGAAGGCCTTGCCAGCATACTTAACAACGACTATTACATAGAAGAAAGAATGATGATTGAAGCGGCTGTGCTGCGTAACGGAAAAGAAATAGAAAGGTCCACCGGGCTGAACGATGCGGTTATCACCAAAGGAGCCTTCGCCCGGCTTATTTTTCTGGAAACAAGGGTTAACGGAGAGCAGGTCAGCACTTACCCCACAGACGGACTTATAGTGGCCACACCCACCGGTTCCACCGCTTACTCCCTCTCAGCCGGGGGGCCTGTGGTCACCCCAGAGCTGGACCTTATGCTGCTGACTCCCATCTGCCCCCATGCTCTATGGGCCAGGCCCATAGTTATTTCGCCGGAGTGCGAGGTGGAGGTTGAGCTGCTGTCTGAAAAGGGTGAGGTAATGCTTACCATCGACGGGCAGCACGGGCTGAAGCTTGTTAAAAACGATGTGGTGAAGATAACCAGGTCTCCCTTCAAGGTTAAATTTATCAGGCTGAAAACAAGGAACTTTTTCAGGGTGCTAAAGCAAAAACTCAGGGAAGGTGAAAGGCCTTGACTGTTCCGGAGCGTCCAGCCAGCGCCGTGCAGTGGGCAAGGGTTTTTATCCGCCCGGCCCTGGGAAACGGGGGCACTGCCGTGGACGCCACAGCCGGAAACGGGCAAGACACAGTTTTTCTGGCGGAAGGTGTGGGTCCTGAAGGCAGGGTATACTCTCTGGACATACAGGAGGAAGCCCTTTCGAAGACACGCCTTCTGGTGTCCGGCAGGGGACTGTCGGAAAGAGTAAAAACAATACTGGGCGGTCACCAGCTGCTGGACAGGCTGGTGGTGGCGCCGGTAGACGCTGTAATGTTTAATCTGGGCTATCTACCCGGAGGCAGCCGGGCGGTGGTCACGGCTCCGGATACAACAGCGGCCGGGATAAAGGCGGCGCTGTCTATAATAAGGCCGGGGGGCAGGATCAGCATAGTGGTCTATACCGGTCATCCGGGGGCGGTGGAAGAGTCCTCGGCAGTGGGAGACCTTTTATCCGGACTGGAGGAAAGGGAGTTTTCAGTGCAGAGGATGGTTTTCTGGAACAGCCGTAAAAAAAGTCCGGAAATATATTTTGTAACCAGGGCCGGAGATAAGAAATGATTAAATCTGTCAGGCAAAAAAGAATTATAGATATTATAAGGACAAAGTCAATTGAAACCCAGGAGCAGCTCGCCGCTGAGCTGGGAATGGCCGGTTTTGCGGTTACCCAGGCCACAGTGTCCAGGGATGTAAAGGAACTTGGCCTTATAAAGGTGCCCGGAGAGGATAATTCTTCAATATACGCCCTGCCGGACAGAACAGCAATCCCCGCCAAGGAAAGAAGACTGAAAAGGCTATTTGTTGATTCAGTGCAGAAGATAGATCACAGTGAGAATATGGTGGTGCTGAAAACTCTGCCGGGTGAGGCCCAGGGGGTTGCCTCGGCCATTGACAATTCGGACTGGCCGGAAATAATAGGAACAGTAGCCGGAGACGACACTATAATAATGGTTGTAAAACCCAAAAGTGCGGTTCCTGACATTATAAACAAATTAAAAGTTCTTTCCGGAGGTTAGAGATGCTGCTCAATCTTTTTATTAAAGATTTCGGCATTATAGAAAAAACAGATATTGATCTCGGCCCCGGCCTTAATATACTTTCCGGAGAAACGGGATCGGGAAAGTCTGTCATTATTGACGCTATTCAGGTGGTGTCGGGCGGCAGGTCCTCGACGGAATATATAAGGGCGGGCTGCGAACGGTCAATTATTCAGCTGACTGCTGATATTAGCGGGCTCAAACATATTGAAGGATTGATTTCAGAAAGGGGAATAAACAGCGACGGCGCCGGAATAATTGTCATGTCCCGTGAATTAAACAGGAGCCGGAGCATATGCCGCATAAACAGCCAGATCACCACACTTAATGTGTACAGGGAATTCGGGCAGGCCCTTATAGACATACAGGGTCAGCACGACCAGATGATTCTATTTGCCCCGAAACACCTGCAGCTGCTGGATGCATACGGCGGAGAAGAAATTGCGGGAGCAGCAGCCGGGGTAAAATGGCTTTACCGGGAATGGGCCGGGAAAAGAAAGATTATCAGCGACCTTCAGGAAAAATACCGGGAATGGGCGCGAAGACAGGATATGCTGGTATTCCAGGTAAATGAGATTGACAGTGCGGACCCTGTCCCAGGCGAGGACGGGGAACTGGAGTCTGAAAAAAGAAAGCTTGTCAATATTGAAAAGCTTTCCGCCCTGGTTAACGACTGCTATCAGTGCATGTACGGCGGGGGGCCGGCGGAATCAATGCTGGACCTGGCCGGGAAATCGGTTAAAAACCTGGACAGGGCAGCCGAACTGGACCCTGGCCTTTACCGTGCCCGGGAACTGGCCTCTCAGAGCCTATACCAGGCCGATGAGGCCTGCCGGGAGCTGTCCGCGTACATGGACAGCCTGGAATTCTATCCTGCCCGGCTGGAGCATATAGAGGGACGCCTGGAGCTGTTGGACAGGCTGAAAAAGAAATACGGTGAGACAATAGAAGAAATATTAAGCTACCGCGATGAAATAAATAAAGAGCTTTCAGAAATTCTAGATGGGGACCAGAGGCTGGGATCCCTCAAAACAGAGCTGGATGATATCGAAAGAAGACTTGTTGAGTCTGCCTCAGCACTGACTGAAAAGAGAAAAAAATGTGCCCGGCAGCTGGAAAAAGATATAAAAAAAGAGCTTATAGATCTGGAAATGGCCGGGGCGGAATTTGTAATAGATTTTACCGGGCTTGACTGCGTGGGCGAAACAGGCAGTGAAAAGGCGGAGTTTTACCTGTCGGCAAATACCGGCGAGCCGGTGAGGCCCCTTTCCAGGATTGCCTCCGGTGGTGAGGCGTCACGCATTCTGCTGGCTGTAAAGGGGATACTGGCCGAGATGGAGGAGACTCCCTCACTGGTTTTCGATGAGGTCGATACAGGAATAGGGGGAATAACTATAAATTCAGTTGCCCTCAAGCTGAAAAAGCTTTCCGCCAGGAGACAGGTGATTTGCGTTACACACTCGCCCAGCGTGGCCAGTGCTGCCGACAGGCACATGGCCATAAGAAAAATTGAGTCGGGGGGCCGGACGGTGGCCGGAGTGGTTCCCCTGGAGGATAATGAAAGAGTTGATGAACTGGCCAGTATCCCCTTTACAGCCAGCATGGCAGCGGTTGACCACGCCAGGCAGATGCTGGCCAGAGCAGGAAAAGACCCCCTGCCCCTCATGAATGTCTTTGAAAGCCACAGAGATCACTGAGAAATTTATAGTAAAAAAATGCATTCCACGCAGGTATGCAAAAAAGGAATGCCAGTACCATTCAGTATTCTGACTTCCGCCGTCTTTAAGACGGCACCGCCGGACGGCGGTTTTTTTATTTTCATTTTTACTCTCAATAGTTAACAGTGTCGTAAAAAAGTTAAGTATTTTTGGGTTGTATCCTAAGAGGATACTTAAAAGTAAATAGTTTCTTTTCTCTGTAAACTCAATGTCCTTGTGATAAATAAAGAATTCTTCAAGGAATGGCCCGAAAGTCATAAAACGTCTTTTTATAATTGAAATAATTGCAAATAATGATTCTACTTTAATTACGCTGCATTTGGAAATGTAATGCATATTTAGACTGTATATATGCATTTAAATTTGGTTATTTTAAATTAAAGAAAAAAGTGAGCCGCTCCCAAGTATCATGGAGGTGATAAAAAAGGAGGGGTGTCGTTGGAAAGAAGGTGCTGCCGGATTGCCTTACCCAAGTTACTAACAACTATTACGGCAGTAATTATCTTTATGTGCACATATTTCATTTTTAAGCTGGAACTCGTCGATCTTTATAGTTTCTGCTTTTGTGGACCAATTTAATATAAACGCCGGGGATCAGCTCAGAATAGGCATGCTCCCCAACAAAACGTTAAATGGCTTCACAGTTGATGTTATAAGTGAAAAAGGAGGCCCGGAGGAGCAGCAGGACAAACAGTATTTAAATTTTAAGGCCCTGGGGATAATCCCCTTCAAAAAAATGGCGGTTAACGTGGTTTCGCCTGTTTCCGTCATACCGGGAGGGCAGTCGATAGGTATTCTAATGCACTCCAAGGGTGTAATGGTGGTGGGGATGTCCAATATCAATGATGAAAGAGGAAATGCAGTAAACCCGGCGGAAGAGGCCGGAGTAAAAGTTGGCGATTTAATCCTGTCAGTAAACGGGAAAAAAGTTACCGACGAGTTCCAGCTTAAAAATGAAATAAGTGTAATAGGGGTAAAAAAAGAGGCTGAGCTGGAGATAAAAAGAGGAAGCAAGGCTGTTAAGATAAAGGTAAAAGCTATTATGTGCCGGGAAACCAAACGGCCAAGAATAGGCCTATTTGTGAGAGACAGCGCATCCGGGGTAGGAACTCTCAGCTTTTACGACCCGGCAACCAAAATATACGGGGCACTGGGTCACATAATAACAGACATGGACACTGCCAAGGGAATTGACCTCAGTGACGGAAGAATAGTAGAGGCTCATGTAAGGGCGATACACCGGGGGAAAAAAGGCCATCCCGGTGAGAAACTGGGCATGATTGTGGAGGACGGCAGTATATCCGGCAGCATAGATAAAAACACCCGTTACGGTATTTTTGGCAAGATAGATGCATTAACCGATAACCCGTATTTTGCTAAACCTGTTCCGGTGGCTATGAGTTACCAAATTAAGAAGGGCCCGGCTGAGATTTACACAGTAATTGAAGGAAATGAAATAACCCGTTGCAGTGTGGAGATACAGGATGTTTTTTACCCCTGGAACAGCAGAGGCAAAGGTATGGTAATAAAAGTTACAGACAGTGAGCTTATTGCAGCAACCGGGGGAATAATACAGGGCATGAGCGGGAGTCCCATAGTACAGGACGGAAAGCTGGTAGGTGTGGTTACCCATGTTTTTATAAATGATCCACAGAGAGGTTATGGGGTTCCGGCAGAATGGATGTTAAAAGAAATGGGGCTGCTTAACGACAAATCACTACAAAATGCATCATAAAATGAGATATTTATATCTCATTTTATTCTTTTTATAATATAGAAATATGAGCAATATTTATAGAAATCTGTAGCCTATAATATTTATATTAAATCTTAGTATGAAGGGATTAAGTATTTATAAAATGAAAATTGGGTAAAAAAAACGAGTATTTTATCATAACTTAGTTTAAAATTCATTGAAGGAGATCTTTGGCAACCGTCGAATGTATCTCTATAATACCTTATGAAATAATAAATAGAAAAAAAGAATATTGGTAGGAGGCGGGAAACTTAATTATGCGTAAAGCTATCAAAATTGTGATTGCGGATGACAACAGAGAGTTTTGTGAATTATTAAAGGAATTTATCAGCCAACAGGATGATTTGGTTCTGGCGGGCATTGCCAATAATGGTATCGAGGCCTTGGAACTAATTGAAAAAAACGCC
>JAMCVT010000138.1 GCA_023475565.1 Actinomycetota bacterium
TAAACATACCCATGGACATCAGTGTGCTGGCCACAACAATATCTATCACCACGAAAGGCACATAAAGCAAAAAACCCATCTGGAAAGCTGTCTTTAATTCACTTATGGCAAAGGCCGGAGCCAGCACAGTCAGAGGCACATCTTCCTCGTTGCGGGGGCGGTCTGACTTTGATATGGAAACAAACAGGGCCAGGTCCTTCTCCCGTGTCTGCTTTAACATAAATGTTCTCAGGGGCGTGTACGCCTCTGCAAAGGCCTGTTCCTGTGAAATCTGATTATTTAGATAGGGTTTTACGGCTTTCTCATTTATTTGGCCGTATACCGGCGTCATTATAAAAAATGTAAGGAACAGAGCCAGCCCTATCATAACCTGGTTGGGCGGGGCTGTGGGGGTGCCAATTGCCCCCCTGAGCATGGAAAGTACTACAATAATCCTGGTAAAGCTGGTCACCATCATTATAAAGGCCGGTGCAAGGGTGATAATACTCAATATTACAAGCAGCTTTACGCTGTCCACTACTTCTGTGGGCTGATCCGAAGTACTAACCCTCAGGTCGATCCCGGGCAGCGGCTCAGCGGATGCGCAGCGGGGTAATACCAAAACAGCCATGAAAATAATAAAAAACACCAGATGTCTTGTTGTACACCGCCCTGTATACCAGCGGCGCAAATCAGCTATAACCGTCATCTTTCCTTGCCTTTCCGGAAAAATAATTTACTTAACAATGGGTTGCCCCCCGATGGCAGCTTAAAGTTCTTTAAGACAGCCTTAAAGCTGGGCGTTTCTGCTTCCTGCAAAAGTATGGGGTCCGGAAGCTCATCCATCTCCCTTATTACCTGGAAGCCGTTTTCCGAGTGGGCCAGTATAATATATCTTCCCCCCACTTCCACCAGGCTGACATAGGCTTTTTGACTTAGCGGAACTTGTTCCACTAGGCGCATGCGGCGCCTCCCGCCAATAGCAAGGGGATGTCTGGCTAGGCCGTACTTCATTAAAAAATAAGCCAGTGCGGTCACCAGCGGAAGAAAGACTATAATTTTTATTAATGCCCAAAGCATTTCACTGTTCACTAAGACTTACCAATACCTTCCTTTTTTTCGGTCTGCAGAATGCTTTCCATTCTTATGCCGAAATTGCCGCCGATGACCACCACTTCACCCTTGCCGAAACTCTGGTCATTGACGTAAATCTCGGCGGTTTCCCCGGCAGACTGGTCCAACTCCAGCACCGATCCTTCTCCCAGCTTCAAAATGTCCTTTATTTTCATGGTGGTTTTACCCAGCTCGGCGCATATAATAACCTGGATGTCATCAATGAAATTGATGCTGACCTTCATTTTATCCCCGGGACCGGGAAGATCAAAAGATGGATACTCGACCTTCCTCACAATATTGTCCGGGCCGGACATCCTGCTCAGAAATTCCTTTATTTCTTCCTGCTTCATCATGGCTTGACAGCCCCCTCAAGAATTACTGAATAAGGAAATCCGTGAAATAGATCCTCTCTATTTTGCCGTTTTCCAGGCTCTTGTTGATGGACTCCAAAATCTCCGTCTTGACCACTTCCTCTTTATCCAGAGGCCTTATCTGGTCCACATTTTTACTGCGAAACACATGTATTATTCCTTCCATGATGGCGGCATTTTTCTCTTTCAGCTCGGTGGCAAGCTTTTCATCCTTTTTGAATTCCAAAACCATGCGCACCCTCAGGTAGCGGCTTCCCCCGGAGTCTGACAGGTTGACAACCCTTTCACCCAGGTCAAGGTTTTCCATGTTAACCTTCTTATTCTCCTTGTCCTTGGGCGCCAGCCCCGGTATGCCAAAACTGTAAATGAATACCCCCATTATAAGACCCCCTACAATAAGGGCCCCAATTGCGGCAATGATAATCTTCATTGCCCCGAATTTTTTCTTTTCCTGTTTCCCATTTTCCTTTTCTTCTTTAGCAGCCATCGATCCTACTCCCTAATCGGCTGCCCGTCCTTAGGGACAGGCAGCCTTTTTAGTTAATTAAACTAACGTTTCAGTTGAATCAGTTCCTCCAAAAGTGTGTCAGACACTGTTATTACCCTTGAAGCGGCCTGATATCCGCGCTGGGTGGTGATCATGGTGGTAAACTCATCACTGAGGTCAGTGTTGGACATTTCCAGGTAGCCGGACTCAATGGTACCTACGCCGCCTGTCCCCGGTGCCGTTGCAGCCGATGCCACACCTGAGCTGGAAGCCTCCTTGTAAAGGCTGTTGCCCACCTTTTCCAGACCTTCCGGGTTTTTAAAGGTATTTATTGTTATTGTCTGGTCGGTAACCGATGTATCACTTCCAGCGGGATAGTATGTAATTACCCCGGTCTTGTCTACGGAAATGGAAACTATGTCTTCCGTGCCCAGTTGAATGCTGGTACCGTCATTTTGCAGTCTGCAGCCGCTGGAGTTCACCAGGTAATTTTCCTCATCCAGAAAGAATGCGCCATCCCTGGTGTAAAGCGGAGGGTCAACCTCAGTTCCATCCCGGTCCACCTGTTTGACACAAAAGAATCCCACACCTGAAATAGCCATATCCAATGTTCTACCGGTTACCTGAAGAGGACCCTGCTCCATCTTGTTGCCAATGCTGGCTGTATTTATCCCCGTTCCTGCCTGCATCGGGTTTCTCCCGGCTCCACCACCCCTTAAGAGCTGGCTGAGGCTGTCCTGAAAATTGGCCCGGCCGGCCTTGAAACCGGTTGTATTTACGTTTGAAATGTTGTTTGAAAGCGCGTCCATACGAATCTGGTGATTGCGTATCCCCGAAACGCCTGAAAATAGAGACCTGATCATTATACATCCTCCTATTTTTCTGTATTGGCCGCCTCATTCGTTCAGCGGCCGGCAGCCTCCTTTCGGGCCGGCTGCAAACTATCGGGGACATTCAGTCCCAAGGAATACCTATACCGATCGGGGACATTCCTGTCCCAGGGGAATACCATTGCTTCAGCAGGTGTGTCCCCTTTCCGCTTACGCAGGTGTGTCCCCTTTCCTTATAAACACAGCGCTGTCGATGTTGGTAAACACATGTTCGTTCATGTCTTTACCTTCCATGGCCGTAATAATGGTCTTGTTCTTTATATTAGCCACCAGAGCCAGGTCTCCGTATATAACCAATGATTCTCTGGAACCCTTGGCGGCGGCTTTATGAACAGCCCCCTCGATCTTCTGCATATCCTCCCTGTCCAGGATCACATTTCTTTCCCTGAGCCTGCGCTCGGCATGGGCCGACAGCTTCAAATCAGCCGATTTTTTAAATTCCGCTGAAAGTACTTCACCAAAATTTTGTTTTACCGGGTTGGCCCGGACATTTCCCGCCGGGGTGTCAACCGGCCTGTTCCTGGTTATTTCTGCTGCCGGCTGGGGAATTATGAGGGGCTGTCTGCTCTGTTCCCTGCCCTGTACTTTCATTCTGATGCAACCCCCGGTTCAGGCTGGCTGGCTGTATTTTCACCTATGTTACTTATCTCAGAGATACAGGTAATATCATAAGAAACTCCGTTAACATAGATTTTTACATTTCCATCCACCATACCGACCTTGTCGACCAAACCTCCCGGCTGGCCGTCCAGAGATACCTCCTTGCCAATCAGCATAGCGGCCTGCAGCAGGTCCCCCGCTAAAGGGGCTATCTGGCTTGATTCCTGTGGATGTACTTCTTTGACATCGGAAATACTGTATTCTTTTCCTCCGACATATACAACCACCTTCCCTTCCACAACACCTGCTTTTTCCACTGTTCCGGTGACTGAATCCTCATTTAGCTCCTGCACCGTCACAGATTTGCCCACCATGGACATAGCCTGATTGTACTGAGTATTCTTGTCAAGAGACGACAGGGTTTCAAGAGAATTAAACTGCGCCATTGTGGCTATAAACTGCTCATTGCTCTGCGGTTCCAATGGATCCTGGTTTTTTAGCTGGGCAACCAGCAGGTTGAGAAAGTCATTCTTGTCCAGAACCTTTTTAGGCACTCTTTCCTTCTCCGGCAGGCTGTAATCGTTATTTCCGGCTGCCGTAACCGTATCCACAACCTCACCACTTTTCATATAAGTAAATCCAGAGCGCTGCTGCCGTAGCCGGGCTCACTCCTTGCGGCATCTCCGGCAGGGCTGACCGGATAATTAATCCCCGCCTGGCCCTTTGATCCGCCCTGGTGATATCCCCCGAACCTGGCACTGTTATTGTTTTGCTGTTCCTGCCCCACAAAGGCGTTGGCTTCACCCAGATTTATGTTGTACTGGCTCAGGGTCTCTCTGAGCTGCGGCAGGGATCCCTCAACGGCATCCTTCACCAGTCCGCTGGCTGTGTAAAAATGAGCCGTCAACTCACCTTTTGCAAAGGATAGCCTTATCTTTATCTCGCCCAGATTCTCCGGCTCCAGTTTCATCCTTAGCACCGTTACCCTGCTTTTTTCACCACCTGAATTCTTCAATGCATTCATAACATAGGGAATTATTTCTGCCGCCAGCTTTTTTCCGGTGATGTTGGATAGCTGAGTGGTGGTGCTAATCTGCATTTCACCATGGAGCTCGAATCCACCAGGCCTTGCATCGCTGCCCTTTCCCTCGGCCCCGTCAGAATCTGTTATGCATACTGCCTCAACCGAACTATCTTCCACCTGGCCCGCCATCGCTAAAGCATCTCTGTTCCCTTGAACTGCCTCAGGCCGACCATTTTGGGCAACCTGTGCCACTGAGTCTGCGTTCTGCGCCAGCCGGCCTGCCGGGCTAATGCTGCTGGCCTTTTCCTTTCTCTCCGGCATTTCAGGAAGAGCATGCTCCGTTTGTTCTTCCATTACCGAAAGAGTCTGGTATTCATTTTTCCCTGATCCACCTGCGCTACCTGGAACTTTCACCGGGCCAGCCGGAATACTGTTTTTGACCGGCAAGTAATCTGCTGCTTCCCCTTTTGGTACTGCAGCGTCAGGGAGGACTTCAGCATTATTTACAGTGGTAATCAATCCGGCTGCACCTGCTGGGACTGTGCTGTTCTGCAAAGTCGAAAGTGCCTGGGGTACCCTTGCACCGCCGCTGTTCCCTGAATCCACCTGCACCTGTATATTGACGCCTGTTTCTCCGCCTTTCAGAACCTGTACACTGGCGCCCATTTCTCCGTCTGCCAGCACCTGTGCGGCTCCATTGGCCTCCTGCCCGAAAACTGGAGTTCCCAAGAAAGCTACTCCTAAGGCTGACGGACCTGGCTGAGATATACTATTGGGCGCCACGGTCCCAGTACTGTTGGCTAAGGGCTCAACCCAGGGCATAAGGAGGTTCGGCATACTTTTCCCGCCGGCCAGGTTAGATTCAGTCCCCGGCGGACTTTCAGGCAGTGTTATTTTCGGGACCTGGCCCTGGGGGTAAAGCTTTACCATCCCGGCCACAGACACTGCCGGCAGTCCGTTTAAAACCACCTCACCCTGCTGAAACAGCAGGCCCCCGGGGGGTTCCGCAGATGAGTTTTCACTACCGCCCTGCTGCAGCAATACTCCCATCAGAGCCATAAGAAAATCGCCCGGCATTGCATCAGATCCAAAACACCTATTTCCGGATGTTTCTATAGCTGTTGAGGGCATGCTTACTGCGTCCGCTTTCATTTCACACCTCCTTTCCATATCTATTTTTCCTTATCCTGACAGATTATTCCGTCAGAAGCCAGAATCCAGAATTCAGAATCCAGAATTTATGTTTGGCTTTGCAGGCGATATCTCTGAAAATAATGAATGTCTTTTTTATAAACCACAGAGATCACAGAGAATACTTGCAAGTACTTTTAAATAGCATATTAGGAATACTTGCTCATTCTGAATTGTGGATTCTGGCTTCTGGATTCTGAATTCTGGCTTCGGACAGCAGTTTCAATCAGGATGAGCTTCTAAACCTTCCGGCATGGGCCAGCGCGGTACACTGGTCATCGTTTAATTTTTCTTCCCACCTGTTCAGTTCTGCAGTATAGCTTTCATAGAGCCTGTCCTTGTGATTTTGCAGAACAAGCTTGTCCCTGCGGGCTTTAACCAGTGCCTTCCTTTTTCTTTCCAGTTCCCGGCGGGCTTTTTCAACAACCTGCTCCTGCTCTTCGGCAGAAGTTTTCAGGTAGTCCATATATACCCAGCGGGTCATTATTTCATGGGTGTTCAGCTCTCTGTATTCAGTTTCACAGGCATTTTTTAAATTTGTCTGCAGCCTTTCCAGCTCACCCAGACGAACCGTGTATTCTTTTTGAGCGGCCGACTGTGCTATTATTGCCTTTTCTTCATCATTAACACGTCTTCTCAACACAGTATCAAGTCTGTATGAAAACCTTTTCACTTCCGAAAACCTCCCCGGGAAATAATCCCAGTAAGAACCTAATAAACATTTTCTCACTAAAAATGTAAAAATGGCAATTATTTCGAGTCTGTATTTGGACCTTTCGCTGCCCTAATTTTACATTTGGATAAAAATATTCATATATTTACATTTTACTGAATTATTCCTTTCATTTCGGCCACAACTTCCTCAAAGGAAAACTCGCTTTTTATATCCTGTTTCAGGAAACTGTTTATAGAGTCATTGCATTTGATAGCTTTATCAATTCTGGCATTGGATCCCTGCACATAGGCCCCTATGTTGATCAGGTCCTCGGCCTCCCTGTATACTGCTATATTTTCCTTTATAGACATGGCCCTGCTGTAATGATCTGCGGTGGCCAGTTCCGGCATCAGCCTGCTGACGCTGTCCAAAATATCTATGGACGGGTAATGGGCCTTGGCAGCCAGCCCCCTTGACAAAACAATGTGTCCGTCAAGTATACCTCTCACTGCATCGGCAATGGGCTCATTCATGTCATCAGCCTCAACCAGCACTGTGTAATATGCCGTTATCGAACCGTTTACTCCCATGCCCGATCTCTCCATCAGCCGGGGAAGAAGGGCAAATACAGACGGTGTATATCCCTTTGTGGCAGGGGGCTCCCCCACCGCCAGCCCCACCTCGCGCTGAGCCATGGCAAACCTGGTCACCGAGTCCATCATCAAAAGAACATCCTTGCCCTGATCCCTAAAGTACTCGGCTATGGCGCTGGCCACGAAGGCCCCTTTTAGCCTTACCAGTGCAGGCTGATCTGATGTGGCCACCACCACTACTGATTTGGCAAGGCCTTCACCCAGATCCCTTTCAATGAATTCCCTTACCTCACGCCCTCGCTCACCAACCAGCGCAATCACATTGACATCGGCATTTCCATGGCGGGCTATCATTCCCAGCAGTGTGCTCTTGCCAACACCGCTGCCGGAAAATATGCCCAGGCGCTGCCCCTTGCCGCAGGTAAGCAGTCCATCTATGGCCTTTACCCCGGTAGCCAGCACATCGGTTATTCTTTTTCTGTACAGCGGATTGGGAGGTGAATTGTCCACAGACACCTCCACTCCGGTGTTCCAGTCCGGCTCCTCCCAGTCAATGGGCTTTCCCAGGCCGTCTACTATCCTGCCCAGCAAATGCTGGCCAACCCTTATGGTAAACGACCTTCCATTTGGCACCACCGCACATCCGGGATAAATCCCTCTCAATTCACCCAAGGGCATTAACAGTGTATTATTATCTAAAAATCCCACCACTTCTGACTTGACCGGCACTGGCTCACCAGGCACCAGAATATCGCATACCTCACCAATTCTGGCCGAAACACCCCTGGCCTCCACCGTAAGCCCTATGACTCTGGTCACCTGCCCGGTTGGATAGATTATTTTTGTCTGCCTTACCCTGCGCCTCCACTTTTCCAGGTCTATTTCCCTGATTTCAGTCACTTTTTAATCTCCCCCAGGGACTCCAGCAGAGCCTTCCAGCGGCTGTCCAGAGTGGCGTCCACACGACCATTTTCAGTTTCAGCAATACATCCTCCGGTTTCTATTTCCGGGTCCTTTATTATAATAAGCTCTCCTTTCGGAGAAAGAGCTTTTACCAGATCGCCGCGCCTTTCTTCATACAGGTCCATATCGGACGGGTTTACATACAATACCACCTGATCCCTCTTGTGAAGCATCCCTATAGCTTCCTTTGCTATTTCAACAATTACCCCGGGGTCCAGATTTAATTTGGCGGAAATAATCTTTTCAGTCATTTCTATAGACAGCTTGACTATATCCGACTCCAGGGATTCAAGGGTCTGTCTTCTGACCTCCTCGGCCTGTCTGAGCACTGACCGGGCCTGGTCCCTTAAAAATGAGGCATCGGCTGAAGCCTTGGCCAGAGCTTCTTTTTTACCCTCTTCAAATCCCTCCCGGGCTGCTTCATGCTTAAGCCTTTCTGCTTCTTCCCCGGCTTTTTCCCTGGAGTACTCCTCTATCCCGGCAGCACTTTTTTTTGCCTCATCAATTATTTTTTTGGCTTTTTCCTCAGCTTCCTTCAGCATAAGGGCAGCCAGCTTTTCATAGTCAATAGCCGGTTCCGTTATCCCGTTTTCTTCAGTCCCGGTAACAACGATATCTTCTTCATTGAATATGTGTCTCAGCTCAATAAGCCTGCAATCGAAAGACTTATCAAGACCTTTAATTATTTTAGAGGACAATAGCATCTTCTCCACCCCGGGCAACTATAATCTCTCCAGCCTCGTCCAGCCGGCGGATTACCTGAACAATCCTCTGCTGGGCCTCTTCCACATCCCTCAGTCGAACCGGACCCATAAACTGAATTTCTTCCCTCAGCATGTCTGCCGCCCGCTTTGACATGTTCTTGTATATCCTTTCAGCCACTTCTTCATTGGACCCCCGCATGGCCTTGGCCAGGTCTTTTTGCTCAACCTCCCGCAGGACCCTCTGGATGGCCACGTCATGCAGCTTTATGATGTCCTCGAAGACAAACATCAGCTTGCGTATTTCATCTGCCAGCTCGGGATCGTTTGTCTCCAGCTCTTCAAGTATTGTCTTCTCGGTAGAGCGGTCCACCCTGTTAAGTATATTGACAAGTGTTTTGATGCCTCCGGTATGCTGTTCCTGGTTAGGCACTATCATGGACATCTTTCTTTCCAGCACCTTTTCCACTTCCTTGAGTACCTCGGGGGCGATGCGCTCTATTATAGCCACCCTTTTGGCCACATCCGCCTGCTGTTCCGGCGGCAGTGCGGCCAATATCATTGAAGACTGCTCAGGGTGCAGGTAGGTAAGTATAAGGGCAATGGTCTGCGGGTGCTCTTCCCTGATAAAATTGAAAAGATGTTTGGCCTCTGTTTTCCTGAGATTGCTGAAAGGGACGTTTTGAAGGTTTACAGCTACCTTCTCCAGTATTTCGACGGCCTTTTGATTGCCCATGGCTTTTTCCAGGAGCTCCTTGGCATAGTCGAACCCGCCCCGCATCAGGTATTCCCGCGCCTGGACAAACTGCAGGAACTCTTCCAATACGTTTTTTTGTATATCCCTGGGGATATTTTCAAACATCGATATTTCTCCGGTGATCCTTTCTATTTCCTCTTCGGAGAAACTCTTTTTAAGAACCTTTGCGGAAAGGTCAGAGCCCAGAGTTATCAAAAGAATAGCTGTTTTCTGGATGCCGCTGAGTTTTACCGGCATTGACATATACTACTATTACTCCTTTATCCAAAGTTTTAATATCTCAGCCACACCATCGGGATTGCCGCTGGCTATTTCCCTAACCTCATCCTGGGCTGAAGCAATCTTGGGAATTTCTATATCCTTATCCAAATGATCTTCCAGGAGTCCCCTCTTCCGTGCTTCCTCTTCCTGCAACCTCAGCGCAGCCAGCCTCTCCGCCCTGCTGCGCAGCTGCCTGGACACAAACCTGGCCAGCAGCACCAGCAGCACCAGACCTATGACGGCTGCCACACCTATTGTTATAAGCTGCTTTTGCTTCTCCTCCTGGGCCTTCTGCTGGGCCAGCTCGGCCCCAATTTCTTTTTTCTCGGAATCGTCGAAGGTCATGCTGGACACCACAATCTGGTCACCGCGTGAGGTGTCGTAGCCAATGGCCGCCGCCACCACGCCTTCAATCTGCTTTACCTGGGCCTCTGAGTAATTGCCGTTTAAAACCACTGATGCCGACAGCCTTCTTGGGCTTCCGGGGGCCTTAACAACTGTTTCCTCTTTATTGGGCACCTGGTAGTTAGTGGTGGATTCCTGTTTTGCATAGGACCCCCCTCCGCTGCCTCCGGCTGCGGGGATACTTTTACCGGGCAGCTCCGAGTCCGTTCCCGGAGCACCCCCGGCGCTTCCCGGCCCTGTCCCGGTTTCATTGACATTATGCTCGCTTAAGACCTGTCCCTTATCATAGGTGGTGGACTTGTACTGCTCCTGGTCGAAATTCAATTCGGCCGTAACCATGGCCACCGCCATACCCGATCCCAAAATCTGCCTGAGCATGTTCTGTATCCTTGTCTCAAGCTCTTTTTCATAGGCCCGCCTGATATCGTTGCGGTCTATCGATGCCTTGGTAAGGCTGGCGGATTTATCAAGTTTCAGGTTGTCGCTGAGTGAGTTTCCCTGCATATCTATAATATGGATATTTTCAGGCTTCAGCCCTTCCACACTGCCAGCCACCAGATCCACTATCCCGCGCACATTCTCCTCAGATATTTTTGACGTGGGCTTAAGCTTAAGAGCGATAGAGGCGGACGGCTCAGACTGCTCATCCAGAAAAAGGCTTTTTTTGGGCAGCACCAGATGTACCCGGGCCTGCTCCACCGCCTCCACCTGGATGATCGTCCTCCTAAGCTCCTCCTGCAGAGCTCGCTGATAGCCCACCTGCTGCTCAAACTCGGTTATGCCGAATTTTTTCTGGTCAAATAGTTCAAAACCGACCCCGCTGCTGTACAATGAACCGCTGCTGGCCAGTTTAATCCTGGTATCATAAACAATTTTCTCGGGTACTTCTATGGTCTTTCCCTGATCCGTCACTTTGTAGGCTATTTTCTCTTTTTTCAGTTCCTCGGTAATTTTGCCGGCATCTTTGGGGTCCAGTCCGGTTAAGAGAGGCGCATAGGGTGTGCTGAAAAGAACCTGACCGATAATTGCAAGGCTGACCAGCACTGCAGTAGCCGCTAAAATGGTTATTATTTTTCTTGTTTGATTTAATGCCTGCCATTTTTCACTGAAATTGGCTGGAAGCTGTTTAAAATTCATCTAATCACACCCCCGGGAGGGGAGACATCTGACTCATGTATGCACTCAACCTTTCAAGTTACACCTGCATGCGTGACATTTCCTGATAAGCCTCTACAACTTTGTTTCTCACCTCAACAGCCAGCTGCATCATTATTCTGGCCTGTTCCGCAGCTATAGTGACCTGGTGAATATCCTGAATCTCACCTGTCAAAAACTGTTTGGTGGTTTCGTCAGCCTTTAACTGGGCACTGTTGACATCAGCCAGCGCTCTGCTCAAAACTTCTCCGAAGGAGCCCTCCCCGGCAGCACCCTGCTTTTCAGGCGCGGCTTTCATCTCAGACGGCATAATCATCTGCAGAGGCGGAACATTCATATTCTATCCCCCAACCTATCCCCGCCCTATTTCCAGCGCCTTTAAGGCCATGCTTTTGGCCGCATTAACGGCTGTCACACTGGCCTCATATGCTCTGGTGGCGGCGATCATATTTACCATCTCATTGGCTATGTTAATATTCGGGTAGGCAACGTATCCATTTTCATCGGCATAGGGGTGTGACGGGTCGTGCACCATTCTAGGTTCG
The DNA here is from genome assembly GCA_023475565.1 of Actinomycetota bacterium. Taxonomy (GTDB): domain Bacteria; phylum Bacillota; class Desulfotomaculia; order Desulfotomaculales; family Desulfocucumaceae; genus BRHc4a. The sequence goes on from JAMCVT010000138.1 coordinate 11,694, forward strand.
GCAGGGTCCTCCACTACCCTTGGCACATGAACACCCATACCCTTTAAACGATCCTTTCCGGGAACAGACCCGCCGGCTGTCTCCAACAACTCCGAGAACACCGGCACCTGCCTTCTATACGGCTGAAGGCTGGGGTCTCCCGGTCTTCCCGCCGTATTCATGTTTACAACATTGTTTGTAATCAAATCAAGCCACAATCTGTTGGTCGTCATTCCGGATGAGCTTATGGCAAAGGAGTCAAACAACGGCATATTTTACCTTCCTCCCTTGATTACATAGCTTAAAAGTCCCATTTTCCCTGAAATAGCATTTACACCAAAATCATAGGTAATAGAGTTGGCCGCCAGGTTTACCATTTCCTCATCGATGTCCACATTGTTCTGTCCATACAGCATGGTAGTCCCGTTCTCCTGTACAACTCTGGGCTTTACCTGTGCAATATCAACTTTTCCTCCTAAATGCCTTGGGTTTGCGGTGATGAGGGAAGGGGCTCCGGTGTCAAGAGCCCGTTTTAGTTCGTCCTGGAAGGAAACATAGGACTTTTTAAAGCCCGGAGTATTAACATTGGCAACATTATTGGCGATAACCCTCTGGGTAAGAGTTGATGAGTCCAGTTGCCTAGCCAGGGCAATCATAACGGGACTGTCGAACAGGTTCACTGATATCCCTCCGGATTTGACAGAATCGTTGGTTAAAAATAATAAAATTTGAACTTTTCCAGTGTTTTTCTGTTACGCTAAGCCTAATAATTCAACAACTTCCGCTTTTATTCCTTCTAAATTCCTTTAAAATTTTACTTTTTTTAGCAAGAAGATTAATAAAAAGAGGCCATAAAATAAAAACAAACCAGGCACATTAACATGTCCTGGCAATGGACTTTTCATTTTTCGGCTGGGAAAAGTCTTCCGCTTAAATAAATTTATCTACAATAAGACCTAACATCTTCTTGAAATGCGCCACCATGTCCAGAACCCGTTCCGGAGGGATCTCCCTGATTACGGTATGATCTTTTGTATTTATAATCTTGACTACATACTCCCCGCTACTCTTGTGCAAAGTAAACTGCAGTTCGGTATTATAGCTTTTCATGGTCTCATTGAACAGGTCAATGGCTTTTTCAACTTCCTTGATATTAACTTGCCGTTCCTTTTGTCCTTCCCCCTGATTCGTTCTAACCAACCCCAGATTGGTGTCCCCGGCTGTCTTTCCAATGTCAGGCCTTACAGGTTCCACAGGCGCCGACTTGCCCACACCCTCTACTTTCATTTTTAATTCCCCCAAAATAAAATTTAACCACAGGGTTCACGGAGAACACGGAGATCCTGTGTTCTCTGCAGCTCAAAAAATACCGTCCTTTACTATTTCCTTTTATCAATAAACACACTTTCCGAGAAATAGGGGGTTCGGCGAAAAGCGTTGACTGTCTGTCGGCATAACCTTAATTTTTCCCGCAGATCCTTGAACTTGGACATCTGCATTTCCAGTTTGGGTTTCTGCCGCCGGTCCAGTTCCTGCATTTTTTCTACCAGATCCAGGCACAACCGCTGCTGTTCCTTAATCATTTTGCCGCTTACACCAAGGCCTTCCTCCCCCGCCAGATGATGCAGGCGCAGTGTAAGCTTTTTTATCTCCGCGTCTAGAATATCGACCTTTTCCATACAACCCTGCCTGGCTTCAATAAACGCCAGTATTTCCTCCGGTTGGTCCGCTTCATTTAAGCCGGATCTTGTTTTTGTGGCCCCCAGCATTTCCTCCAGCAGTTTGTATTTCCGGCGGTGCAATATCAGCAGGTCCTGCAGCAAAATTTCCTCACAGCCGTGCAGTTCCATTTTATCAGCCCGTCTCCCCGACCAACTTTAGGGCATGCTGCCAGGTGTCACGCATATCCATAGCCAGTTCCAGCACTTCTCCGGCAATTTGACTGTCCTTTTGGGCATTGGCCTCCACCAGACGGCGGTTCATATATTCATACAGAGCCGATAGATTTCCAGCAAGATCGTAACTCTGATCCAGTGTGTCATTAAGGTAGGACACAATCTCCTGACACCGCATAAGAGCATTATGGGACCCGTTAAGATCATTCTGTTCCATGGATATTAAAGCCCGCTTGATAAACTTCACCAGGCCGTCATAAAGCATTAAGGTAAGCTCTCCCCGGCTGGCGCCCTTCACCGCGTTCTGCTTGTACTGAAGGTACGGGTTCAATGCCAAGCTCATTTTGCATCTCCTTAACTTTTATTTTGATCTCCGCTTAACTGCTGTGACAACCAGGCGCTTTGGGCATTCATCCGGTTTACGGCCTTTTCCATGGCGGTAAACTGCCGCCAGTAGCGTTCTTCCATATCGTTCAGCCGGTCATTCCACCGGGCAATCTGCTTATCAAGGTCATACAACTTCTTACCCAGTGCGCTGCCGTCATACAGGCTGAAGCTAGACTGCATCCCGGCCTTTTCAATAATGCCCTTGACTGCGCCGTCCAGTTCATCATAAAGACGCTGGGCGATCCCCCGCTCCGATTCTTTAGTGGAATCGTTGGTAAATAATTTGGTGATCCCGTCGGGATCCGACTCTATGGCTTTCTTTAAGTCCGCCCCGTTATTTTTCAGGTACAGCTTACCATCTTCGACATACAGACCGGTTACAATACCGACGGCGGACAGGGAGTTATGGGTTACTTTTTTACCGTCTACACTGACCGGCGTTATACCCTCCACCACACTGCTGATGACGGTGCGCATTTTCCCCGCCGCCCCCGACAGGTAGTTGTCGTTCCGCAGCATACCGCTTTTAGCCTTTTCATCCCATTCCTTCTGCTGGGTCTCGGTCAACTGTTCCCTCTGGCCGTCCGTCAGGGGCAGGTAGTCTCTGTAATGCTCCTCGGACAGTTCACCGTTTATCAAACCGAGGGTGGTGTTGTACTGGTCGATAAAAGTTTTTATAGAATCGTAAACTGCGTTGGTGTCGCTTTTTACTGAAATGGTGCTGGTGGCTCCCCCACCCTGTTTAAGGTTGAGCGTTATACCGTTTACGGTAGTAGTGTTGGTCTTGCTCTCCATATTCGTCACATCGCCGAAATCGAACTTTGCGTTCTGGCCCTGATAAAGGGCGCCCGTCTTGATGAGCAATTTCAATGTGTTGCTTCCGTCACCATTGGCGTCAGACAAAAAAGTTTTTGCGTCGCTGGTAACATTAATTCCGTAGTCCGTTCCCGTGCCGGTGGTAGTCAGAAAAAATCTGTTGTCGTTATAATCATAACTGGCACTTATACCCAAGACGTCGCTGTGCCTGTTGATTTCCGACACCAGTGAACTGACGGTATGCGCACCGGTGTCAATATCAAAGGATTGAGACTTGCGCACTCCGTCCACCAACTTTCCTTCCAGGGTAAAACTGACGGTACCGGAAATTCCGAACTGGGCGGCCAAAGTTTTGGTGGTTCCGTCGGAGTTTGTTTCCTCAGCCAGCTTGGACTGGCTGCCCTTGGTTACACCCTGGGCCAGTTGAGTCACCTTGACATTGTATATCCCCGGCGCGGCCGAGTTGCCGGCGGCGGCGGTGACGGCGCTCTCATTGGACGAGGTGGCGGACTTGGCCTGGTAGGTTCCCTGTAATTTCATATTGAAGGTCGTGTTCTTCAATGTCATCAAAGAACTGTTGACCGTACGGTAATCAACCTGCCGCCATTCCACCAACTGCCTGTTTTGCTTTATTCCGTCCACCTTCATGCGCTGGGCCTTCATTAAATCGCTGACCATTTTATCTATATCCATGCCGCTGGCAAGGCCGCCTATGCGTAAATTTGAACTCATACAGAACACCCTCTTTTTTTATATTTAAACAATTTATCGGATCCAAAAGCTGAAAACTTAAGATGCCGCAACTAAAATCTTTTTATTTTCGCGGAAAATCTGCCCGGAAAATTTAACCTTGACCAAAAAAAAACGACAAATATAATTAAGGTTAGTTGCCGCCCAAGATCGTCACGGAAAAATGACTGGCGGCGGCCCCCCCCCGGCAGCGTTGAAAACGCCGGGCTCAAAGAATTAAAGTCTGGAGGGATTACTGTGATCCGGGAACAAAAGGTATTCACCTTCCCGGCGGGCCTGCCGGGCCTGCCCCTGGAATTGACCAGGTTCGCCCTCATCGCCCTGTCGGAAGACTCGCCTTTTTTCTTCCTGCAGTCAATGGAGGACGAGAACACTGGATTTATTCTGGTAAACCCCTTTGCGCTGTTTCCCGGTTATGAATTCGACCTGCCGGACGAGGAAGCCGAAACCCTGGGTTTTGGCGCGCCGGAACAGGTAGCGGTGTTCTGCATCGTCAATGCCGGCTGCGGGTTGAAAAACGCCACCGCCAACCTCCTGGCCCCGGTGGCGATAAATACCGCCACCGGCACGGCCCGCCAGGTTGTATTGAACGACCGGCGCTACGGCGTTCGCCACCCCCTGCCGGCAACAGACGGAAAATCAGCCGCGGAGGACAGATAAATGCTTGTACTGTCAAGAAAAAAGGGGCAGTCCCTGAACATCGGCGACAGCGTTCGCATCGTAGTGCTGGAAGTCACCGGGGATAACGTGCGCATCGGCATCGAGGCCCCGCCGGAGGTGGCCGTCTACCGCAGCGAGATTTACCAGGCCATCCGGCGGGAAAACAGGGAGGCCGTGGCTTCCAGGGAAATTCTGGCAGAGGTTGAAGCCCTAATCAAACCTGTCGAAAAAAATAAAAAACCGGACAAAACGTGCAGTCAACCCTAAACCTATCAAAAAAACTGCCGATATAAACATCAGGAGGCTTCATCCCCGGCGGCCGACGGGATAAGGCCTCCAGCGCCGCAAAGGACTGCGGCGAGAAGAATTCAAGGAGGAAGATATTATGAGAATCAACCACAACATCGCGGCCCTGAACACCTACCGCCAGTTGTCCAACAACAACATCATCACTTCCAAGTCGCTGGAGAAACTGTCCTCGGGACTGCGCATCAACCGCGCCGGTGACGACGCCGCCGGACTGGCCATCAGCGAAAAAATGCGCGGCCAGATCCGTGGACTGGACCAGGCGGTGCGCAACTCCCAGGACGGCATCTCCATGCTGCAGACGGCTGAAGGAGCTTTAAACGAGACCCACAGCATCCTGCAGCGGATGCGCGAACTGGCCGTGCAGTCCGCCAACGACACCAACACCACTGCCGACCGGGCCCAGATTCAAAAGGAAATTGACCAACTGAGCTCCGAGATCAACCGCATTGCCTCATCCACCGAGTTCAACACCAAAAAGCTGATCAACGGCGATATGGGCGTGGCCGTAAGCGCGGCTCTCGGCGCCCAGTTGTCGGGGACAGTGATTCTGCGGGCCTCGGGCGGCGCCCTGGCCGACGGCACAACCTCGATGCAGGCCCTGGCCGACGCCAACAGCAACGTGTTCGGGATCATCACCGGCGACACCATCACCCTGACCGGCAAAAAGGGAGACACCTATGTTTCCTCGGTGTTTACCGTGCCCGCCGCCACCGGCACCCTCGGAAGTTTCCTGGAATGGGTCAGCGAACAGTTCGGCATCAGCGCCAGCGGAAAAGTGGAAATCAACGCCAGCGGCGCGATTTACGTGTCGGGCCAGGGCGGAACCAGCTACGACCTGGGCGCCATCACCATGACGGTCAAGGACAGCAGCGGCAACATCCGCAACTCAGCCACCGAGGATCTCTCTGCCCTGGAAAAAATAAGAAGCGCCCAGGACAAACGGACGGACGGCACCAACATCCTGGCCATCGGGGCGAACAACGGCCAGAATCTGGAAATCCAGGTTGAAGACATGAAGGCCATAGCCCTGGGCATAAACGGGCTCAAGGTGGAGACCCAGTCACAGGCCAATATTTCCATTAAAATTATCGACTCGGCCATGACCAAGGTATCCACCGAGCGGTCCAAGCTCGGCGCCTACCAGAACCGCCTGGAACACACCATCAACAACCTGGGCACCTCCTCCGAGAACCTGGCGGCAGCCGAGTCCCGGATCCGCGACGTGGACATGGCCAAAGAGATGATGGAGTTCAGCAAGATGAACATCCTGACCCAGGCGGCCACCGCCATGCTGGCCCAGGCCAACCAGCAGCCCCAGGGCGTCCTGCAGTTGCTCCGGTAAGAAAAAAATCATTAATAGAGTGGCGGTACCCCCGCCACTCTTTGCTTAAAGGCGGATGAGCATGGCGTACAGGTACAACCTGATCGTTTTTGCCGATCAAGGTGAATACTGGAATTTTATAGAATCCGTAGTGGAGGACGACC
>JAMCVT010000044.1 GCA_023475565.1 Actinomycetota bacterium
CTCTGTGTCCTCTGTGGCTTAAAAGAAGGAATCATAAATCACCTGAAGGACATTCTTCAGAAGGTAGCAAATCTAATTAATAATGTTTATGTGGATGAACGAATACCTTGCGAAAAAAAATGCCGGAAAGGTGATTTTTATGGGAAGCTGGGAAAAATTCGGCCGCCTGGTAGATTATATGAAAGGGCTGGACAGTGTGCTGGTGGCCTTTTCCGGTGGGGTGGACAGCCTTCTTCTGCTGGATGCGGCCATAGAGGCCCTGGGCAGGGAAAGGGTGCTGGCGGTAACCGCCGCTTCGGTAATCCGCTCCCCGGAGGAAAGGGAGGAGGCCTTACGCCTGGCCGTCCTTTTCGGTGCCCGCTGGGTGGAGGTGGAGTCCGGAGAGATGAGAAACACTGATTTTGTGGCCAACCCCCCGGAAAGGTGCTACCACTGTAAAAAAGACCTTCTGTCCCTCTTGGGTGCTCTGGCCTCCCGGGAGGGACTGGCCCATATAGTGGAGGGCAGCAATAAGAGCGACCTGGACGACTTCAGGCCCGGCTACCGGGCGGTGCGGGAGTCAGGAGCCCTGAGCCCCCTGCTGGAGGCGGGAATTTCCAAGGATGATGTAAGAGAGATTTTAAAGGCCAGGGGCACTGCCGGCTGGGACAGGCCGTCCGAGGCCTGCCTGTGCTCCCGGGTGCCCTACGGCACGGAGATAACCGAGGGAAAGCTGAAGAGAATATACCTGGCCGAAAAAGCCGTAAAGACACTGGGGCTGGTGACACTGAGGGTGAGAGATCACGGTGATACAGCCCGCCTGGAAGTTCCGGCAGGTGAAATTGAAAAAATCTGCCGGGAGGAAAACAGAGAGTTTATTTTACAAGAACTAAAGGGATTGGGGTATAAACATGTGACTGTGGACTTAGGAGGATACCGGACAGGAAATATGAACTAAGCAGTTGGAATTTAATATAAAATTTCTTGCAGGATTTTCCTTCTTTCTGTCTAATTATGGTAAGTGTTGCTAAACTTAATGAAAAACATCCCTGGGTATAAAATTTGACAATTTTATTCCGATTGACATAAAATAGTATTGAGCAACATGGAAAGATTAGAAATTAAGAACCGAAAAGAATTACCGAAGTGAAGAACTGAAGAAGAAGAACCAAAAGAGGAGAATTCTTTTCTCCTCTTTTGTATATTTAAGGCCTCCCTAAAAAGAGGTCTTTTCTCTTACCCCTCTATCGTGCGTAAGGGGATAATTCCGAAATTATTTATAAGCATATAAGCAGGGCTATTAAAACCTCTGTGTCCTCTGTGGCTTAAAAAGGACCCTAATTTTCATTCTCCTTGGTGGCAGCCTTTGGCAGCCCGGGGGGTCTGGATTCTGACTCCTGGCTTTTTGGCTCCTGACCCGTAATACAACCCTTATGTGTCATTTACGGTCCGGGGCTGAATTCCGGCCCCATCAGCCCGGTGGTATCCTGCCAGACCTGCTGCAGGGCATAATAGTCACCCTCTGTAAGCAGTGGGTCGGCGCCGGCCTCGTAATTATTAATGGCTTGGCTAACCGGCAGGACACGGTACCTGGTCAGGCCGCCCTCCTCAAAGGTGTCCACCCAGACCGGAAGGTAGTCCGCCCCCGCCAGTGAGGCGGTGCCGTCTTCATTCTTTACAATTTCCAGGTTAAGTATAATGCCGCAGTCAGAGTACCGCCAGCGCTGGTTGGAGATAAAGTTGCCCAGTGAGTAGGCCGCCAGCACCTTCTTTGACCTGCCCTCCACGGTTTTCGTCTGCCACTCCAGGGGCTGTATGACATGGGGGTGGGAGCCGGCCACCACGTCCACCCCGGCGTCGAAAAGCTCCCGGGCCACTGTTTTCTGGAACTGGTTGGGGTGGCGCTGGTACTCGGTGCCGGAGTGTACTATGGCAATGATAAACTGGCACCCGCTTTCCTTAAGCCTGCCTAGCTCATCCATCATCAAATCCCGCCTGACGAGATTGACCATATAGCCGGCCTTCGAGGGCACCGGCAGCCCGTTGGTGTCCTGGGTGTAGTTTATAAAGCCCACCCTTATCCCGTTTATGTCGAAGTATATGGGGGAGTCCCTTTCCTGGGGGCTGCGGTACGTCCCTATATGCTTTAAGCCCGCCCTGTCCAGGTTGTCCAGAGTGGTCAGCACCCCCTGCCGGCCCATGTCCATGCTGTGGTTGTTGGCCGTAGTGACCAGGTCAATCCCCATTTCCTTCATGTCATTGGCCAGATCGGCCGGTGTGTTGAAGCGGGGGTAGCCGGAGTAGCCCCTGTCCGGCCCCGCCAGCCTGGTTTCCAGATTGGCCATGGTAAAGTCCGGCCTGGCCAGGTAGTAGTCCACGTCTTTAAATATTTCCTTGAAATCATACCTTCCGGTGGCGGGATCCTTCGCTGAGTACACCACCGGCATATGCATGAGGAAATCTCCGGCCAGGGCTACGCGCACTTTGGGCGGGGCGGGGGTAGCCGGCTTTTCTTCCGGTTGGGCACAGCCCGGGAGAAATATAATAAGGGTAAAAAGCGCCAGAATTATTATTGAGGTTTTCATAACGGGACACACAACCAATCTTTTTCATTATACATCTTTTGTACAGTATACCTTATATTTATGTTGTACGGGCAGGATACTGCTCTGGGCAGACTCATGGGGGTATTTCCCCTGAGGGCGTGGAACCTTTTTCCCTTTTAATCGTCAGTTGGGGTAAAAGCAAAATGAAAGGGAGGATATGTGCGGGATGGGATTTTTAAAAGGATCAAGGCTGGCCGCCTGTACGCTGGCAGCAGCCCTGGCGGTGGCGCCTTTGCCGCCTCCGGCCATAGGCGCCCCGCCGGCCGGCGCTTCCGAAAAAATAGCGGCTGTACCGGACAGGGATCCGGCAAAAACAGCCGTAATATCCCTGGAGAAGGCAATTGTGCTGGCCAGGGAAAAGGTGCCGGTGCCGGCTGATCTGGAAACCTTCAAGTCAGAGTACTATGAGAATAACGGCAAGGGAAAATGGGTTCTCCGGTGGAGCAGGAAGGAGGCACCGGAGGCCAACATGCAGGTAACGTTGGATTCCGGCAGCGGGGAAATAGACGGTGTAAGCTTTTACCGGTCGTCTCCCCCCGGGGCTCATTTTAGCGGGCTTCCCGCCTACAGCCGGGACCAGTGCCTTAAGCTGGCCGGGGAAGAGGCGGCCAGGCTGTTTCCCGACAGGTTCCCCGGCACCGTGCTGGTGGAAAGAAGAGACGGGAACGTTATTCCCCTGGTAAGGGGCCGTGACTACCCCGTTGTGTATGACTTTTACTTTCAGAGAACCTATCAGGGCATACCGGTGGCCGAGCAGGGCATAAACATAGGCATAAACGCCGAAAATGGGGAATTAATGCGGTGTGATTCCAACTGGGACACGGGTATAAAGCTCCCCTCACCGGAGGGGCGGGTCAGCCCGGACCAGGCCAGGAATATATTCCTGGAAAAGGCAGGCTACGAGCTGACCTACTTTATGGCGGGAAGAGAAGACCCCGATGTGCCGGGGGAACTGAAACTGGTTTACCGGCAAAGGCCCCCCGGAAGGTTTGTGCTTAATGCCCTTACCGGGGAGATGATGGATAAATCGGTGATTTTTTATGACCAGGACATGGGGCTCGGCGGGGGAGAGGGCATGAATTACCTGAAGTCCGAAAAGGCCGCCCTTACTCCGGCGGAAAACAGCGCGGTGGAGGAAAACCGCCAGTTTATTACTCCGGATAAAGCCCAGGAGATTGCCTCCGGGGCGGTGGAGATACCTGAGGGCTATATCGTCAGCGGAAGAAGCCTGGAGAGGCGCTTTAACGTTCCGGGCAGCAGGGTCTGGAGCATTTCCTTCAAGGACTCCGGCGGGAAGAATTACATAAGGGTGTCGGTGGATGCCAGGAGCGGTGAGCTGATTTCCTTCAGTATGGATGAGCCCTGGGATGCCACCAGGGAGCCCCAGGTGAAATTTAGCGAAGAAGAGGCCGGGAAAATAGCCGGGGGCTTTATAAAGAAAATGCAGCCGGCCAGGTTCGGCCAGTCAGTTTTCCGGGAGTCGGAGCCTGATGTGGGTCCCTGGGTTAAAATGGGCAGCATAGTGCCGGGCTCTTACTCCATCCAGTATGCCAGGGTGGTTAACGGGGTGGTCTTTCCGGAAAACGGCTTCAGGGTGAGGGTTGATTCCACCACCGGAAAAGTAACCTATTACCAAATAACCTGGTGGGAAACCTCATTTCCGGGGGCCGGCAGTGTTATAGGCGAGGCGGCGGCCAACGAGAGGTACCTTGCGGATCACCCCTTAAAGCTTGAGTACGGCATGGGTCACCAGCGCTGGGGGATGGAGAAGGAGCCCGGCCACTACCTGGTTTACAGGCCCGGGGGAGCTTCCGGGGTAATGCTGGACGCCCTCACCGGGGAGGAAATAGATTACCGGGGCAACCCGGTGGTTAAAAAGGGCAGTCCGTCTTTCAGCGACATATCCGGGCACCCTGCGGAGGGGGATATAATGCTGCTGGCCGGGGAAGGCATAGTAACCGGCGAGGGAGGCAAATTCCGTCCCGATGATCCGGTAACCGGGGCTGAGGAAGTGGCTATGCTGGTAAAGGCCTATGACAGGGGCAGGTACTATCCGGTGGCTGTAACAGGGGATGGGCCCTGGTACAACACAATATTTGAAAGGGCCATGGCCATGGGCATACTGGACAGCGGGTTCACAGTAAGCCCGGAGGGAGGCGTCAGCAGGGTCCAGATGTCCCGCCTGGGAGTCAATGCCGCGGGCTGGGGGAAGTTGGCCAGGGTGCATGGTATTTTCAGGCTGGATACCGCCGACTCATCAGCGGTGCCTGCTGAGTTGCGGGGCTACGCCGCAGCCGCGCTGGGGATGGGCCTGATCAACACTGAAAAGGGCGGCTTTGCCCCGGACAGGGCGGTTACCCGCAGTGAGGCCGCTACCTTCCTGGTTAAGCTGCTGAAACAGTGATTATTTGGCTAAAGGTATTGACCCCCGGTAGGAATCCAGGATTCAGAAGCCAGAATATGCTGCACCTGGAGGTGGCGGCGCTGGACTGCGGCGCCCCGGGCAGGTGGCAGCTGCTTGAATCTCCCGCTGTGGCCCGTTTTACCCCGCTATGAGTGCAGTGTGGGCTGTGCCACCTGTGCCTCCGGACGGGGGCTGTATGCCTCCAGGCCGCTTATTTCAGAGTAAAAGGCCGCTTGTCTTTCCGGAGGCACGAATCCCAGCTGTATGTTAAGGGCCCGGGCCAGAAAGGGGTCCAGGCAGACAAGGTCATCCCTGCTTATGTCTGACAGGGAAACTCTGCCCAGAGTTATGGCCACCAGCTCCATTTCCCTGGCGCAGGCGTTCAGAAAATAAAAAAGGTTCCGGGTAGATCTGTCCAGATCCAGCCTGTCCGTCATTTTGCCGGTATATACCACCATGCCGGTAGGAGGCTCAAAGGGGATTGATTTGACAATCTGATCGCCAATCATAGCCATCAGGGCCGCGGTGCCGGTGTAAACAGCATCAGCCCCGAGAGCTATGGCTTTCAGCATCTGGCCGGGTGTTACCAGCCCCCCGGCGGCTATAAGGCTGACCGATCCCGACGCTCCCTTTTTTATAAGGAACTGTCCGGCCCTGCTAATGGCCAAAAGGGTGGGCAGTCCCACATCGTCTTCCAGGGTGGGGGCTGTCCCGTGGGTGCCTCCCTCGGCCCCGTCCACGGTAATAAAATCGCACCCGGCCTCCAGGGCTATCTGCATTTCCTTTTCCAGGTGGTGGGTGGCGGCCATTTTAAGTCCCACCGGCACTCCGGTTTCATCCCTTAGATTTTTTACCAGCTGAATGAAATCCTCTTTGGTGTTCACCCCGTTAAGGCGGGAGTGGATCACTGCGTCCTGTCCTTCCCTGAGATCAAACACCTCGCGGTATTCCTCACCTATATTTTTGGCGGAGGTACGCTGGGGTGTGGACCCCTGGGCTCCCTGTCCCAGCTGTATTTCAATGGCATCCAGCCGGGAGTATTTATCCCTGGCACTAAGCCAGCCCCCCCTGTTGTACTGCCCGATCAGGAGGCGGGCCTCCTGCCTCTCCTCTTCCATCAGCCCGGCCTCGCCGGTGTTGGTGGCCGTGCCGGCCAGGGTGGCCGCCCTGGCCAGGGCTATTTTGGCGGTTTTGGATAGTGCCCCGCCGTAGGACATTCCGGCAATCATCACCGGAATAGACAGGGTAAGCGGCTTTTTAGCCCGGGGGCCTATTCTTACCGACATGCCTATGGCCACATTTTCAGGAGTGGGGAAGCGAAAAAGATGTACCGGGCTGAAAAGGAGTTTTTCCCACGGCGACAGGCGCAGGTGGCTGCCCAGGGGCCTGGGCACCGGTGCGCCGTGGGCTGACCTCATAGCTGTTTCCATAAGGTATACAGGGTCCACCTTTTTGCTGGCGGGGATCATCTCAAAAAGGTTCTCCCCGTACTGGTCTCTCACCATTGTGCGGGCAGCGTCATCGGTTATCTGGTTGGCCGCACCCCTCAGAAACCTTGCCAGTATGCCCATGTTAAACCTCCCGCTTATTCTCCAGGCTATCCTGGATTTGCTGTATTTTTTGGGCCATGGCGATACACATCTGCTTTATTTCTCCCAACTGCCTGGCGCTGTTCTGCTCTGCCACGGCTATGCCCGCCAGTCTCCGGTCATCGTACTTGGACAGGTCGTTGTAATGCTCCCTTTCAATCTGTGAAAGGGTTCCGGCCATAGTTTGAATGCTGTTGAGATCAGAGTGGAATGATGAAAGAGTATCCATTAATTCCCTGGTAGTATCCATAAATCTGTCCCCTTTCTTTTAAAGTATTATTTCCCCTGTATTTGTTAAAATTCCAAATAAATTTGCATTTTATAAGTTTTAGGGAAGGGATTAATAAAAAGTATAGAGGCGGCCCGGGCCGGAGATGCCGGCCGGGGGTTCGCCGTGGTGGCTGATGAGGTAAGGAGCCTGGCCGAGCAGTCTTCCCGGGCGGCCAAGGAAATAATGGCCCTTACTGGCGATATAAACAGGGAGACCTAGCGGGTGGTGGAAGCTGTTTCAGGCGGTGAGTCGGAAATAAAGGAAGGTACAGGAGTGGTGCTTGAAGCGGGGAGAATATTTGAAGGTATAATCGGCGCCGTGGAAAAACTGGCCGGAAATGTAAGGGGATCGGTAAGCGCAATCAGCGAGGTTGACCAGGCCCTTCAGAATATTGCTACCAGTGAAGAACTGGTAGCCTCAGCGGAAGTGTTGGGCGGAATGGCGGATGACGCAGATCATAATTGACCGGTTTAAAACCGAATAACCAGAAAGAATTACCCAAACAGTAAGAGCTTCCGGCCTAACCCGGAAGCTCTTTTAAACTGCACCGGCTGGAAGGAGAGAGCAAAAGCCATCCCGATCGGGGACATTCCTCCGACCTTCAGAGCCATTTCCAATCGGGGACATTCCTCCGACCCAAATTCCGGAATTGGGAATTGGGAATTGGGAATTAGGAATTAGGAATTAGGAATTGGGAGAGAGCAAAAGCCATCCCGATCGGGGACATTCCTGTCCCCAAAGGAATGCCTCAACTTCAGCAGGTGTGTCCCCATTCCTTTAAAGCTCGGTTACCCAGCCAAAATCATCCTCCAGCAGGCCGTACTGCACCCCGCTGATATAGTCGTAAAGCCTTTGCGAGACTTTACCTACGCTGCCGTCTCCCGGAACGATAATCTTATCATTCCACTTAAGCTCGCTTACCGGGGAGATAACGGCTGCGGTGCCGGTGCCGAAAACTTCCTGCAGGGTGCCTTTCTGGTGGGCCTCGTATACCTGGTCAATGGTAATATGCCTTTCTTTTACTTTCAGGCCCCATTTCCTGGCGGCCTCCAGCACCGAGTCCCGGGTTATTCCGCCCAGTATGCTGCCTTCCAGGGGAGGGGTGATGACCTCGTCGTTGATCACGAAGAATATGTTCATGGTGCCCACTTCTTCGATATACTTGGAATGGCAGCCATCCAGCCACAGCACCTGGGTGTAGCCGGCCTTTTTGGCCTCTTCGGCCGCCATCAGGCTGGCGGCATAGTTGGCCGGTGTTTTCACGTACCCCAGGCCGCCCTTGACTGCTCTTACGTACTTGTCGGTGACGTATATCTTGACCGGCTTGAAGCCCTCGGGATAGTAGGCCCCCACCGGTGACAGTATGATCATGAACTTGTAGGTGTTTGAGGGCCTCACCCCCAGGTACGGGTCGGTGGCTATTATAAAGGGCCTTATATAAAGGGATGTTTCCTTTGATCCGGGGACCCAGTCCTTTTCCAGATCAATAAGCTTCATCAGGGCTTCATAAAACAGCTTTTCATCCACCTTGGGGATGCAGAGCCTTTCTGCTGAGCGGTTCAGCCTGGGTATATAGGCCCTGGGGCGGAAGATACCTATTTTGCCGTTGTTTCTGCGGTAAGCCTTCATACCTTCAAAAATAGCCTGGCCATAGTGCAGAACCATTGTGGAGGGCTCCATGGACAGCGGGCGGTACGGCTCTATCCGGGGGTTCAGCCACCCTTCCGGTGCTTTATAATCCAGTGTGAACATGTGGTCTGTGAAAACCGTGCCGAAGGTAAGCTCGCTGTCCAGCGGCTTTTTCTTAAGGGTTTCAGCTTTTTCTACAGCTATGTTATACATATAACCCATCCTCCTTATATAACCGCTCCACATATAATTGTTATCTCGCTAACAGCCTGTATTGCTTCTTGCGGGGCAGGCTCGACAGGCTGTAAAGCTCGAACTAAGTTCGCTCTAAGGGTTCGAAAGGATCATCGAACCCAAGGCTCACTTATATCTTATACAGGGGCTTTTTTTATTTTACAGATACTTCGATATGCCGGTCCATTTTCCTTCAATAGAGAAAATTCTAGCATTCCCGAACGGTTTCATTACACCCCGCGCAGTATTGTAAAAGTTTATCACAACAGGGAGAAACATAACAGCTTTCAGGGGGGAACTATTATAGAAATAACCTAATATTGCTTTTTATCCGGGCTGCTTATACAATTATTCTGAGGTCCATATATGAAAAAGGAAAGTTTATTGAAAAAAATAGGTATTATGGGCGGAACATTTGACCCCATTCATTACGGCCATCTGGTGGCCGCCGAGGGCGTCCGCTGCCACTTCGGCCTGGACATGGTTTTTTTTGTGCCGGCGGCAAGACCTCCCCACAAGGGTGACAGGTACATCAGCCACCCGTCCCACAGACTGAATATGACCATGCTGGCCACCGGCAGCAACCCCCATTTTGAGGTGTCCGATGTTGAAATAAGGCGCAGCGGGCCTTCCTATACCATTGACACAGTAATCCACTTTGCCCGGTTATGGCCCGGCGCGTCTATATACTTCATCACCGGGGCCGATGCGGTACTGGAGATACTTACCTGGCACCGGGTTGAGGAACTGCTGAACATGTGCAGCTTTATTGCGGCCACCAGGCCCGGCTACCGCCTGGAAAACCTGGCCGAAAGCCTTCAGGGGCTGCCCTCCCGGTATATTGAAAAAATATCGGTAATGGAGGTTCCCGCCCTGGCCATATCTTCCACCGACATAAGAGAGAGGGTAAAGAAGGACATGCCCATTAAATACCTGCTTCCCGAAAAGGTGGAGGAGTACCTGTATTCTAAAGGGCTCTACATGTAAGGTCAGGAGACAGAAGCCAGAATGGTGAAGGTATTTCTATGGTGTTGTAATTTCCACTAAACATAAAAGCGCCCCGCTTGAGATGACGGGTCGCTTTTTATATTTCGCATCAGGTTTTATTATTTTAAGCATACAAGCAGGGCGAAAAACCTCTGTGTTCTGTGGCTTAAAAAGGACCCTAGTTTTCATTCTCCTTGGCGGCTGCTTTTAGCAGCCAGGGTGTCTGAATTCTGGCTCCTGGCTTCTGTATTCCTCCGGAGTCTGGGTCTTAATCTCTTATGGTCACATCTATATGGCCGTTTCTGGTTTCCAGGTCCGCCGAGCCCTTTCCGCTTCCCAGCGAGGTCTCAGCGCTTTGACTGCCGGGCTGGCTCTTAATATTTTCAAGTCCGGATATGCCCCCATTTCTGCTGGCAGCCTTTATTTTAAGGCTGGAGCTGCCGGGCAGCCTGAAGACAATTTCGCCGTTATCGCCCCTGAGGACATACTGGCCGTTTAGGGGACTGTTGGAATCTAAATCTATACCTCCGTTGCGATTAACGGCCTTGACGTCTCCCCCGGGATCACGTATGGTTATTCTGCCATTGGAGGACTCAATATCGGCGTTTCCACCCACCTCACTGAGGATGATTTCACCGCTGTTGCTTTTGGCCTTGAGCGCCCCTGCAAATTTATCCACCTCAATTTCCCCGCTGGAGGTTTCCAGCGAAAGGCTTTCGGCAGACAGCCCGTTAACCGTTATGACGCCGTATCTGTTGGTGGTGCTGATGTTCAGTCCGGCCGGCACTGCTACCTGCAGCCTTATGGATACTTCCCATCCGGCGGCCCCTGCGGGCGGGTCCGTGTGTACCCGGATGACCGGGCCGGTTTCAATGTTTATTTTAGCGGCTTCAGCTGCAGCCCTGGCCTTTTCTTCGGTTGATCCCTTTCCTTCTATACGGGCTGAAAGGTGAAGCTTATTATCGGGGCTGGTGCTTATTTCCACATTACCCAGCATGTTTCAATTTCCAGGCGGGAGCCCCTGGTCACTGCAACGGGGTCTCCCTGCCACTGTCGTACGTAGCCTGTCCTGTCACCGAATATCTCCTCATTTAGTATATCCCGGGGTACAATCTGAGAGAGGGCGCTGGCAGCTGAAGCTGACACGGCTAATAGGCCTATCAGAACCGTACTGGGAATGCTGAAATGCACTTCCTTTTCCCCGGCTAAAACTTTCCTGACAAAATATTCTACTCCGAGCCCTATAAGTAGGAGGGGCCAGAATTTTAACACTTTTATTGCACCCGTATAGCCCAGGTTTGCGGCCAGCAGGCCGCCGCCCAGGGCAATCAGACCTAGGGCCAGGGTGATGGGGCCAACCTTATTCTTCCTTACTGCCGGTGTCTCCAACGCTGCCTCCTCCTTTCCCTGTGTTTTTGTACAGGATGTAGATGCCGATGCCCACTATTAACAGGGGCGGCGCAATGCGGCTTATAAGGCGGTAATTGATAAAATAGGGGGCCAGGTTGTTTAGCAGGGCGAACAGTCCCAGTATGATCAGGGCTGCCCCTATCAGGCCGCGCTTGCTGTCCCAGCTGCCCCAGTCAAAAAGCTCCCTGTCTTCCACCAATTCCCCGGCATTCATCCTGTTCAGAAGTTGCTGGGTGTCGAAAACCGAGTAAAATATCATTACCGGGCATACAAAGGCGGCCAGAACGTCCAGGTTGGCCAGCCCGGCCACAAATATGGCTCCGAAGAAAAGCACTATAGCCTGCAGCCCCCGCTTCATCAGTCCCAGGTAAAAATACCCGGCCCCCGGAACCAGTGAGAGAAGAAAGGCCAGAAATTTTTTTCTCTGCCCATAAGCAACGGTTGGGCGGCTAACCTTTTTCTCCAGGCAGGTTTTGCAGTAATTTTTGTCCGACAGCAGCACCGAGCACTGGCCGCAGACAGGCTGACGGCATTCGAGGCAGATATCAGTGGCCCCGGTCCCGGGATGATTTGAGCATTCCATTCAGATCACTTCCCTGTTTCGTTTTTTATAGGGCTAAATCTGCCCGCAGTGGAAAACAATTCGCTGTTTAATTCCGCTACCGCCTGGTTGGTGCGGCTCACGGCCACACCGGTGTAGCGGACGTAACCGGTCACAGCCCCGGAAAGCTTCCCCTCCGCCGAAGAAGTTACCGGGCCGAATAAGCTTCCGCCCAGCCAGAAAACGGCGAGGGCTGCCGCGGCGGCCACAGCCAGGTCCCTAAACAGTCTGGCTGGCCGGTGGGCCGGTTTTTGCTGAACAGCCACCGATTGTTTGTTTTTATTCTCAGCTGTATTTTCAATGCTTTCCATTATGGAGCCAACCAGTCCGGCCGGAGGGTTTTCGGGTTCCAGTAAATTTAGGAGGAGGCATACAGACTCCAGGCCTTCCAGTTCCCCAGCGCAGACGGGGCAGTCCCCCAGGTGGCGGCGGAGGGCCAATTCCTCAGAGGGCGTGCATTCTCCAGCCAGAAGGCCGGCCAGTTTTTTTCTCACCTGCGTACAGCTCACCGTTATCACCTCCAGTCAGGCAGTCCTTCAACATCTTTTTCGCCCTGTACAGGCGGGTGGCCACAGTTTTTTCGGGGATAGCCAGCACTGTGGATATTTCCCGGTAGCTGAGCCCCTGGTAGTGGTGCATCACCAGGGGGAGCCGGTACAAATCCGGCAGGCTCTCCAGGGCTTTTTTCACCGCTTCTCTGCTTTCCCTTTTGAGGACTCTTTCCTCCGGGCCCGGCCCACCGGCCGGAACCAGTTTCAGGGGGTCCCGTGCTTCCTCCGGGGGCCTTTCTATTCTCCTGGTGCTGTCTCTGTTTCGCCGCCGCATATAATCCAGGCAGGAGTTGGAGGCGATACGGTAAAGCCAGGTTTTGAAGACTGCCTCAAACCTGAAGGCCGAAAGCGAATTAAAGGCCTTTATAAAGGTCTCCTGGGTTATGTCGCGGGCGTCTTCCCGGTGACCGGACATCCTCAGGGCCAGGTTGTAGATCTGGTGCTGGTAGCGATCAACCAGCCGGCCGAAAGAACCTGTGTCGCCCTGTATTATTTTGTGAATAATAAGCTCGTCGGTTTCCGGCACCTTCATCCCTCACTTCAGGCCTCTTGTTTTTATAGACGCTGGGACTGGCGGGAATACTTCAATATATTTTAGATTTTTTGAATTAAAATCATTTTTTAATAATGCAAAAACTTAGGAAGAAATGGTAAAATATTTGTTATATTGTGTTGCATCAGTCTTTTTCCATTTGTAAATAATAAATCTAGTTAGCTTTTAGCATGATGAAAGAGGTGAATTAAGTGGTGCGGACCCTTTATGTAGGAAATCTGCCCTGGTCTACAAAGGCTGAGGATTTGCAGGAAGTGTTTTCTCAGTATGGAGAGGTGATAAGCTCCCGGGTGATAACCGACCGTGAGACAGGGCGGTCCCGCGGGTTTGGTTTTGTAGAGGTGGCGGACCAGGATGCCGACCAGATCATTGCCGCCCTAAACGGTACTGAAATGGGCGGGCGGGTACTAACGGTTAACGAGGCCAAAGCCAGGGATGACAGGCCCAGCTGACCCGTAAAAGAACCTCCAAACGGAGGTTTTCTTTTTGTTAGATGAATGGGGACACACCATCAGCGGAAAGGGGACACACCATCAGCGGAAAGGGGACACACCTCTATTGGGAGCCTGGTTGCCGGGGTCGGAGGAATGTCCCCGATTGGAAATGGCTCTGAGGGTCGGAGGAATGTCCCCGATCGGTGTAGTAGGCGTATTGGTCTTGCCGATAGATAATTTATTATACAGGGGGGTACGAGGGGGACTTCCCCTTTAATTGCGGGGTGAGGGACCGCTAGTCCTAAAGCGGCGGCAGCCCCAACCGTATAGAAAATTACGCCTTGCTCGATAATTTTCTATACAGGGGGTTAAGAAGGGGGAATCCCCCTTAATTGCGGGGTGAAGGACCGATAGTCCTGAGGGGCGGCAGCCCCTTATTAAATTAGATGCCCCCGGTTTACCGGGGGCAGGAAACTGAACGGGCAGGTCGAATATAATAGTTAATACCAGATAAATAAGGAGGAATAATGATTGGCAGTTGATCCTCGGGCGCTGGCCGACCTGGCCATAAAGGTTGCTGAAGACAAAAAGGCCTATGATATCAAGATTTTGGACATCAGTAAGATTTCCGTGATAGCTGACTTTTTTATAATCTGCAGCGGCCGTTCGTCAACAAATGTCCAGGCAATTGCCGGGGAGATAGTGGATAAGGTTAAGGAAAAGCTTGGCCTGAGTCCCCGCAAGGAGGGTATCCGGGAAGGGCGCTGGATACTGCTTGATTACGGGGATGTGGTAATACACGTTTTTATTGAGGAAGAGCGCCAGTTTTACAACCTGGAACGCCTGTGGGGAGACGCCGATGAGGTGGGCATGTCTGCCAATCTGTAGTAAAATTACCTCGCAGCAACGATATATTTTAAGTTGACACCTTTGCGGCAATATCTTATAATAATCTACGGCAGTCTCATAGAGTAATGACTTTGAAGGGGAGCAGTAAGCGGCCCGGGCCTTTTAAGAGAGCCGCCGGAGGGTGTAAGGCGGCAGGCAGTGCTGCAGAAACTCGCCCCGGAGTTTGCCGGGCGAAAGGTGAGTAATCCGGTACGGTTGGCGGTCGTTATTCGCTTGAGAGGGTAAGGCACATGGGGCTGTGGCGCAGAGGGAGCGCGCTTCCTTGGCATGGAAGAGGCCGCGGGTTCGATTCCCGCCAGCTCCACCAATTTTCCTTTACCAATCAGGGTGGTAACGCGGGCAAAACCCGTCCCTAACCAGGGACGGGTTTTTTATTAAGACGCTTATACTGAGATTCTAATGCTGTCGGAATCCAGAATTCAGAATGGTTTGGCATTTCTTACATTGCAGTAATTCCCTAAGGTGTTAGCAAGAGGGTGTCCCCCTTGCCTTTGCGGGGTGAGGGACGCTATAGTCCCGAGGGGCGGCAGCCCCTATCGTATAAAAAATTACGCCTTGTCGATAATTTTTTATACAGGGGGTTAAGAAGGGGGAATCCCCCTTAATTGCGGGGTGAAGGACCGATAGTCCTGAGGGGCGGCAGCCCCTATTTAATTAGGAGGAGTCATGAAAGAACGTTACGAATTTGCGGAAATTGAAGAGAAATGGCAGAAGAAGTGGGCCGGGGAGGACATATACCGTGTTCCTGACAACAGCGGCCGCCCCAAATATTACTGCCTGGAGATGTTTCCCTACCCTTCGGGCAAGCTGCACATGGGACACGTGCGCAACTACTCCATTGGTGATGTGCTGGCCCGCTTCCTGACCATGCGCGGGTACAGTGTGCTGCACCCCATGGGCTGGGACGCCTTCGGCCTGCCGGCCGAAAACGCCGCCATCAAGCATGGCCATATGCACCCGGCGGTGTGGACCTATGACAACATCAGCACTATGAGAGAACAGCTCAGGCAGTTGGGCATAAGCTATGACTGGAACAGGGAAATAGCCACCTGCCATCCTGGATATTACCGCTGGACCCAGTGGCTTTTCCTGCAGCTGTACAAGCATGGCCTGGCCTACAAAAAAGAGGCGGCGGTGAACTGGTGCCCCTCCTGCGCCACCGTTCTGGCCAACGAGCAGGTCAAGGAGGGGTATTGCGAGCGCTGCAAGACCGGTGTGGAGAAAAGGGAACTGGACCAGTGGTTTTTCAGGATAACAAAATACGCCGACAGGCTCCTGGATGACTTAAAGCTGCTGGACGGCTGGCCCGAAAAGGTCAAGATAATGCAGGAAAACTGGATAGGACGCAGCGAGGGCGCTGAGATCGGTTTTCCCATCGAGGGTCTGGAGGACACCATAACTGTTTTTACCACCAGACCGGACACAGTTTTCGGGGTCACCTACATGATACTGGCCCCCGAGCACCCTCTGGTGGAAAAGATTATTCAGGGCAGGCCCGAGGCCGCAGAAATAAGAGAATTTGTAAAAAAGGTAAGAAGCTTAAGCGAGCTGGACAGGACCTCCACCGAGGCAGAAAAGATAGGGCTTTCTACCGGGGCATACTGCATCAACCCCTTAAGCGGCGGGAAAGTGCCCATACTGGTGGCCAACTACGTGCTCCTGGAGTACGGCACCGGCTGCGTTATGGGGGTTCCGGCCCACGACCAGAGGGACTTTGAGTTCGCCCGGAAATATAACCTGCCCATAAGGATTGTGATACAGCCCCAAGGGGAGGCACTGGACCCGGATAATATGAAAGAGGCCTATTCCGGAGAGGGTCTCATGGTCAACTCCGGAAAATTTAACGGGCTGCCCAAAAAAGAGGGTATCAGGGCGGTAATAGAATACTGCGAGGAAAAGGGAATGGGCAAAGGTGTGGTCAATTTCAGGCTGAGGGACTGGCTCATTTCCCGCCAGCGCTACTGGGGAGCCCCCATTCCCATCATATACTGCGATAAGTGCGGTATTGTTCCGGTGCCGGAAGCAGATCTTCCGGTGGAGCTTCCCCTGGATGTGGAGTTTAAGACCACCGGCCGCAACCCCCTGGCCGGGCACCCCGGGTTTGTCAAAACCGCCTGCCCGCAGTGCGGCGGCCCCGGGCGCAGGGAAACAGACACCATGGACACCTTCATGTGCTCTTCTTTCTATTATTACCGGTATACCAGCCCCCGGGACAATGATCATGTCTGGGACGATGAAAAGGTCAGGCACTGGCTTCCGGTGGACCAGTACATCGGGGGTGTGGAGCACGCCATACTGCACCTGCTTTACTCAAGATTTTTCACCAAGTTCCTCAATGATATAGGCCTGGTTCCCAACGTGGAGCCCTTTACCAGACTCTTGACCCAGGGCATGGTCTTAAAGGACGGGTCCAAAATGTCCAAGTCCAAAGGCAATGTGGTCAGCCCCGAGGACATAGTGGCCACCTATGGGGCGGACACGGCCAGGATGTTCATTCTTTTTGCGGCGCCCCCTGAGCGTGACCTGGAGTGGAGCGACCAGGGAGTGGAGGGCTGCTACAGGTTCTTAAACAGGGTGTGGAGGCTGGTGGCCCCCCTGGCAGGCAGTCTGAAGGCCGCCAATCCCCCGGATACCGGTAAAATGGTGGGGGTGGACCGGGAAATGCACCGCCTTACCCACGGCACCATTAAAAAGGTGACCGAGGATATAGGCGGCCGGTTTAATTTCAACACTGCCGTCAGCGCCATAATGGAGATGGTCAACGGGCTTTACCAGTACCGGGAGGTGCCTGAGACCGACCGGGACCCGGCCGTTCTTAATGAGGCGGTGGAAACACTGCTTATCCTCCTGGCCCCCTTCGCGCCTCATGTTGCCGAGGAGCTGTGGCAGGGAATAGGCAGGGTCGGCAGTGTGCACCTGCAGCCCTGGCCCCAATACAGCCAGGAGGCTGTCGCCGAGGACGAGGTAACCATAGTGGTTCAGCTAAACGGCAAGATAAAGGAAAGACTGCTGGTTCCCGCCGATATAACCCCGGAGGGGATGAAAGAGCTGGTGCTTTCCCTGCCAGGTGTGCAGGAGATGCTTGTAGGTAAAAATGTGGTCAAGGTTATCCCGGTGCCGGGCAAGCTGGTAAATATAGTGGTAAAATAATATTTTAAAACCCCCGTTTTCGGGGGTTTTAAAATATTGCTTATATGTAATACTTTCGGTCGGAATACAGAAGCCAGGAGTCAGAATTCAGGTGCGACCGGGCAAGGTCGTGTGATTTAGCGGGTGGAACTCCCGTCCGGTAAGGCTTAACCAAGCCACCGGTAGCGAGTCATGGATGTAAGGAAGTAATTCCTTGCATTAAGCGTTGACAGTCA
>JAMCVT010000006.1 GCA_023475565.1 Actinomycetota bacterium
TGCCTCCGGTGAGGGGGCTCTTGCCGCCCACCGAAAGCCTTCCGGAGGATGGGGCGCTGGTCCCGGACAGAAGCCCCGGGGCTATAACAATTTTGTTATCCTCTCCCAGCGGGTCGCAGCCGGCGGGCACTTCGTCCAGCACCAGCTGTGAGGTCAGTGCCCTTCCTCCCAGGAGAACATATTTTTCTGGAACTTCTTCAAATTTCAGTTCTTTTAATGACATATTGACTCTCAGTATACCGTACATCTTCTTTTTCTCCTTGGCCTTACACTGGCCCTTTTCCTCAGAATTATCGCAGCTGCAGTCCTTTTTTTCCCCGTTGGGAAAACCGCCGCCCTCTTCAGCTTCCCCCATGGCGCTGCGGTAAATGTCTATAACGTCGGCCATGGCGGCAGTCCTGGGGTTGGTGAAGCTGCAGGCGTCCTTCATGGCGTTTCCGGCCATTATATAGAGGTCCTTGTCCTTTACTCCAAGGCCCTTGAGGCCCGTGGGAATGCCCACGTCGGCGGACAGCTTCTGAATGGCGGCTATGGCCGCATCGGCGGCGTCACGCACCGAAAGGCCCTCAATATTCTCGCCCATGGCCGCAGCTATTTCGGCAAACCGCCTGGGGCAGGCAATAAGGTTGAACTGACAGACATGGGGCAGCAGTATGGCGTTGCACACACCGTGCGGAAGGTTGTAGAAACCTCCCAGCTGGTGGGCCATGGCGTGCACGTAGCCCAGGCTGGCATTGTTAAAGGCCATTCCCGCCAGGAACTCGGCATAGGCCATCTTATCCCTGGCCTCCATGTTGCTGCCGTTGGCCACGGCGTTGCGCAGATTTTCAGATACAAGCTTTATGGCCATCAGGGCCGCCGAGTCGGTTACCGGGGTGGCTGCCGTGGAAACATAGGCCTCCACCGCGTGGGTAAGGGCATCCATGCCGGTGGCCGCTGTCAGCGCCGGGGGCATGCCCGCCATCAGCACCGGGTCGTTGATGGCTACATTGGGGGTCACCCTCCAGTCCACTATGGCCATCTTGATAAAGCGGTCGGTGTCGGTGATGATGCAGAAGCGGGTCATTTCAGAGGCCGTTCCGGCCGTGGTGTTGATGGCGATGAACGGGGGCATGGCCCTGCCGGACTTGTCCACTCCCTCGTAATCTCGGATATTGCCGCCGTTGGTGGCCACAATCCCTATACCCTTGGCGCAGTCGTGGGAACTCCCGCCGCCCAGGGAAATAATCATGTCACAGCTGTTCTCCTGGTATACCTTAAGACCGTCGTGCACATTTTTGTCGGTGGGGTTTGGCTCTGCGCCGTCAAAAACTACAGCCTTGCAGCCGGCCGCCTCCACCTGGTCCTTGATCCGGCCGGCCATTCCCGACTGAGCCAGAAATGCGTCGGTGACTATCAGGGCGTTGGTGCCTCCCAGAACCTTCACCTGGTTCCCCACTTCCCTGGAGGCTCCCACTCCCATCAGGTTTACCGTGGGTATAAAGTAGCCGTATACCTGTTCTCCAAGAGCCATTGATAAATACCTCCCCGTATAGTTTTGACAGAACCCTTCCGGAGCCTTTACAGAAAGCTTTTGAAATAACAAACCCCTCCAAAAGTCCTGAAAATTCCCCGTTCAATTCAAGTGCACCCTGTAATACTGCAACTGGTGTGCCCGGACAAGGTTCAGGCAGGCGGGCAGCAGTAGCCTGTCCTCCAAAACCATACCCCCCGGGCATTACAGAATAACAGGGAATTACTGCCTGCCTGCCGGAGGCCGGTTATGCCCAGGATGAGCCTGAAGCCGTGCGCCAAAACGGAACGCCGGGCTGACCGGAATGGAACATGTTATGTTTCGGAATGAAACATCGGATCTGTACATAAACAGCGACAATACATAAAATTTTTTTGCTGCAAGTTTAAATGCAAATATTTGCAGGGTTTTAGTAAAATTTGTCAAAATACATGAATGATTTACATTTTTTATGGAGGGAGGCATCCTGTATAAGTGAATTAAGAAGGTAAAAACTTTTATCTGCGCACATAAAAAAAATGATTAGGGAATCAGTATTACTGGATCTCAGTATGTAGATTGGGCGTCCGCCTTAGAGAGGATAGAGGATATGTGAGTAGAATGATGTAATGAAATGTTATGGAGAAGAGGAGTGTTTTTGTGTTATCCAGAAAGCAGAAAGCCAATCCCATCAATGATGACAAGGCTGATTTTACCGTCGCTGTGGCAACCTTTTCTTTAACCCACACCGAACTAATTTCTTTTCTGGCCATGCTAAAAGTGCAGGAGATATCAAAAAGGGCCAATGAAATCACCTCAGTAAGCCAGAGTATGGCGGCCATGACGGAAGAGGTATCGGCTTCCGTCCAGAGTATAAATACTTCCATTCAGCAGGTCACCTACGGCGCCCAGGAAAGTGTGGGCAAAATAAATAACCTGTCCGAACTTGGCCTTAAAACTGAGACTCTTCTAAAAGATATGATCGTTAATGTAGATGAATTAGGCTCCCAGGTAAAGCACATAGACGATATAAGTCAAAATGTTTCGGACATAGCAGACCAGACTAATCTGCTGGCCTTAAACGCAGCCATTGAGGCCGCCCGGGCAGGAGAGGCCGGCAGGGGCTTTAATGTTGTCGCAGAAGAGGTGAGAAAGCTGGCGGGCCAGACAAAGGAAGCCGTCGGCAATGTAAAACAAATATCCGATCAGATGCATATCAAATCAAATTCAACCAATGGCTATATACTGCAGGTGCAGGACACCTTTACACAATATCTGGACAATTCCAACTCGGTGGGTGAAACAATAAGGGACAGCACTCAAAAAATAGAAGAGTGCGCGGGCATGATTGAAAATATCACGAGCGCCATGCAGGAGCAAAGCGCCACGGCGGAGGAGCTGTCCTCCACATCCGATGAACTGACAAGAAACAGCGAATACATAAGCCAGATGTTGAAGGGTGAGGCTAATAATCTTATTGAGACAGTATCGCCAAATTTAAAAATATCCGGCAGCGATTCCTTGGTAAATGTTCTGGCGGCAAGGTTAATAGACCATGCTGATTTTCTCAGGAAAACAATGACGGAGGCCGGCAGGGGCATGAAAGTGACAGCCCACCATGAATGCGCCTTTGGCAGGTGGTATAAAGACAATAATAGCAAATATGGCAGTATTCAGGCTTATAAAGAGATAGACCAGCCTCATAGAAGGGTGCATGAGGCCGGTGCAAGACTATCAAATTCCTGCACCTCAGAAAATGTGGAGGAACTGATGCAGGCTTCCACAGATATTCTTAAAAGCTTTATTAAATTGTATGACACCCTTAAGGCAAAAAGCTGAAACAAGAATCACATTAACCGGTTTACTGAAATTTGCCACGCTAGAAAAGAGGGTTTTTTATCAACATATAGTACGGCTAAGCTATAAGAAACCGGCGGATTTACCCGGCGGCAGTCCGCAAATAACGTGCTTTTACCGGCACGGTATTTTATACTCCTTCAATTTTCTGTACAGGGTGTTCCTCCCTATACCCAGGGTCCTGGCCGCCAGGGTGATATTGCCGTTGTGAAAAGCCAGTGCCCCGGCCAGGGCACTGGCCTCCAGTTCCCTCAGGGGGAGCGGGGCCGGGCGGGGCAGCCCCCGGGAGTCCATTGCCTCGCCCACCCTTGCCTCCAGTGACTTTACCATTCCGTAGACACGGTACAGCTCCTCCGGGGAAAGTGCGCCAAGGTTATCCACCGGTGCGGAAAGAATCTCCGTCCACCCGGCCGCGGGACTGTCCGGGCCGGCCCCGCCTCCTGGCACGGCCGGTAGCGGGGCAGACCGGGAAAGCTGGCAGGAGGCAATCTTCTCCGGAATATGTCCCGGCAGTATCACCGGGCCGTCACAGAGCGCCACGGCCTGCTCCACTGTATTGGACAGCTCCCGGACATTTCCGGGCCAGCCGTAGTTCATAAAAAGCTCCATGGCGCCCGGAGAAACATCCAGTGACTCCTGCTCCCTTTTATCCGCATTCCTTTTTATAAAGTGGCTGACCAGCTGCGGGATATCATTCCTGCGGTCCCTCAGCGGGGGAACCGTCAGCCGCACCACATCCAGGCGGTAAAAAAGGTCCTCCCGGAAAAGATTTCCCCTGACAGCCTCCTCCAGGTCAACATTGGTGGCTGCTATTATGCGGACATCGGTTCTTATGGGCTTTTCCCCGCCAATTCTGAGGAATTCGCCGGTCTCCAGCACCCTCAGCAGTTTTACCTGGATAGACGGGCTGGCCTCCCCTATCTCGTCCAGAAAGAGGGTGCCCTGGTTGGCCAGCTCGAAAATACCTTTGCGCTGTCCCGAAGCCCCCGTAAAAGCCCCCTTTTCATGCCCGAAAAGCTCGCTGTCCAGAAGGTTGTCGGGGAGAGCACCACAGTTTACCGGAATGAAAATCCTGTCCGAGCGGCTGCTGGCGGCATGGATGAAGCGGGCCAGCACCTCTTTGCCGGTACCGGTTTCACCCTGAATAAGAACATTTACACTCTTCCTGGCAATCTTGCCGGCTATGGACGCCAGCCTGTTCATCTGAACAGTTGTCCCCACCTGAAAGCCCACTCTCCGGCTTGTCTCCAGCCACTCAGGGCCGCTCCCGCCCTCAGAGCAGGCGCCTGTACCGTACTCCGCCGCCCTCCTGACCAGTGCCTCCACCTCGTCGTCAACGATTAGTATGGTGGGATTTAAGTCACCGGCTGAAGCCACAGGCTTATCCCTCCTCCCCTTCCGGGTCCACGGGCAGCACCAGAGAGAAAACGCTGCCCTCTCCCTGGCTGCTGCCGACCTCGATGGTTCCCCCGTGGGCCTGGGCTATTCCCAGGCTGACGCTCAGCCCCAGCCCGGTACCCCTGGATGTATCCTTGCTGGTAAAAAAGGGGTTGAAAATTCTGTTCATGTAATCCGGGGGTATGCCGGCGCCATTGTCCTCCACCGAGGTGGTCACCCACCTCTGCCCATCTTCCCCCGCCCTCACCGAGGTAGAAATAACTATCTCCCTGTCCCTTTCCAGCCCCTCCAGGGCATCCCTGGCATTAAGAAGAAAATTAAGCAGCACCTGGTCCAGCTGGTGCCCGTTGGCGCTTACAGGAGGCAGATCCTGGTCCAGACTGAGCCTTATATCGATATTGTTCCTGTTTATCTGGTACTGAATGAGGCTGAGCACCCTTTCCACCACATCATTTAAGCTGGTGGGGGCCAGGGGCTGGTGGTCCTGGCGGGAAAAGGTCAGCAGGTTCTGTATTATTTTCCTGCACCTCAGGCCACAGCTGACTACATCATTCAGCAGGCCGTCCGGTGAGCCGGCCGGGCCGCCTTCGCGCAGAAGCATCTGGGCATTGCCTATAATAACCGTCATGGGGCTGTTAAGCTCGTGGGCAACCCCCGCGGCCATCTCCCCGATGGCTGCCAGCTTGGCGGACTGGACCAGCTGGGCCTCCATTTTAACCTGTTCGGTGATGTCCTTTATATGATGGATTACAGCGTATATTTCATTGTTTTGGTTTAACACCGGGTAATAAAAAACATCCAGAACCCTTCCCGATGGGCGCTGCACCCGCCGGTACGCCGGGGACCCGGTATTATAGACCTCTTCCAGGAGACAGTTATCACACTTTTTTTCCCTTCCCCACAGAAGTTTATGGCACTTTCCCTGAAAACCTGTTTTCCATGAGCAGGTCTCATGACCGTCCATCCTGTCGTTAAACCTTATAATGTTAAAATTCAGGTCAATTAAAAATATAGGGTCGGTAAGGGCGCGAAATGTTTCCTCCCACTCCCTCTGCCCCTGCACCACCTTTTCGTAAAGCCTCGCATTCTCAATGCAGATAGCCAGCTGGTCAGCCAGCTGCCGGGTAAATTTCAGGTCCTGCTCGCAGTATGCTGACTCCCGGACACAGCCTGTGATGAGAACGCCTATGGCCTCGCCCTTAACCAGAAGAGGGTCCAGCACCAGTGAGGTAAGCCCCAGCTGCCTTACAGGGCTGCAGAATTTAGCGGCGCAATGGTTATATTTTAACAGTGATTACATGATGCTTTGAAAAAACCATAACCTCCCTGTAAAAGAAAAACCCGGAACATAATGTTCCGGGCAGGAACTGACATTAGCGGTTTTTCAGATAATATCCGGACATTATGGCCATCTTCCTGTAGGTGCGGCGGAAGGTGGGTGACGCAAAGCTGTAATTCTCCAGTACCTCTCTGAAAAATTTTTCAGCCCCGGACTTCCTCCCGTGCCTCTTCAGAAGTTTTCCGGCTTCAAAAAAGGCCTGCACCGAACCATGCCTCAAAAGGCTGCTCTCAAGGCCGGAAAGCTCTTTATCCCCTCCAGCTTTCTGCTCCAGCAGGGACCTCATCATGTATATGTAGGGAAAGCCGTGGGATATCTTGGGATTCATTTCCACCGCCCTCCCTATTTCCTCCATTCCCCTCCCGGCCTCGCCTGTTTCATAACAGGCGGCACCCAGATAGAAGTGCACCTCCGGCCAGTCCTTCATTCTCGGGTAGGCCCTCTCCAGGAAGTCCAAAGCCTGGCGGTAGCGCCTCTTGTCAAAATAATTTATACCCAGTTCCAAAAAGGCGTCACCATTGTGAGGATTTGCCCTGACAACCTTTTCCAGCTCGGCTGTTCTTATTTTTCTCCGCCAGCGGGATCCAAAATCCGGCATAAGGCCTATATAGCGCCGGTCAATAAATATATAAATAATTATTATTACTGCCAGGGCCAGCAGGGGGCTGCCTGTAAGATAAGTAATCAGAGAAAAAATCAATATGCTTTTCATGGCGCTCCTCCGGTCTTTGTTATTAGCATATTATATTGGCCCTTTAATTTTCTGACAAGGCCTTCCACAAATCCGGGCGGCCCGGCCCAATAGTTCTACATAATATAACAAATCCTTAACCTTTCCTTAACATATATTAAAAAGGTTTTTTAGTTGTGTTAAAGAATAGTAAATTTAAAAGCCCCATCCTTACCCTACCGGGCCTCTGGAGGATTTTTACAAAATGAAAAGACTCCTTCATACAATAACAATACTGACGGCCTGTATTATTCTCACCGGGTGCGCCCGGAATGCCGTCGAAAAAGAGAGTAGTGCGGTGCTGAGAATAGCCGGTTCCACCTCTATGCTTCCCATATCTCAAAAGCTTGCCGGAGCTTATGAAAAAAATCACCCGGGTGTGGTTATACACATAGAGGGTGGAGACTCAAGCCTGGGTATCAGGGGGGCAGCCAGCGGGATTGTGGATGTGGGATCGGTGTCAAGGCCTCTGACGCAGGAGGAAAGCAGTCATTTAACAGCGTACAGGGTAACAGAAGACAGACTTTGCGTAATTGTAAACGGAAAAAATACTGTTGAGGAGCTGACCATAAACCAGGTAAAGGAGGTATTCAGCGGGGAGATTAGAAACTGGAGCCAGGTGGGAGGCCGGGACAGGCCGATCACCCTCATCAACAGGGAACATGGTTCAGGAACATACAGCGTTTTTGATGAAGTAATCATGAGACACAAAGCTGAAATTTACCCCAAGGCCCTGGTGATGACCTCCACCGGGTCGGTTATAAGCACGGTGGCCGCTGATGCTGACGCCATAGGATACGTTTCTTCGGATTACAGTGAAGAGGGTGTAAAGGCGGTACAAATCCAAACCGGGGAAAACAGGGTATCCGCCCTCAGCAGGCCGCTGCTGTACGTTCTTCCGGAGAACGCCGGCCAGCTGGCCAGGGATTATATCTCCTTCTGCACCGGGCAAGAAGGCCGGCGGGTAATAGAAGGCCGCCTTGAAAATTAAAAAATCTAAGGGGACGCGAATATGTTTGATTTGAAAAGCCTGTTCAAGAAAAAGCCCAATATTTTTTACGAGTATTTCCTGCTCATCGCCAAGAATATTGTACTTGCCAGCAATTCATTCCAGGAAGAGATACAAAATCTGGACAACCCCCTCAAGGCTGAAAACATTTCCCTGCAGATAAAAACTGTAGAGCAAATGGGAGACCAGTATACCCATGAAGTAATCATAGAGCTGAACAAGTCCTTTATTACCCCTCTGGAAAGGGAAGATATAATGGAACTCACCCTGCAGCTGGATGATGTGCTGGACTGCCTGGAGGTATGCGCCTCTCACCTGGTGCTGTACAACGTAAGAGAAGCAGACGACTACATGCGTATATTTACCCGCAATATAGAAATATGCGTACAAGAGCTGTATGCCGCACTGGAGCTGCTTTCACAGAACAAGCTGAAGGAAATCGCCAAGCACACCCACAAGATAAATGACCTGGAAAATGCCGCTGACGATCTGCTGAGGGACGGGCTGAAAACACTCTTCACCACCTGCTCCGATCCCATTGAGATAATGAAGAAAAAAGAGATATACACCATGATGGAGTCCTTCTCGGACTTTTGTGAAGATGTGGCCGACATACTGGAAGGGATAATAATGAGAAATTCATAGGAGTAGACCGATGATAGAAACCACTGTATTCATGACCGTTATTGTGCTAATTCTGGCTCTGTCCTTTGATTTTATAAATGGTTTTCACGACACTGCCAACGCCATTGCCACTTCTATATCCACCAAGGCCCTTCCGCCGAGAATAGCCATACTCCTGGCGTCAGCCATGAATCTGCTGGGGGCGCTTACCTTCACCGGGGTGGCCAAAACCATAGGAGGCAAGATAGCCGACCCCTTCAGCCTGGAAAACGGGCTGTACATTGTTATAGCGGCCCTTATCGCAGCCATCATCTGGAACCTGCTGACATGGTACTACGGTGTTCCGAGCAGTTCATCCCATGCCCTGATAGGCTCCCTTACCGGTGCGGTAGTGGCCTCGGCAGGCTTTAGCGCGGTAAACATGAAGGGTTTTATAAGCATACTGGAGGCCCTCGTACTATCGCCCATACTGGCCTTTATAGTGGGATATATTATAATGAGCCTGATCAAGTTTTTATTCCGGAATGCCCACCCTTCCAAAATAAACAGGCGCTTTCGGACTCTGCAGGTATTCACCGCCGCCTGGCAGGCCTTCAGCCACGGCACAAACGACGCCCAGAAGTCAATGGGCATAATCACCTTCGCCCTTATTGCCGGGGGATTCCAGCAGACCATGGACATACCAACCTGGGTTAAGTTCTCCTGCGCCCTGGCCATGGCCCTGGGAACATCGGTGGGCGGGTGGAGAATAATCAAAACAGTGGGCACAAGGATAATGAAAATAGAGCCCTCCAACGGCTTTGCGGCGGACTGCACATCAGCCCTGGTGATACTGGGGGCGACACTCCTCAAAATGCCGGTGAGCACCACCCATGTTATTTCCTCCTCTATAATGGGAGTGGGCACGGCCAAAAGGTTTCACGAGGTTAAATGGGGCACTGCCCAAAAAATTGTCACCGCCTGGGTAATTACCCTGCCCATCACTTTTATACTGGCTGTGGCTGCCTATTTTATAATCGATGTTTTAAGAAGGGCTGTAAGCTTATAGCTAATACTGAAATTCTTAACGGTCGGAAGCCAGAAGCCAGAATGGTTTAGGCATTCCTTATAAGTTAAATACAGCTTATAAGCGGCTCATAAATCTCTGTGACATCTCTGTGGCTTAAAATGACTTTTCATTCTTCTTTGGCGGCCGCTATTAGCGGCCCGTGTGTCTGGATTCTGGCTCCTGGCTCCTGAATCCCGCATCAGGGACACCGCATATTTGCAGGTCAGGTGGTCTGACTGCTGACTGCTGATAGCTGACGGCTAGCCGCCCGGAGGGCGGCTTTTTATGGTGTAGGAAACTATATGACGCGTTAAAGCGCTAAAGCAATAAAGTGACTTAAAAAGCATTTTTGCCCCGGGGGGTTAAGAAGGGGGAACTCCCCCTTAATTGCGGGGTGGGGCGCTATAGCCCAGGGGCGGCAGCCCCTTTTTTAGATAGATATGGGGGCGCCAGCCCCCATATTTTTATTTCTGGCCGGCCTGGGACCGGCGGTCTGCCTTGACCTCTTCGATAAAGGTGTCAAAACAGCGGTCGACACTGTCCAGCATATCCACCAGTTTATTGATGAAGTCAGGGCTCTGGTCTCTGAAAACTTTATATAAAAAGTTTATCCGGTCGGAATTGATTTTGTTCACCAGCTTTTTACCGGCCTCGGTGGGATTTATATGAACCACCCGGCGGTCTTCCTCTCCCCTTTCCCTTACCACATAGCCCTTGCTGTGCAGCCGGTCCGTGAGATTGGTAACGGTGCCGGGGGTCACCCCCAGCATGGGGGCCAGCGAAGTAACCGACCGCCCTCCCCTTTTGTGCAGTATATGCATGAGATAAACCTCCGCCGGTGTAAGGCCGTAGCACGTTGGGTTGTTGACATACTGGTAGTACTTGGGGAATATACTCTCAAGCTTTCGGTATATCCGGTTCATATTATCCATTCTATTACTCCGTTCACATTTAGTTTGATGATTATCCTCCGCAGAAAACAATGATTTCAGAATATTATAGTTTAATGCTATTTTTTTGTAAATTATTATCTGTAAAGCATAATAAATGAATAAAGCTGTCTTAATATGGTCAGGGCCTGTATTTTTCCGCAATGGCCTCAGCCACCCTTATCCCGTCCACCGCCGAGGATATTATGCCGCCTGAGTAGCCGGCTCCTTCACCGGCGGGGTACAGACCGGAAACCGAAGATTCATAGCCCTCATCTCTTAGTATGCGCACCGGAGATGAACTCCTGGTTTCCACCCCGGTGAGCACTGCCTCCGGGTGGGCAAATCCCTTTATCTTTTTATCAAACTCGGGAATGGCCCCCTTTATAGTTTCCACCACATACACCGGCAGGCAGAGCCCGAGGTCCGCGGGCGTCACCCCCCGGGCATACGAGGGAACAACTGAGCCTGTTGCGGCAGAGGGCCGGCCCTCCAGGAAGTCCCCCACCATCTGGACAGGCGCCTTAAAGGCCCCTCCTCCCAGGTCAAAGGCCTTTTTTTCCCACACCCTCTGAAATTCTATACCGGCCAGGGGATGGGCACTCCCGTAATCACCGGGAGATACTCCCACCAGCAGAGCGCTGTTGGCATTCCGGGCATCCCGGGCGTAATAGCTCATACCGTTTGTCACCACCCCGCCGCTCTCACTGGCGGCGGCCACCACCACGCCTCCCGGGCACATGCAGAAGGTGTAGCAGGACCGTCCCGCGCTGTTATGGTATACCAGCTTATAGTCGGCAGGGCCCAGGCTTTTACTGCCCGCAAAATTTTTGTACTGGGCGGAGTCTATCCATGCCTGGGGGTGTTCCACCCTCACCCCCAGTGAAAAGGCCTTAGGGGTCATGAAAACACCCCTGCCGTACAGCATCCGGAAGGTGTCCCGGGCGCTGTGCCCTATGGCCAGCACCACCACACCGGTATCTATTTCCTCGCGGCCGTTTATCTCCACTCCCCTGACCCGGCCGCCACCGGTTTTTATATCACTTACCCGGCTGAAAAATCCAACCTCTCCCCCCAGCTTTATTATCCTTTCCCTGAGGTTTTTAACCACCTTTTTAAGTATATCGGTTCCCACATGGGGCCTGCTGATATAGAGTATTTCCTCCGGAGCGCCGGCCGACACCAGCTCTTCCAGGACTTTCCTGCACCTTCTGTCCCTTATCAGAGTGGTCAGCTTTCCGTCGGAAAAGGTTCCGGCCCCGCCCTCTCCAAACTGCACGTTTGATTCGCCGGCAAGCTCCCCGGTTTTCCAAAAAAAGTTTACCGCTGCGGTACGGCTGTCAACATCGCCGCCCCGCTCATACACCAGCGGGCCAAACCCCATCTCGGCAAGAATCAGGGCCGCAAAAAGCCCGGCCGGGCCTGTCCCAATCACCACAGGACGGCTGTCAATTTTTATATCTCCCATGCCCACATACCGGTAGCTCATATCGGGAGTCTCACTGACACCCTTTTCCCTGAGCCTGGCCAGCACCCTCTTTTCGTTTTTCAGGCTTACATCAACGGTGTAAACGAAGTGAACGCGGCTTCTGCGGGCATCAACCGATTTTCTGAATATCTTTAAGTCAAGTATATCTTCCTCAGGCACCGAAAGCCTCCTGGACAGCTCCTTTCTGAGGCTGTCCCCCTCCCCGGAATCAACAGGCAGCTTTATTTCAGAAACCCTGATCAATCAACACATCTCCCCGTGTCCTTTTGATTACCATATAACGGATTAGTGGTCAATGCAAGCCCGCCGGGCCATCCGGCCAATACTTAAAATATTTTAATTATTAAAACATATTCACATTTTATATTATTTTACATAGGACAATTATTAAACCAGGACTCATTAAGCTTAACCTGAGTTTTTAGACTTACAGAATTGACTAAGCATTACCTTTGGATTATACTAACCTTCGGAGGATGTATGCTATTAAAACGCTTCACAAGAGGTGACATGTAAATGATTGACAATCACAACCCCATTCTTTCCCTGGATCCCCTTTTTAATCCCAGGTCCATAGCCATAATAGGGGCTTCCAGCAACCCCGAGAAACCGGGGGGCGTACCCATCGTCAACCTCGTGGAAAAGTGGCAGGGTAAAATATATCCGGTCAATCCCACCCACGAGGTTATTAAAGGACTAAAGTGCTATCCTTCAATTATGGACATACCGGGCTCCGTGGACCTGGCCATAATCTCGGTCGCAGCCGACCATGTCTATGATAACCTGGAGCAGTGCGTGGCTAAGGGGATAAAAGCAGCCATAATATTCAGCTCCGGCTTCGCCGAGGTGGGACCGGAAGGGCTGGCCCTGCAAAAAAAGATTACCGGCCTGGCCGGCAGGACCGGAATGCGCATACTGGGTCCCAACTGCCTGGGGCTGCTTAACACCAACAACAACTTGGCGGCCTCCTTCTCCTCCATAGTGGACCTTCCTCCGGTGGACCCCAAGGTGCTGGGTTTCGTCAGCCAGAGCGGGGCCTTCGGAGCGGCAATATACTCCACCGCCCTGGCAGAGGGAGTGGGCTTTAATTACTTTATCAGTGTGGGCAACGAAGCCGACCTGGAATTTGCCGACTTTATTGAATATATGGTGCACGACCCGCAAACCTTGCTGATAGGCGGATACCTGGAAGGCGCCAAGAACGGAGACAAGCTCCGCAGGGTGGCCGAAGAGGCCCTTGACAATAATAAGCCCATTTTAATAATGAAAGTGGGGCGCACTTCGGCCGGCAGCAGGGCGGCAGCCTCACACACCGGTTCATTGGCCGGATCGGACAAAATTTACAGCGCCTTTTTCAAACAAACCGGCATTATTAGAATAAACAACTATACAGACCTGATCGCCTTTACCCCTCTCTTTATGTCAAAAAGACTGCCCCGGGGCAGAAACACTGCCATAATAGCCTCCTCCGGGGGGGCCGGGGTTACCATAACCGACTACTGCGAGTCAATGGGGCTTAATGTTGTCCCCCTGAGGGAGGAAACCAGAAAGAAAATAGACAGCGTGCTGCCTTCCTTTGCCTCCTCCCGAAACCCCATAGACCTTACGGCGGCCCTGATGACAGAGCCGGAGATAATGTCCGTGACCCTTAAGGCTGTCTGTGAGGACCCCGATGTCGATATAGTGCTGGTCAGCCTCAATCTCCAGATTCCTTCCGGCCATCCGGTAATTGGGAAAATAGTACAAATATATAAGAATACCGATAAATTTGTTTTGTTCTTACCTATTAAATCCGCCAAAAATCTGGTGGATGAGGTGGTTGTGGAGTTTCAAAAGGCCGCTTTGCCCACTAACTACAATACTACCGATGCCATTATTGCGCTGGCGCAGCTGGTCCAGTTCGGCGAGGCCCTGGAGAGAAGGAAACAGGAAAAATACTGCATAGCGCCCCGGAGCGGCCCCAGACCCATTATCTCAGACCTGATCAGGCCGGGAGAGACACTTAGTGAAAGCGGCGCCAAGGCCGTGCTGGAAAGGTACGGCATACCCATTGCCCGGCAGGAAGTGGCGGGCACCCGGGAAGAGGCGGTAATAAGCGCCCGGAGGATAGGCTACCCGGTAGCCATGAAGGTGGACTCCCCGGACATCCCCCACAAGACCGAGGCCGGCGGGATAAGGCTGAACCTCAACAGCGACGACGAAGTGGGCAGGGCCTTTGCAGACATTATTGAAAATGTAAGGAAATACAAGCCGGGTGCTTTAATAAACGGGGTAGCAGTGCAGGAAATGCTGCCGGAAGGCACCGAGGTGATTATTGGCGTCACCAGGGACCCGGTATTTGGCCCCACCATAATGTTCGGCCTGGGGGGAATATTCGTGGAGGTTTTAAAAGACGTGTCTTTCAGGGTAGCTCCGGTAAGCCGTGGAGATGCCGAAGACATGGTCCGGGAGATAAAGGGCAGCGCGGTGCTGAAAGGCGTCCGCGGAAAGCCGCCCGCCGACACAAAGGCCATAGTGGATGTAATACTGAAGGTTTCCGATATGGTGACCGACTACAGGGACAGCATAGAGGAGCTTGACATCAACCCCCTCATTGTATATCCCAGGGGGGTAAAGGCCGCCGACGCCATGCTGGTGGCTCGCAAATAGGTGGTTTAAAGACTATCCCCGGGGAAGTATTTATTTCCGGATAATTTTTTAGGAGGTGGAGGCATTGCCTATATTTGAGTATAAATGCAATTCCTGCGGACACGTATTTGAGGCCCTTATTATAGGGGGCAGAAAAGAAGAGGATATCACCTGCCCCCAGTGCAGGGGCGGGGATTTGAAAAAAATGATTTCAGCGCCCTTCCTGCCAAGCTCGGTGGGAAAGCCCGCCAATGATGAAATAGCCTCGGGGTCGTGCTGCGGAAGCCGGCCTGACGACAAGGGGTGCACCCCCGGGTCCTGCTGCGGACACGCGGCGGATAATTAAATTAAGGCATAAAAAGCCGCCCTCCGGGCGGTCAGGTTGTTGACAAAGTATTATTTTTAAAGTGGACAATATGGGCGACTCACGGGCAGGAGGTTTGTCAACAGTCTGGCCGCCCTCCGGGCGGTGCAGTCTTACAGACGGTGGAATCCAGAAGTCAGAATCCAGACATCCTATAAAAGCGGCCACCAAAGAGAATAAAAATTTGGGGTCCTTAATAAGCCACAGAGCTGTTCCGGGGTGGGTCACAGATTTTATGAGCCCCGCTTATAAGCTATATTTAACTTATAAGGAATGCCTAAACCATTCTGGCTTCTGGCTTCTGAATTCTGTATTCCGACCGATAAGAATTTCAGTATTAGCATATAAAGATTACCCTACGGTCAGAGCCTCTTTCCCTTCAGCGCCTTCCCAGGCCGGCCTTTTTATTCTGGCCCGGTGCTCCTGGTGGTGAACCTCCAGGTGATTTATATTCTTATAGCCCCGGCGGAGCTCCTCATTGACACTCAGCACTTTATAGAGGAAACTTCTTTCAGCCCCGCCCGCTTCCGGGAGGAAGGCCACCTCGTCCTGGGTTTGCAGCATCTTCCCGGCAGGCACCATTGCCAAGCCGGGCAAATGGACGCCGGTAACCAGGGCGCAGTGCGAAACAAAACATTTTTCACCCAGCCGGGCTTCGTGGACCACCGAGTTGAAACCTACAAAGGTTTCACCGCCTATCACGCAGGGGCCGTGAACTACAGCCCCGTGGGCAATGCTGCAGCGGGCGCCTATTTCAATGGAACTGCCCTGCAGGCAGTGCATTATAACCCTGTCCTGTATGTTTGAACCCTCTCTTATAATAATAGGAGAGCCCTCATCTGCCCTCAGTACCACTCCCGGGAAAATAATCACATTTTTTTCAATGCGGACGTCACCTATAATAACTGCAGTGTGATGTATGTATGCCGTAGGGTGCACCTGGGGCCTGCTGACTTCTTCGCTCCATGTGGTTACTGGTGAACTTTCCAAAAACATATTACTCACTCTCCCCCGGTATCTTTCCAATTTCCTTATCTGCGCTGTTATGCGGCCGGCTCATGACATGTGATATCTGTCACACATCCCCTATAAAAAAACAGCCAACTTCAGTTTGAGCCTCTTTTACTCTTTTCCGGGTGCTTATAAGGACCAAATGTCTGCCGTTCGCCGAACCTTTTAGACATTTTGGCCACTACACAGCTTACTGCTTGTGACATATTATACATTGTATTTTAACCTTTCACAACCTTTTTTTTGATCATCATCTGTTTTTCTTTTCTTTCCCCTCCGCCAAGTACGGCAGTGTTGCCAGGATTGTAGTATAATCTGATAAAAAGCAGTGCATTGTGAAAAGGGAGTGTATTAATGAAAGCAGAGATTATATTTACCGGAACCGAACTGCTGCTGGGCCAGATACTCAATACCAACGCCCAGTACCTTCAGCAGACCCTGGCCGCCCTGGGAATAGATCTGTATTTCCAGGTCACGGTGGGTGACAACCTGGAAAGACTTAAGGAAGCCATTTCCCAGGCGGCCAAAAGGGCCGGCCTGGTAATAATAGGGGGAGGGCTGGGGCCCACCGAGGACGATCTCAGCCGGGAGGCTCTTTCCAGGGCAATCGGGGTTCCCCTGGAAGAAAACAGTAAAGCCAGGGTCATCACCGAGCGTTTCTTTAAAACCCGGGGGATAGCTATGCCCTCCAACAACCTCCGGCAGGCCCAGGCCCCTGTAGGAAGCGTTATACTGGACAACCCGGTGGGAACGGCCCCGGGGCTGGCCGTGGAAAATGAAGCGGTGCTGTACGTGCTTGTCCCGGGCCCTCCCAATGAATTCAGGGAGATGGTCACGAATCAGGTACTGCCGCTTCTCCGGGAAAAAACAGGACCCCGGGCCACTGTTATAAAGTCACGGGTATTAAAGCTGTGTGGAATCAGCGAAAGCAGGGTTGACGAGATGGTTGGCCCCCTGCTGCATAGCAGTAATCCAACCCTGGCCCCCACGGCCAAGTTTTCTGAAATACACCTGCGCATAACCTCCAAGGCGCCCGACAGTGAAAAGGCCGACAGAATGAACGGTGAAATGGAAAGTAAGGTGAGGGATTTACTGGGGAATTATATCTACGGTAGTGATGAGGAAACGCTGCCCGAGGCCGTTGGCAGGCTTCTGGAATCCAAAAATCTCACCCTGGCCCTGGCGGAAATCAGTTCCGGGGGATACTTATCCCACATGGTAACCTCCTATCCAGGCTGCTCCGGCTATTTTAAATTCGCGGTGGTATCCGGGATAGAGGGGTTGGAGGAACTTCTCAGCGTCAAAATTACCGGGCCGGAAAGCGCTGCCCGAATATTGGCCGGGGCAGTCAGGGAAAAGGCCGGGGCCGATATAGGAATTGCCCTGGCCGGAGGTAGTAAAACCCTCTGCCCTCCGGGCAGTGATCTCACCATTGCCACATCCTTTATGGAAAAAACACTTTCAAAAAAGATACCGGTACCCAGGAGCGGGGCGGCCGAATTCCGGCAGATGGCTGCCCAACTCTGCCTTGTTCTGCTGTGGCACACTCTGAAAAAGATGTAAGCCGGCCTCCAACCTCCAGTATCATGTGGGAATAATGTCTATCTCATCATTGCTGTTAAGCCTGAAGGTGCTCCTGGCCAGTTCCTGGGTGACATTCAACCGGGTGGACCCTATTTGAATAACGGACCCCGGAAGGGTTGTACTAACCCTGACAAAGCCCTTGGATTTTATCCTCACCAGCGGTGGGGCGCCCAGGGTGCTTCCCAGCTCATCCAGCTCGGCATTTCCCTCACAGTATATTTCCCCGCCCTTAAAATGACCTTTGATTTTAACATTTCCGCTGGCGTATATGGTAGTATTGACGCACCCCTTTAGAACCACCACATCCCCGGAACATTTTATGGTGGAGGCCGAGGCCGACCCCATCTGTATTTTGGCCTTTTCAGCCTCATGGGAGCCCATTACCGCCAGAGCCTTTAAAAGG
This sequence comes from Actinomycetota bacterium, assembly GCA_023475565.1. Lineage (GTDB taxonomy): Bacteria > Bacillota > Desulfotomaculia > Desulfotomaculales > Desulfocucumaceae > BRHc4a. The sequence goes on from JAMCVT010000006.1 coordinate 17,906, forward strand.
GCCTCCATTATCTTGTGCAAATCCTCCGGGGTAAAGTGCATGGAAGTTATTATTTTAATGGCCTCCACCGCTTCCTCCACCTCGAAGGGCAGGTTAAAGCTCCTGGCAAGAAGGAACTGCTTGGTGTTGCCCTTTATGTTCCGGAACCTGTTTTCCAGCAGGCTGTTGACCAGCTGGGTATATGGCAGTTTACCCAGGTCAGGGGACTGCCTTTTAAGCTGTTCTATGGCCTGGAGCAGCTTGGACATATCATCGTGCAGGTCCTGAACCAGGTATCTGATCTTCCCGCTCTCCATAGCCCCTATACCTGCCGATACATCGCTGCTTATTATGTTTCTTTGTATAACCAGGTTTTTTCCGCAGGAGACATGGGCACCGGTTATTATTCCGTTAATGGTTACGTTCCCCGATGCTTCCAGCTTCATGGTCTCATTGACGCTGCCCGTGACTATGACATCACCCTTAAACCTTATATTCCCTGTTTTCAGGCAGACATCTCCGCTTACCGTAAAGGACGGCTCTACCGAAATAGACACATTGGGACCTACAAACTTGGCCACCGGCCGTCCCTGATTGACTGCATAGACCTTGTCACCGCTGTTGTCCAATTTGACGCCCTTGCCCGGCACTATCAGGGCACTCTTTGGCTGGGTAGGACTGATTACCTCGCCGGTGACCGATTTTCCCGGGATGCCCTCCTGGGGTGGGTGCATTTGGGCCAGGAGCGCCCCCTCATTTACTGAAATAAGATTACTGGTTTCTCTGAAGTCTACCGTTTTTTCAGTATCCGGGTGATCTTCCCTGTCTTCTGTCTTCCACAATATTTCAACCCAGCCGTTTTTTCCCTCAACAGGCGGATCTCCCCTGGCAATAATCATAAAGTCATCAATGTTGCCTGAGGTGGCTATATCCACCACATCCTCAAAAACACCGTATACAACCCCACTGCTTCTGAGGGCGCCCAGTATGTCATCCCGGGTGATTGGATCCACACCGGTAACCTTAATGGTAGCCGTCAATTTGTCCCTGGAAAGGTCGATTTTTATTGAATTGGACATATGCGGTACCTCTTTTTAAATTTTTATAGGTTTACTGGCACAGCACGCACAGTCTTACCCAAGTTTATATTAACAAAAATTACAACAAAAATCTACATAAAATATAATATATGCCTAATCCCGGTAATAATAAAGCAAAAAATAATAACCCGTTTTCCGGGTTATTCAGACACATCAGATCATGGAAAACGGAAACAAACTGTTCCCATAATTTTATCCTCAGGTAAATCTACCGGCATTACTGCCCTGGCTGCCACAGCCGCAGCTGCTGCCCTGACTGGTTTCTTCCTTTACATTAACGCTGCCGCAGGAAGGACACTTTACCTTATCCGTCTTGAAAAACAGGTAATGCTGATTAAACTTTTCACCGCAGTCACTGCAACTGTAGTTTATCCTGGCCATATTCCACCACCTCGACTTTATTATACCCCTTGGGGTATCTCAATCAATCATAACACCGCTGCCAGACCGTGTCAATCCTTCCTGGACAAATTCCCTAACAGCCATTTGGAGGCACCCGCATCCCCATAAATACCGGTACGCTTTCAGAGTTTAAAGACAGCAAATCTTCGTACCCGGCCCCGTAGGATGAGTGATAAATGAATGGTAATCGGGCCAGAATATTTTTAGTACAAAAGACAGGAGGAAAAAAGGAAATGATCGACTATCTGTCGGCCACCCTTCTCTCGCTCGAAGAGAAGATAAGCTTTCTGGACAACAATGACCGGCGCCTGCTGGATGAATTAGCCAACCATATACTGATGACCCACGAACTCCTGCAAAACCACCGAAGCTGCATAAAAACCCCGGGTGAAGCCCATATTTTCCGGGATGGGGGGATTGACCCGCACAGGGACTATCTGGGGAATCACCACTGAAAAATTAATTTGCGGTGAATACTTAGAACAAAAAGGGCCATAATAATATCACGGGTTCGTAATGGCCGGGCCAAGATTGATACAGGGTCTCAAAGGCTCTGTACCAGTCGGCCAAAGATTAATATCGGGTCAGACTGGCTCGGTATTAGCCGGCGGGAAGATCTCTGGATGTTCCGGCAGGCTGCACTGCAGTCCGAACGATTGCAGTGTGGTCGTAAGGGATGTTCAGTGGTCGGGCTAAGATCATCATGGGTGTTGAAAATTTTTTGGTTTGCAGAGGTCTTTAATAGTCGAAAGATTATTAAAGACTTCCAAAATATCTATGATGGTCAAGCAAAGATCATTGCGGGTGTCGTAATGGTCTCCGGTAGCCGAAAGGTTGCCGGGGGCTGCGCAGATACGCGTAATGGTTGCAGCGAAGGTCATTACGGGCTCATGACATAGAGGCCTTCTCCAGGCACTGGAGAAGGCCTCTAGTTTTGTCAGACAGTAAGTATGTTTAAAGGGGCACTATGTACTGCACCATCATTATATAGTGGAGAACACTCCCGGCCACCACGAAAAGGTGAAACACCTCGTGGAAGCCGAAGCGGCCCGGGCGAAAGTCAAAAATTTTTGTAGCGTAAATAACCGCCCCCACAGTATAAGCCGCTCCCCCCGTGATCATGTAAATAATTGCCCCCAGGGGAAGGTTTTTAAAAAGCTGCACAAAGGGGACCAGGGCAATCCAGCCCAGAGTCAAGTAAAAACCGGTGGAGACATACCGGGGAGAGTTTATAAACCATATCTTCAGAAGTATCCCGACCATGGCCAGGGCCCAGACCGCTGAAAGCATGGCCCATTTCCACGCGCCGGCCAGCCCGTAATAAAAAACAGGGGTGTAGGAGCCGGCTATTAAAAGGTATATGGCCACGTGGTCCATTCTTTTAAGGATCACCGTCCTCCGGGGGGTGGTCTTCCGCCAGTGATAAAAGGAACTCCCGCCGTAAAGCAGTATTACACTTACCCCGTATATGACCATTGTTACAAGCTTTGAAGCGCTGTACCTGGTCTCTATGATAAGGAATACCAGCCCCACAATGGCGGCAAGAAACGTAACAAAATGCGTCCATGTGTTTACCGGCTCTCTCATTCTGAGTGTCATTTTCCTGAACATTTTACCCTCCGTTTTTGGCTGAGACAGTGGCAGTCAGAACCATTTATATTATACTGTATTCCCTTCAATATAATTACTTTTTTTCCTCCCTGAGTAAATTAAATTCCAATTTTCCAACAACACAAAAAGTTTTGGCTATTGGGGTTTTACTGGCAGTCACCATATCAACACTGGTTTGAATATCCTGAAAAACCCGCCTGATTATACGCACGAATTCTGTATACATATGTTATTCCGGGCTGTACGGTGCGGTCCAGGTATTCCGTCAGTCCGGGCTCCACCAAAACGTCAATTGTATTAAAATCTTCCGCTTCTGTTTTGCGCTCCACCACAAACCCTTCCTCATTATTAGACCTGTTGGTCCAGCCGAGGAGTATAGCGTCAGTCCCCAAGGGTGAGCAAGACAGTCCCGAAGGAGCTCTGGGCGGTGATTTATGATCAGAATGTAATACATCCACCCTGGCAGCCATTTCTCCCGGAAACCGGTTTGTTTGGCGCAGCCCATGATAATCATGGTCATGAAGGAAATATTGCCCTTCCATATTAGCTTTAAATATCAGATCATAGCTCTCTCCGGAGGCAATGGTTATAGTGTTCTTAAGATAGGAGGCGTCAATATTAAGGGAGATTAACGGCCGGCTGTCTACGGCAATCACCCTGGCGGTTATTCCCTCAAGCCGGAAAACATGGTTCTGAAAGCCGGCGTTTATAATCCTTAAAAGGATTCTCCGGCCGTATCTGGCATTGACCTTTGAGCTTAAAGGCTGGTTAACCAAAAAATCAACCCTGCCGGGCAGCAGCGTATGGGGATAGGCCCGGCCGTTGACCAGCCAGTAATCAGGTTCAAAATCCAGCATGTTGAAAGGGCTGCCGCCTGCTGTGGACATATTGAACCTGCTGTCAGCTTCACTTAAAACCAGTATCTTTTCCATGTCAAAGTATGATCCTGTGTTTGGCCCGTAAGCAAAGCCGCCGAAATTATCGAAAATTTCCCAGGGATAAACGGCTATAACCCCGTAAAGCCCCATGGCCACCTGTTTTTCAGGACTGGTTCCGCTCTCGTACAGGAACACTCCCGGGCGGGTGGCGGTAAATATGTATTTTACTGAGCCACCGGGAGCCGCGTGAGAATTATATGACACAAAAACCCCTTTGTCCTTGACCGGCTCCGGAACCACATCCTGGCCCGGAAAAACAAGCGATGCATACTCATTAAGGTTATTCTGCAGATTTATTATAATTATGTCTCCCACCTTGGCCTTAATAACCGGCCCGGGAAGTACCGGATCACCCCCGGCTGCGGTGGCAAACCCCCAAAACGGGACCGTTTTCCCGTCAGGAAACCTTATTTCACCCTGTTTGGCCCATAAATCTCTGGTAACTACGGCCATGGACCTATCTCCTTTCAGACTTATTGCGCCTTGTCCGGACTACACCATACGGGATTCCACGGGAAGAATACCATGATTATGCGGCATAGAGCCGGAGGGGTAAACCGCTATCATGGTCATCATCCCCCCGGGAAACGTCCCCCAGTTGGTGATTTCGGGCTCCGCATGGGAATGCAGCATGAAATAATACTCCCCTGCCTGATTGTAAGAAACCATACCGGAGGGAAGTTCTCCCTTTTCACCCAGGTACGGGCTTCCGCTCCACATGGTCATGCCGCCGTGCCCTATGGCCATATTGCGCATGTTTGGCAGCTGTGTGGGAATGTGACTGGTAACCGGATTGAATCCCAAACCGCTCCAGGTATATATTTGATCGTAGGTCTGACCCGCACCGGTCAAAACGGTAAACCTCTTATACGACAGATTGGTGCTTCTGTTCTGAAGCAGCCTTCCATCCATTCCAACCAGCCGGGTATGGTTGCCGTGAGGGTGCAGGGGGTGGTTTTCCAGCCCTGCGCCTGCGTAGCGAATAAGCATCTTTTCACCCTGCTCCATCATCAGCATGGAGCCGCAGGGCTGACAGGGCAGGTGGGCTGCATTGTCAGACAGCATGGTATCGTTGGAGCACCTGCCGTTTAAGGTCCAGTACCTTGGCTTATACAAACCGGTGTTAAAGCTCTTCCCGTACTCCACTGCCCGGTGCAGGTCAGGATCTATTTCCCCCACAATTAGAAGGTATTCCCGGTCAAATTCGGTATCGGTGCCTTCACCGTAGGCAGTTCTGTGTCTAACTTGATGATCCATAAAATCCCACGGTCTGACAATGATTGCCCCGTACAGCCCCATGTGCACCTGTTTGAAAGAATCTGTGCCGCTTTCATATAGAAAGGTCCCAGGGCTGACGGCGGTAAAGGTATAGGAAATGGTTTCACCGGGCATAGCCTGATTGGTCAATGACACCAGTGTGCCGTTATTATACTGGGGCTGAGCCGGCAGGCCGTTGACCTCAACTTCCTCCTGCCCGGGGAAAAGCAGTGATACGGGCTCCTTAAGGGCATTGGTCAGATTAATGGTCACTCTGGTTTTGTAAAAAGGCGCTTCTTGCTTTACTATTATTGTGGGCCCGGGAAGCTGGGCGGGGGCTCCCTCCCTGTCGGTGAACCCCCAAATGTATATGCTTTTACCGTCAGGCGTGCTGATATACCCGTCCGTGGCCCACAGATTTACGATAGGCATAAAATCATCCCTCCCAGAATTAAGCTTATAATCAGGGCTGATTTGGTTTAGCCTGTGGCGGCAGGGTCCCGGGCGCGAAAATCTGCACCTCGGTCACCATTCCACCCGGCCCGGCCCCGCCGTTTGTATTTTTAGCCAGATTTCGATTGTACATGGGGAGTGTGGCCGGGTATTTTCCCGGGGCCCCCGGAGCAGTGAAAATGGCGTCGTAAGACTGCCCGGGTGCTATATAAATAATGTTTTTATAATAAGAAAGATCTTCACCGTTTACACCAAGGGGGCGCATGCCGTCAACCCCTATTACCTTCAGGGATGCGCCCAGCAGCTCCATGGCGTGCTGCTGGAAACCCAGGTTCATAAAGCGCAGCAGCACCCTGTCTCCGGCGTTCGCCCTTATCAGTGCGGGCCACGGCTGTGACTGCAGCCTTCCCCCGGGGGATGTGACGGTGGTGTCAGGATACGAGCGCCCGTTGATAAACCAGTATGTGGGCCTGTATTCGGTCCAGTCCGGCTCCTGCACCGTGGCCACCAGGTCATGGAGTACACAGTCGAGCTCGTTTAAAAAGATGTAATATTCCCGGTCATAATCTGTTCCGGTTTGGTACCCGTATGCTGTTTTATAGGCGGGCTTGGCGGGGTTGTAATCCTGGGGAAGGACAATCAGCGGCCCCACCATACCCATCTGTATATGCTCAACGGGCTCGTGGTGGCAATGGTACATGTATGTCCCCGGGTCCAGGGGCCTGTAATAGTAAACAAAATCCCTGCCCACCGGGACTGCCGCGGATGCTTCCGGCACCCCGTCATAGATGGCTATCTGGTTTGGAAAACCGTGGTAATGAATGGTGTGGGGGTCATCCAGGTCCGGCCTGACGGGAGTTCCAATATTTGTGAGGGTCACATAATACTCCACCCCGGCCTTTAAAGCCAAGGGGGGCGCCATTAGCTCGGCCTTGCCCCTGTAATTGACCAGGCCCTTTTCAGGGACCCCGGTTATATCCGCGAAGCCAAAAATGTAATGGGTTCTCCCGTCGGGAGTGTCTATCCACCCGTCAGTGGCCGCGCGGCGAAGGTTCACTTTCATAATCCCGCCTCCTTAATACCATAGCGAAGCACTGGTATATTCCGGTGCATATTTCACCGGGCCAGCACCGGCAGCCCTCACACCGGCAAGGCGTTCCCCTGGTACTGGTCCGCCCCTATGTCTATATTGGGCCCCCGTTTTTCACCGTCAAAATCGTCTTCCGGGGCGCTGTGGCCGGCATAGGACTGCGTGCCTCTGCCGATAACCGGTGAAGCCCCGGTAATGTGGTAGTCCCCCTCCAGCTCCGGAGCCACAGATACAATGACTACACTCTTAAAATCGGGCTGGGCGGCAAAGGTAACCGCTTTTACAACGGTAGCGTACTCCTTGACAAAGGCCGGGTTTACCGCCAGGTTTTCTCCCCCGCCGGGATAAACCTCCGTCAGGCTGCAGTAATGGGGGCTGAAAAGGCCGGTGGCGCCGAAAACCTCCATATCCACGGCCCCGGCGTCAGCCAGCTGCCGTGTGTTCAGGTCAAAGTAATACGCCCTGTTATCCCAGAAAATATTGTTAAACAAAACCGGGTCGCTGAAATCAGGGGCGCCCGGGGGTAGAACCTTCCTAAAGGCCGCGCTGTGGACCTCGCCCACCATACCTGCCCCGTGGGGAGAGCGGTCACTGTCCTCGGCGGTGGCGGTGGAAATGTTTTTGGCAATGGTGTTGTTGAAGATAATCACGTTTGAAGCGTCGTCCAGGGCAATACCGCCTCCAAGGTCGGTGGACACGTTATTGACGATCATGTTGTTGTATATTTTTATTTCATAAGTGGTGGGCTGCAGGAGCCTGACGCCGCCGCCGTCATCATTGGCCAGATTGCCCTGAATAAGGTTGTTGTATATGCTGACATTGCCGGACCCGGGGGACAGGTCCCCGGGAGGCGCCGGCAGCTCTCCTCCCACCATTATTCCGGCCCCTTCATCAAAGGATGCGTTGAACAGTATGCAGTTGTGGTGTATTTTTCCGTTATGGCAAAGACCTATATGAGAAATCCCCCCGCCATATTCGGCGGAGTAATTGCCGCAGATTTTGTTGTGATCCAGTTCGTAATTATCAGCGCCGTTAAAAATGCCTATGCCGCCCGCCAGGTTCAGCCCCCCGTTATTTAAAACCCGATTGTGGTGCAGGCGGATGTTCTCGTTATGGTTACTGCCCGCGTATGGCTTTCCTATTGTGATGCCCCCGCCGTATCCCCCTGAGTTGCTCTGAATAACGTTATTGCTTATTTCAAGGTGCCGGCAGTAAGCATTGACATATATCCCCCCCGCGCCGTCGCCCCTGGCGCCGGTGATGGTAAAGCCGTCAATCATGGGTTTAAAATAAGCATCATAATCCCCGTCCCTGGAGAGAACGGTGATAACCTGCCCCTCGTAAATAACGGGGGTATCTATAAAACCATAGTCCAGGGTGCTCAAAAGGCCGCGCCACGCTGTAGGGTCGGCAAGGAAGAACCGGCCGTCAATGGTTGATCCCTGTATGCCAACCGGATTCCCTCCCGGGCCGCCGGGATTTATTCCCCCGGGCCCCATCCCCTGCAGCCTTATTCTCTTAGCAGGGCCGCCGGCTGAACTGGTATACATTATAGGGTTTTCATAGTATATACCGGGGTGAACAACAACCAGGGAGTCTCCCGCTGCATTGTTTACAGCCTCCTGAATGGTGGCATAATCCCCGCCGCCACCCTTTATGACATTCAACACCGCAGGGTTATAGCCGCTTCCCAAAACATGGACGGTGATTCCGGTGGGAGTTGCCCCGCCTCCGTCATTAAAAACCAGCAGCTGCGCCGCTCCGCCCTGTCCGGATGAGAAAGACGGCAGCACTTTTATGGTTATGGAGGTATCACTCCAGGCCAGTACCTGAACATGCTGCTGGTCATCATTTAATGTTACTTTTCCATTACCCTGAATTGATCCGAAATCGAGTCCGGTCAGAACCATTTCTTCCTGGCCGGTTACCACCACCCGGTCCACCTTGAATAATTGCGGCGTTCCCCGGGGTACTAGGCACTGGGGAGGTTGGGAAAACTGCGAGCCCGCATTTTCCACGAAGGCGGTTATGGGGAAAATTGCCACATCGGCGTAGGTGGTTTTGCCGGGCCATACGTCAAAGACAAGGGGCAGAGTTTGATAATTGGGGTTAAAGTTCAGGTTCGGCCTGTCGGGGTCACCGGGATCATTTCCCACAACCCTGTACATATACGGCACTATTCCGGAGGGTATGGGCACATTGCATGTGTAGGTTGAAGGCAGCAGCACTTCAAATATTCCATTTTTATCCGTATAAACCGTAGTAATGAGTTGACCGGTGTAATCTCTGATGCCTACGGGGGTATTGGGCACTCCTCTTTTGCCGCCGTAATAGATTAAATTGGGATCGGTCTCGATGTTCACATCATCCACCAGCAGGCCCAGTATCCTGCCGGGAATGGGGACATCTGTATAGAGAAAGAAGTCCGCCGCCGCGTTTTCCCCGTCTCCCAGTATTACCTCCTTTATGTTGCACAGGGGCCGGTACTGCCCGTCATAAGGGCTCCGGGGATCCTGGACCAGATGCAATTGTCCGGCGCAGGGAGGCGCCGGTATCCAGTCCCTGTTTTCCGGGGCCGGCTCTCTTTTCGGGCAAACCGGCTCCTCCTCCTGCCTGGTTTGGCTCTGGTTCAATACATAACGGTCACCCTGGCCGGTATTCACAGACTCCTCCGCAACCACCCTGTACAGCGGTCTGGGACTGCCGTCGGGAAGAGGATTGTATGGGTCCGCCGGAGGGACCACTTCCACATAGTAGGTTCCCGCCGCCAGCGGCTCGGTCAGGTATTCTCCGGTAACGGGGTCGGGGACTGCCGCGTTATTGGCATCAAGTACCCATCTATCCTCAAAGGCATAACCTCCATCAAAAACGCCCGGCCTTATCTGGCCCTCCATACTGGGCATCTCAATGCATTTGGGGTCCGGGGGAGCGACAGGCGGCACACAGCCCGTGGGATGTACCCAGGGGTCGGTGGCAACACTGTTAATCAGTGTAAATGAACCGTCTGCATTTTTCTGGTAGAGGTTCATAGTTACATTTGGTATTCCCGGCTCAAAATCCTCTGCTACGGCAAACCGGGGGTCAAACTCATTACGCATTGCAGCATAGCGGATGATTCCGGAAATACCGCCATTTTCCCCACGATTGTATGTCCGTTTTCCAAAATCAATATAGTTGGTGCCGCCGGCCCAGGTAATAACGGCAGCTGTCAAAGCCCCTTCGAATATCTCCGGCACCGGATAACGGTTTTCAGGATTGGCCGCCACCGCTGTGCGGGCCAGGCGGGTATACCCCACCTCCGCCACGGTAAAATGCTCCAGCTCGAATACCTCATTGAAGGTGTAATTCCCCTCCAGGTCTGTGACGGTGGCATACTGAACCGATCCATCCTTGAAGCGTGTCAGCACCTCAACCTCGGGAATCCCCTCTTCACCCGGCTCATAAATGCCGTTTTCATTTCTGTCCATGAATACTTTCCCCTTAATCCAGCCGTACCAGCGGGGAATGCCTACCTGTCCGGGGTAGTTTACCGGATCATCCTCCACCACTATGTCCATGGACCCGTTTTGACCGGGCAGCTGCACTGTGCGAAAGGAAATGATATAATCCAGGGGCTCATCCCAGATAGCCATCTGATATACACCCGGGGGAACATTATTAATCAAAAACGAGCCGTCCACCTTTCCACGGCCCAGATATACCTGCCGGTCGTTGCCTCCTATGTCCGTCAGGGCTATCCACGGCCGCTCCACCGGAGTTCCCAGGGCAAAGGGCGCTGCCTGGTCAAATTCAAAAATTGTGCGCACCAGGCCCCGGATTGTTCCCCTGACTTCACCCGGTCCGGGGACGGTGAATTCCATCGGCAGGGCAAAGCCAATCCATACCAGCGGAAAACGGAAGGCATACTCGCTGCTGTAACCGTCATTTCCCTCCTCCAGCCAGGCCTCTATAGAATAGGTGCCCTCAATGGTGGTGGTCTGCACCCAGCCGGTTCCGTCCGGCGGGATTACCTGCACCTCATATTTTCCGGGCGGAATATTTTCCACCACGGCGTTTCCTTCAGCGTCGCTGTATATGTTAACGGCACCGGTCCCCGGCACCGGGATGGGATTGCCCTCGCCGTCATAAAGGTAGTTTCCGCCGACATCCTTCTCATATTGGGTTCCCAGTGGGTTCCCGAAATAATCTACGGTGACTTCACCCACTGTGTCCTCAATGATTACGCGGAACCCTTCCAGCCCCACTTCGGAAGGAAGGTCCGGCTCCCCGTTAACCGGCTGGTTGTCGTGGAAAACAAATACCCTTATTTTACTGAGAGGGAGGGGATCCGGCAGCAGCTCAACGGAAGCCTGAACATCACCGCCATCCACCTTAACCCAGCTTCCCCCCATTTTGTGTCCCGGGGCCCTTACGGATACCAAATAGCTCCCGTCATGGACAAATACGGTGGGCCTGGAGGAATCCCCATCGGCGATAACCGGGCTGTGACTGGCCGGGGGTGTTAATGAAGGATCAGGATAGCCTACATTGTTCTCATTGACTATAAACTGAAAATAATCAACAGGTACCGGCGGGCCGCTGTTCCGGCGGCTGAACACCTTAACCGTCAGGGTCTGATTTCCGGCAGCCGAAGCAATTGTAGAGGAACGCCCCTCACATCCATCCGGGGAAGGCGCGACTCTGTCCATGCTACTGTCCCCCTTTATGTTATACTTTGTTCTTTAACTAATTTATTGCTAAAATCCCCACTTGTTACTGTCTCAATTCCAAAGGCAAATAAATAATTAAATAGAAAAAGACCCAAAAAAATCCGGGTCAAAGAACCACCTTCCGACTAGGAATTTCAGTATAAGTATTTTCAGGGCATTGTTTAAAAAGAAATAATTTTTTTGAGTAAGTTTATATCCAGGGCCTGGTCCCTCAGGTTTTCCTTAATGAGCTCCTGAACCGAGCTCATTATCTCAATTCTTTTCATAATGTCCGCACACAGTCTGTTTATTTCGGCAATCTGCCCGTCCGACCTGGCCAGGGCCATTATTACCGACTCCCTTTCAGCCCCGGCCACTTCTGAGCTGTGCTGCAGCGCCGCCAGCAGGCTTCCCTGGTGGCTGAGCCGCTGGTCTATACTATCCAGGCGGTCAAGTATCTGTTCGATTTTTTCCTTCAGACCCAACACCCCCTTATGTCAATAAATATAGCTTCGACCGCATACCATATATTTCCTTTTGAAAAAAAGAGACACAATATACTCTTTTCCCTGTTAAACACACTGTTTTTGCAATTATATCTATAAAAATTCACACGCCCCATGTATAATAGACACTGAGGTGTTGGACAAGTTGCCTTCAAAAAGCGTTTTTATCAAGGTACCGGCCATTCTTTTTTTGCTTGTGGCCCTGAGTATCCTGGCCTTCATGAAATTTGAAAACCTTTCGGCGTCGGATGCCCTGTGGCTTACGGTAATTACCATGGCTACCGTGGGCTACGGCGACTACGTTCCGCACACCATGGCCGGCCGGGCCACGGCAATGTTTATTGTTATAGGTGGCGTCGGCCTTTATACCTATGCGCTGAGCAGTATTTTCACCGGACTGCTGGAGGGGCAGCTGGCTGAACTGTGGTGGAGGAAAAGAATGATGAAAAAGATTTCCAAACTGGAAAACCATATTATACTCTGCGGCGCCGGGCGGGTGGGGAAGGAAGTGGCCCACGGGCTACTGAAGGGAAAAGTCAATTTTGTGGTTATTGAAAGTGACCCGGCCAGGCTTGACGACCTCAGGGAAATGGGAGTGCAGTACGTGGCCGGGGACGCCACCGAGGACAAGGTGCTTGACGCCGTGCACCTGGAGAGCGCCTCGGGGTTGATCATCACCCTTCCTGACGACACCAGCAACCTTTTTATAACCATTACCTCAAAATCTTTAAACCCTGACCTGAAGGTTATTACCCGGGCCAACAGGCCTGAAAATATAAATAAGATGGTGCGGGCCGGGGCCGACCAGGTGATCTGTCCCTCGGCCATTGCCGGGGCCAGGATGGCCCTGTCAGCGCTGAAGCCCACCAGCGTTTCCTACGTGGAGACACTGGTGGATTCCAAGGAAGTCAATATAGAGCTGGAGGAAATAGTGCTGGGGAGTGATTCCCCCCTGGCTGACGTAAAGCTGAAAGACTCCAGCCTGAGGGAAAAATACAACGTGCTGCTGCTGGCCATAAAAAGAGACGAGGACATACTGCTAAACCCCTCGCCGGATGAATCCCTCAAGGACGGGGATATACTGATTGTCTGCGGATCGGCTGAAAACCTGGCCAGGCTGGAGATCGAGGTGCTAAATCATTGAAAAACCGCCGTCCCGGCGGTGCCGCCCTTACAGACGGCGGAAGTCAGAAGTCAGGAGCCAGAAGCCAGAATGGTTTGGGCATTCCTTATAAGATAAATAAGGCTGATTAACCGGGCTTATATACCTCTGTGTGCTCTGTGGCTTAAAAAGGACCCGAATTTTCATTCTCCTTGGCGGTCCGGTTGTCTGACTCCTGAATTCTGGCTCCCAATAGGGGAAATTCCTGTCCAAAAAGAAATACACAAACTTCAGCAGGTGTGTCCCCTTTCCTTTTTATTCCGACAGAATGAGTCAATCAGTATTAGAATTTTAGGGTAGCACCGGCACAAAATGAACCATTTCCCTTTCGTCGGAGTGGATTTTTCCGGTGGAGTGGGAAATATCAGTTATTTTTTCCCCTATTTCAGCCTCCCCGGCCTCACCCCGCACAAACCTCAGAGAAAGGTTAATCATTTCAACCGTTTCCCCCACCCCCCTGCGGAAAAGATCAGGGAAGCTCTCGTGATGCACCTCCCCCGGGTCCATGGGGTGGCACCAGGGCCGGTTACCCTCATTCAGGTACGCCTCGGGATCGCTCACCGGAGTCCCGTAGAAATAATACCTCATGTTGGCCACCCTGGGACTTACCAGGTCATACAGAGAGGCCGCCAGCCTCTTTACCCCCCTGGGATCGTGCAGTACCCTCAGGGCCGCCAGCATGTCCCTGTATGACTTGTTTAAAACAACAGCCCCGGCCAGGCTTGTGCAGTCAGCACCGAACACCAGGGGCAGCACGTGGCTGTACAGCGCCTGTACTTCCGGGGGAAGATTGTCTCCCAGGCTTATTTCTCTGTGCACAGGCACCTTCCGGACATCTATGTTCAGGAACCTTTTAGCCAGTACGGAGTCAATAACTGCCTCCACCCTCTTGTGATTGTTGACCAGCTTTTCCTCTCCGGGCCTGTCTCCCCGGCATATCCCGGAAATGTAGTTTATATAGGGATGGGCGGCCCGGTCAAGGCACCAGTGGCACATAAGCCCCATTATGTACACCAGTGATTTTTCACCGGGGCTTGTTCTGGCGTATTTCAGGCACTCCCTGAAAAAAAGGCCGCAGCTTTCATGGTGGATCCTGTTCCCCAGGGCCACCGCCCGCTTATCTCCGGCCCAGGGCAGGAAGTTATAATAAAAAAGAAAATCAGGTCCCTGGCAGCCAAAATTAAAAAGCTTCATTTCTCTCCGGGCCATTTCCCTGAAATCTTCCCTGACCGGCTTAAGGACTTCGCGCCCACAGATTAGGTGGGTCCACACATCAGGCATAAAAAAGCCTCCCTTTCGGCAGGAATGTCCAAACCATTCCGGGTTCTGACTCCCGATCGGGGACATTCCTCCGACCTTGAAAGTACCGGAATTAGGAATTGGGAGTAGGCCATACCGATCGGGGACATTCCTCCGACCCACAGAGCTAATCATATTAGGGAGGTGTGTCCCCTTTCCTTATAACGTGGAAACCAGATTGTTTCTGTGTATAACCTCTTCAAAATCCTGGTATCCCAGCACTTTTTTTATATCACGGGAATGAATCCCCTTTATTCTTTCTATGTCCCGGGCAGTATAATTTACAATCCCCCTGGCTATTTCCCTGCCTTCAGGGTCCACAACACTTACAGTATTTCCTATCCCAAAATCCCCCTCCACCCCGGTTATTCCCGAAGGAAGCAGGCTCTTGCCGCTTTTCAGCAGCGCCCCCGCCGCGCCGCCGTCAATAAATATCCTTCCCTGGACCGAAGACCCGTAGGCAATCCACCTTTTCTTATTGACCAGCTTTACCTGGGGCCAGAAGACGGTGCCTATTTCCTCGCCGGACACTATCCTGCGCACCACGTCCTTTTCGGAGGCATTGGCCAATACCGTGACCACACCGGAGTGCATGGCTATTCTGGCGGCCTGAAGCTTGGTGACCATTCCCCCGGTGCCGACGCTGCTGCCGGACCCGCCGGCCGCCCCTTCCATTTCCTCATTGATCTCCCTTACATCGGTTATCAGCCGGGCGTCTTTTACAGAGCGGGGATCACCGGAAAAAAGACCGTCCACATCAGAGAGGAGTATTAGCACATCGGCGTCAACAAGCCCCCCCACCAGGGCAGCCAGGTTGTCGTTATCCCCAAGCCTAATTTCATCCACCGCCACAGTATCATTTTCATTTATAATAGGTATTACTCCCAGCCCCAGCAGGGCATAAAGGGTGTTTCTGGCGTTTAAAAACCTGCTGCGGTCGGCGAAATCCTCTTTTGTCAGAAGGACTTGCCCGACTATAACCCCGTACTCGGCAAACAACTTTTCGTATATATGCATGAGCATGCCCTGTCCGACAGCGGCAACCGCCTGTTTTTCAGGCATGTTCTTGGGACGCATGGAAAAGCCCAGCCTGTTCAGCCCCACCCCCTGGGCGCCCGATGTCACCAGTATTACCTCCATCCCCCTGTTGCGCAGGTCGGAAAGCTCCCGGGCCAGATATTCCATGCGGCTGATATTGGGTTTGCCGTTTTTATAGATAAGCGAGCTTGATCCTACCTTGACCACCAGCCTGCCGGCATTCGCCAGATCCTGTCTTTTTTTCATAGCGCCTCACATCAATGCTTTTTCCGGTAACCTTTATTATAAACCAAACAATCCCAAAAATGAAAATAAAAAATGGGATGCCCTTGAGCTATCCCATCTTAAAATGGCTAATATATCCGTTAAACAGGTACTCCTTCATCCACAGGCATCTGGCTGAGGTCACAGCCGCAGTACGGACAAATCCACATTCCCCTGTCCGTTGAGCTGAAACTTTCACCTTCACATATCTCGCACCGTTTTCTAACCACAGTCCTCACTCCCCGACCAGGTTTCTTATTATATATTTCGGCACATAGTGCAGCTTCTTGAGCTATTCCGTGTATTCAAACTCGAAATTTTTTATGACCACCGTGTCCCCGTTTTTTGCCCCGGCGCGGCGCAGGGCCTGATCTATGCCCATGATAGACATAATCCTTTGCAGCCTGCCCAGGGCCTCCTCATTCTCCAGATTGGTCATGGCCACATGGCGCTCTATTTCTCTGCCGGACACAGTGAATATACCGTTACTCTTTTCTACGGTAAAACGGGGCCCGACCTCATGGACAACCACTTCCTCCTCCTGCTGCAAAATTCCGCTGTCCCCGGCCGGAATCCGGCCCAGCAGGAGGGCAATCCCGGTCACCAGCCTGTCCACGCCTTCCCCGGTGAGGGCTGAAATAGGATATATTTCATATTTGTCTCCCATCTGCCCGGTAAACAGTTCCAGGTTCTCCCGGGAATCAGGCAGGTCTATTTTGTTGGCCGCCACTATCATCGGCTTTTCAGCCAGCCTGGGGTTGTAAAGGGAAAGCTCCCGGTTAATCACCTCAAAGTCTTCAACGGGGCTGCCGCTGCTCCCCGAAACATCCACCACATGCACCAGCACCCGGGTGCGCTCCACATGGCGCAGAAATTCATGGCCCAGCCCGGTACCGGTATGAGCACCCTCTATCAGCCCGGGTATATCGGCAACAACAAAGCTGCTGCCCTCATCAACCCTTACCATCCCCAGATTGGGCACTACGGTGGTAAAGGGGTAGTCGGCAATCTTCGGCCTGGCCGCCGAAATGCTGGTAATTAAGCTTGATTTACCCGCGTTGGGCAGGCCTACCAGGCCCACATCAGCCAGCAGCTTCAGTTCCAGGGAAAGCCACAGCTCTTCACCGGGCTCCCCCTTTTCAGCCATCCTGGGGGCCTTGTTAATCATGGTGGCGAACCTGGCGTTTCCCCGTCCGCCCCTACCGCCCCTGGCCACAACCAGTTCCTGCCCGTTGTCGGTCAGGTCCCCTATAAACCTTCCTGTTTCAGCCTCCCTGACCACGGTGCCCACAGGAACCCTCAGCACCAGGTCCTCCCCGGTGCGCCCGTGCATGTTCTTGCCCATCCCGTGCTGCCCCCGCCCGGCTTTGTAGTGCCTCTGGTACCTGAAGTCCACCAGGGTGCGCAGGCCCTCGTCGGCGGTAAAAATCACATCACCGCCCCTACCACCGTCGCCTCCCCAGGGGCCGCCTTCGGGGACATACTTTTCCCTGCGAAAGGCCATGCACCCGTTGCCGCCGTCTCCACCTTTAACAAAAATTTTCGACTTGTCATAAAACATGCTGTCATGCTCCTTATACGCCTATTATGCTCCATAATCATCCTTATCAGGCGTCCTGACGGGGAAAAACAATAAAAATTTCCCCACCGCTGGCCGAAACCACTATGCCCACCTTGCCCCCATAAGGAGTCAGGCTCTTTCCTATTTCCGCAAGTCTGGCCTGGGCTGCCCCGGCCCTTTTGTCCGGCTGGGGGCAGAATATCTTGATCAGGTATTTTTTATCTGACTCGCTGCAGTAAATTTTAAGCTTGCGGTTGGGCACATCCGGCGGAACAAGGGTTTCCAAAGACTGTATAAAAACCTTTCGAATGACTTCACCCAGTATCTCTCCGGGCACCCCGCAGTTCTTGAGGTCGGTATTTATTTCATATAGGACCTCCACCTGGTGCTTGCCCGCCAGGAAGTGCCCTATATGCAAGACAGCCGCCACTTCAGGCACAACCAGGTGTCCCACCTTGCTCATTCTTTCAACCTCCAGGCTTACCTGGTTTATGTATTCCCTTACCCGGTCGGTTTTGTTAAGCTGAACAAGGCCTGATATAACCTGCAGGTGGTTGAGGAAATCGTGCCTCTGAACGGACATCATTTCCAAAAAGGTGGATATATCCAAGGTTTTTCCCCCTTATGCCCATAATATGGTAGAATTCGACCTGGATTATAAATCTCCTGCAAAAGGCGGAGGGGGGATTCTTTAGCAGCCATATCCGAAAACCGGGTAAAATAAGACCGTGCAGTATATACCGCACGGTCTGCAGCCGGCAACGGCTTATTTACCCTTAAACTCAGGCTTTCTTTTCCCAAAAAAGGCGGTTACCGCCTCCTTCATATCCTCGGTACTGAAACAGAAGGCCGACTGGGCCTGCTCATACAGCAGCCCGGCCTGCATGGAGCTTTCCATGGCCACATTGATAGCCTTTTTGCCAAATCTCACTGCCACCGGGGGCTTTTCAGCAATCTTCCCGGCCATATTCATGGCCTCGCCCGCCGGATTCGCATTTTCGCACAGCTTATCAACCAGACCGATACGCAAAGACTCCTGGGCATCCAGTTTTTCACAGGCCAGCATTATCCTCTTGGCCTGACTGGGGCCCACCACCCTGGTCAGCCTCTGGCTGCCCCCCATATCTGGCGAAAGACCGAAATTAACCTCCTGAAGGGCAAATACGGCATCCCTGGATGCAATCCTTATGTCACAGGCCAGGGCCAGCTCGGTGCCTGCCCCAAAGCACAGTCCATTGACCGCACAGATGACCGGCGGGGCCATGGTCTCCCAGCGGGTATACAGGTTTTGCATCTTAAGAAGATTTTTAAGTATGTACTGTGAATTTATTTTTCCCAGTAAAGATATATCAATCCCGGCGCTGAACTTGTCCCCGGCCGCCTTTATGACCACCGCCCGGACATGGTCGTCTTTTTCTATTTCATCCTGCACCAGAGACATTTCCGACCACATTTCCTCATTAAGACAGTTGAGCGCCCCGGGTCTGTTCAGTGTGACAACGGCCACATGGCCCTCTTTTTCATAAATAAGAGTTTTCAGGTCCATTTATACAACCTCCATCCTTATTTATGCAGCACCACCCCAAATGGCACTCAGTAATACTATGTTGGCTGACAGCAGGCACCTGTTGGACCATTATATGCCATAATATTCCATCTGCCCGGCAGGCTTCGATTTTTTTATATAAGATAGAGAAATTATCCACAACTACATATGTTCGTTACGTACATATTTTCGTGGGTCCCGGGACCTATGTATACTATTATCAACAGGTTATCCACAAGAACGGGTGTGTACAATCAATACTTCAATACAATTAATACTTCAATACAATGTAATTTTATTCCTTCTAGTATTTTGACGTATTCTGCCTTAAAAATGTGAAAGGTGTCAGAATGCTGCTGCAGTTAAGGTTTTACGCGATGCCCGGTCTTTTTCCGGCTGGTTGCCGATAGTACTAAAGTCCCAGTCTTTTTACCAGCAGGTCGTGGACATGTTCGAAAAGCAGCCCGGTCACAAGCCAGACCGGTGCCATATCGAGTCTTATCAGACCGTCCAGCTGCCACCTGGTGCTCCCCGTATAGTCCCACGGGCTGACTCCGGCAGCAAACCTTATAGCTCCCCCGGTGGCATATTCAATGGTCCATATGGCCAAAACCCAGGCCATGCCGCGAAGATACCACGGCCATGACCTCAACCTGTCATGGAGAGGTTCCAGGAATACCGCCAGGCCGTATATGGGGAACATCCAGAGGTAGGTCGTCCCCGCCAGCCTGACGTCGCCCCTGATGGCCGACCCCATTCCGGTCCATAATATTTCCAGTCCCCATCCCATCAGCCCGTACAGGGCAAATCTGGCAAGCTTCATGTATTTATTCTGCTTTGGACGGACATGGAATATTGAATATCAACAGATGATTTTAATGGCAATGCTGTAATAATATTACTATAGCTTGCCTTTTTTTATGTGATGTTATATTCTTAAAATAAAAAACGGTTCATTTCTGGAATTAAAAGGAGAGGAGACTTAAAAATGGGCACATCAATACTTATAGTTCTAGGCGTTGCACTGGCTGCTGCTATCACGGCCATGCTGATCAGCGGAACAGCCGGCAACATAACGCTGGCCACCACCAAACATGAGGATATGGGTGACGGGCATCATTAAAAAACTGTCTAATCGGCGAAGATAAGCAGCGCCTCCCTGACCAGCTTGGCGGCCAGTATAGCTGTACGCTCGCTCTGATCGTAAGCAGGACACACCTCCACCAGGTCAAAGCCCACCACCTGTAGGCCGGATAGTGCCTCAAGGGCCTCAAGCAGCTGTACGGGGGCGCACCCGCCGGACTCCGGAGTGCCGGTGCCGGGCGCAAAGGCAGGGTCAAGAACATCTATGTCCAAAGACACGTAAACCGGTTTTCCCTTCAGCCTTTCGGCTGCCCTGGCCACATCCCCGGCATCTACAGAGGAATGAAAATTAACCGAAGACCTGGCGAAGACAAACTCTTCCCTGGTGCCTGACCTTATGCCAAACTGAAAAAGGTTTTCCGGGCCCACAATCTCGGTAACCCGCCTCATCACCGTGGCGTGAGAAAGGCTCATCCCCAGGTACCTGTCCCTCAGGTCGGCATGGGCGTCAAAATGGATGACAGACAGGTCAGGATAATAACCGGCAGCACTCTTTACGGCGGGAAGGGTGACCAGGTGCTCTCCGCCCAGCATGATCAGCAGCTTGCCTTCCCCCAGTATTTTCCCGGCGGTGTCGGCAATCCTCTCCAGGTTTTCCTCCACCATCCCGGGCACCATCAGAACATCCCCGGCGTCATAATACCTCAGGTCGGACAGATCGCGGTCCAGGCGGGGGCTGTATTCCTCCAGCACCTCGCTTACACTTCTTATCTGCCGGGGCCCGTGCCTGGCCCCGCTTCTAAAGCTGACCGTCTGATCCATGGGCGCCCCCACAATAACCGCCCTGGAAGCGCTGTAATCGTCACAGCTGCCCATAAAGCCGCTGAATACTTCAGTAAACATCTATCCCATCCCCAAAAGTTATATTGCAGTTAAAATCAAAGAGGCGGTACGGGCCGCCTCCTGACTGCTGCGCTTATTTTACCAGTTCCCTCACAAAGGGCTGAAGCACAAGGCAGGCTCCATGTATTTCCGGGCTGTAGTACCTGGTATTCATGGCCGGAATGCTCTTTATGTCAACCTCCAGCGGGTCGTATTTCCTGGTGCCCATGGTAAAGCTCCACAATCCCCCCGGGTAGGTGGGAACGTTGGCGGTAAAGAGCCTGGCCATGGGGAATATGGACTTAATATCGGCAAAAACCCGGGGAATAAGATCCCTGTTAAAAAACGGTGACTCGGTCTGGGCGACGAACAGCCCGTTTTCAGTAAGGGCATCGTAAACATCTTTGTAGAATTCGGCTCCGAAAAGCCCTACGGCCGGGCCTATGGGGTCGGTGGAGTCCACGATGATCATATCGTAGGTGTTTTTATTATCCTTTACATGCTTAATCCCGTCAGCAACCAATACCTCGGCCCTGGGATCGTTCAGCCCGCAGCTGATTTCAGGCAGGAATTGTCTGGACGCCTCTATTACCTTATCGTCTATCTCAACCAGGGTAACCTTTTCCACCGATTTGTGCTTTAGCACTTCCCTTACCGTACCGCCGTCCCCTCCCCCGATAACCAGCACGCGGCGAGGATTTTTCAGGGTGTTCAGCCCCACATGGGTAATCATCTCGTGGTAAACAAACTCATCCTCCACAGTGGTCTGAATAATGCCGTCCAGCAAAAGCATCCTTCCGAACTGAAGGGTTTCCACCACCATTACTTCCTGATACGGTGTTTTCTCACGATAAAGAGTCCTGACCACACGGCAGCCTATGCTAAGGTTCTTGGTCTGGTACTCGGTAATCCATAAATCCAACTTTCAATTCCTCCCAACTAATTTCTATCGGAGATATTCCTGCCCCCAAGGCCATCCCGATCGGGGACATTCCTATCCTCAGGGGAATGCCATTGCTTCAGCAGGTGTGTCCCCATTCCGCTAGTACCACATGGGAACGGCCGCCAGGACGCAGCCTATCTCCCGCACCCGGTGATCGGCGGCGGCTATTTTAATATCCGCCAGCTCCATCCCCCGTGTTGCAAAGGCTTCCTTCAACATCTTTTCTATTTCACGCCCGGCCTCTTCCTTGGTGCCTATACAGGAGTGCTCCATAATTACCCCGAAGGCATCCTTTGAGAAACCGACTCCCACTGCGGCAGCTATAAGCTGCCCGGGCTCACGGCTTATTATATAGCCGTAGGCAGTTGGAACAAGGGATCCCGGAGGGATCACCAGCCCGTTATCCAGTTCGGCCCCGGGGGGCAGTATGCTGCTGACCCGGAGAAGATTTATATTCCCAATACGGCCTGCCAGCAGGGCGTTGTCAAAAGCGGTCAGTTCACTGTGTCCCTCGGCTCCGGCTGCCGTAAGAAAAAACTTTTTCGGAGTGGGCAACATGTTTTCCATTCCTCCCATTATTAAAAAACATACAGCTTTTATTATATACAGAATGGCAGGAAAGACAACATCTTTTTCTTCCTCTGCATAAAAAATGGGACCCCTGATCACGGCGAATATTTTCATCCCGGAGGAGGCAATATATGAAAGTAGTTTTATACTAAAGGAGGTATATTATGTCCAGAACAGTAATAGGTGCTTTTGACAGCCGGGAAAGCGCTGAAAAGGCTATTAACGACCTTAGAAGAAAGGGCTTTGAAAAGGATATCTCCATACTGGCCAAGGATGACCACAGCCGCGAAAATGCCCGGGGGGCCGATACCCCTTATTCGGGAGGAGATTCCATTACCGACGGGGCCAGCACCGGTGGCATAGTAGGAGGACTGGTGGGGCTGGCGGCAGGCGCCGGAGCCCTGGCAATCCCGGGGGTAGGACCACTGCTGGCCGCAGGGCCAATTGCCGGGCTTCTTTCCGGGGCTGCCACCGGCGGTATAGCCGGAGGACTGGCTGACTATGGAATCCCCGCCGAGAGAGGGCGCTTTTTTGAAGATAAAATTAAGCAGGGCAGCATACTGGTCACTGTAAAGTGCGACGACACCAAGGCCCAGGAAGCCTCCGGAGTTCTTAACCAGTATGGCGGCAAGAATGTGGAAATCCACTAAATAAACCGCCCTTCTGCGGAATGGGGACACACCTGCTGAAGCGAAGGTATTCCATTGTGGACAGGAATGTCCCCGATCGGTACTGACTCTGGGGTCGGAGGAATGTTCCCGATGCATAGACGGCGGGGAGACAGAAGACTGCTTAAAGGTTTATAAAAACGCAGTATTAATCGACATATCAGGAATGCCCGGCCCTCCTGTCTCCCGTCTCCCGTCTCCCGACAGAAGTTTCACTCAGGATTAGCCTTCAGTGCTTCTTCATAGATTGACCTGTAAACAAGGGCATCCTCGGCCTGAAGTCCGTCGGACTCGCAGATAACGGTAAACTCGGCCGAGTAACGGACCAGCAGTGCGGCCAGGAAGGAAAAATCCGGGCCGTATCCTTCATCCCTGGTGGTTCTGTGCTTTTTCTCCCCTGCGTTTGTATACTCCACCGGGCTGAAGTGTATGTGCAGCCTCCTGAAGGCTTCCTTACCCAGGGCCGCTTCTATTTTTTCAAATACTCCGGCATAGGCCTCCTCCACCCCGAAGCCTCCCTGAGTGACAGCGTGCAGATGGCCGAAATCAACGGCGGGGATAACATTGGGACCGGCGCAGCAGAGTTCCAGCACCTCTTCAAGACTGCCCAGGAGACTCTTCTTACCCATTGTTTCCGGGGCCAGCATTATATCTCCAAGCCCTTCCTCCCTGGCCTGCAAAACAATTTCCTTAAAAAAAGCACTGGCCCTTTTCATAGCCCCGGGCCTGTCATCCTTGCCCGACCCAGGGTGAAAGACCACCACCCGGGCGCCCATCCACCTTGCCGCCATAAGTGATTTCATAAGGTGCCGCCTGGTTTTTTCCCGCCCGTCAGTGTCCGGGGTGGCCAGGTTTATATAATAGGGGGCGTGTATGCTTAGAAAAATACCGCTCTCCGCAGCCTTCCGGCCCAGCTCACGGGCTGTCTCCTCTCCTATGTTGACTCCCCGGCTGCACTGGTATTCATAGGCGTCAAGGCCCTTTTCCCTCAGCCAGCGGGGCATGTCCAGCGAGCTTTTATGACCTTCCCCATAAAAGGAATTGGGGTTCCCCGCCGGGCCGAACCTGTTTTGCAAAAGTCATCCCCCCTGCTATTCATTTTCCTTAAAGTGAACATTTTACCTTTTTTAAAATATTAATCTTAAACACCGCCATTGTAAACTCATGTATATTTTTGCGGAAGGGAGGATTTTACATATTATAACTATAATAACATAATTAGCCATCACAAAGGAGGTAGTCACTTGAAGTCCAAGCTCTATATCATTATTTCACTGGCAGCGCTTCTTTTCCTGGCCGGGGGCTGCATCAGCGCAGCGGGCTGGAATCTCACAGGAGGCCGTAATGAAATTGTTATTCTGCAGGAAAGCCTGCCGGACACCCTGGACCCGTCAAAGAATTCATCCTATGAAAATGTTCTTCCCCTGACGGGGATTTATGAGGGACTTGTAAAACTAAACCCTGCCACACTGGCCCCCGAACCCTGCCTGGCCCGGAGCTGGGAAGTCTCCGGGGACGGGATGCGCTGGACATTTAATCTTTTCCCCGGAATAAAGTTCAGTGACGGCACCCCCTGCAACGCAGAAGCAGTGCAGGCCAGCATGGCCAGGTCTTTGACGCTGAAGGAAACAGATCCATACCCCGCCTTCGTTTTTGCCCCGGTAGCCTCAATTGATACCAGTGGTGAATACACTGTGTCCTTCACCCTAAAGAACCCCTTCACCCCTTTTATAAAGAACCTGGCCCTGCCCTTCGCCGCCCCGGTGGTGAGCCCTGCCGCCCTGGCAAAGTATGGAGACAGGTTTTGGGAAAACCCCTCGGGCACCGGGCCGTACATGGTTGACAGCTTCGGGAAAAATAAAATTGTGCTGCGGCCCAACCCTTATTACCGGGCCGGGCCGGCACCCTGCAAAATGGTATTTAAAGCGTTGTCCGACCCTGCCGGCAGGTCCGACCAGCTGCTGCGCGGAAAAGCCGATGTTATATTCTACCCGGCCGCCGGGAGCCTTGAAACACTGAGGTCAAAAAACATGAAAATAATTTCTCTGCCGGGACTGGACTTGAGTTTTATCGGCTTCTACACCGACAAGGCGCCCTTTTCTGACAGGGAGCTCCGCAGGGTCATAGCCGGGTCCCTGGACAGGGAAAAAATAGTCTCCTCGGTGCTGGAAGGAGAGGGAGTGCCTGCTGCCGGCGTATTACCCCCATCCCTCGCCGGATCAAAAATGTCTAAAGGCCCCGCATACACCCCCGGACAGGTGCGTGAAATAATTTCCCGCAAAGGGTATCCCGGCGGTATGGACATTACCCTTATAACCTACGGGGACTCCAAGAGGTACTGCCCGCAGGGGGGAAGCACCCTGGCCGAGGAAATCAGGCGCCAGCTGGAACCTTCGGGGATAAGGGTCAAGATAACAGCCCGGCCCTGGGGCCGGCACAAGGAAGCAATTCTCAACAGGGACGGGGACTTTTTTCTGTACGGGTGGACCTGTGATAATGGTGACCCGGACAATTTCATGCATACCCTTTTCCATTCCACACAGGTGGACAGCGGGCTCAATGTCTCCCGGTTTTCCAGTCAGAAGCTGGATGTATATCTGCTTACCGCCCGCAGGATTGCCGACGGCAAAGCCAGAAAGATGCTGTATGACGAGGCCGAAAGCATCATTCAGCAAGAGGCCCCGCTAATCCCTCTAAACCACGGCATGTCCAGAATTGCAGCCGCCCCCGGCGTTAAAGGAATAAATCTTTCCGGGTTTGGACTGGTAGACCTTTATTCTTTAGAGAAGGATTAAGCTGCGCTCTTTTATCACATTTTCCTGTAATTACCTGTATATATAATGATCCCCCCACAAATACTAAAATCCGGAAAGCCTTAGGGCAAAATATTTTCCAAGGGGGAGTAATTTATGGATCAGGTAATTCAGCTTCAGCAGCAAATCCAGAGGCTGCAGCAGGAAATCAATGACATCACCAGTGTATGCAGCCAACTGCAGCAGTCAGAGCAGGCCAACGCCATTCAGCTCCAGCAGATGACCCAAAAAGAAATGCTGGCCACCCAGGGCCTCAGAAGAATTCAGCAGGTAGCCAGCCAGCTCAGCCAGGACATTAACCAGATTTCAAGCATTACCCAGCAGATGGCCACCCAGGTTCCTCTGCATAGGGCAGTACAGACCACCGGTGTTTTCCCCGGAACATATACCACCTATGCCGGTCTTTCCAGCCAGAATCCCGGAACAGGTGTTTTTAGCAGCCAGAACCAGCCGGGCGCCTTCGGGCAGAGCAATATTCCCAACATCAGCATGGGCCCGTCGGTAACACAGCTTCCTCTCTACACCCAGGGGTACAGCCCCAACCTGTTCGGCTCCGGCAACCAGTTGGGGACCGGCAGCCAGGCCTTTTCAAACAATGCAAATCAGTTCGGCTTGGGCACCCAGGCCTTTTCGAACGCCGCGCCAAACCAGTTCGGCATGGGCATTCAGGGAAACCTGGCCAGCAGCCTGTACAACCCAATGCAAACCACCAGCATGGGTATGGCCGCACCGGGCATGCAAACTCAAAGCAACCTGGGGACATTATCCGCCGGCTATTCTCCTTACCAGTCAAACCAATTCGGCTTCAGATAAAAAGCAGCCCCTGGGAAAGAGAAGGAATAAGCAGAGGGTCCGCCAAAACAGCGGGCCCTCTGTATTTTTTCCTCCCCTTCCCAATTTCGCCCTGCTGACCGAAAAAGACAATCTTCACCTCTTAACTTTTACTGTCCATCTTACTATAATAAACACAACACACATTACCATAATATGTAATACCAGGGGAGGTGCCGACATGGCCAAACCGATAAAAGAAGGGCTTTCATACGGCCAAAAGGACATAATGGAGCTTCTTATTGACTTTTCTTCATTCAAGGACAGGGTTGAGAAAAAATTCAGAGACGTGGCCAGGGAACTGGAAGGCAAGCCCAATGAGCATGAGCTGTGGGTAAACCTTTACATGATTTCTACAGACTACTCCGAGGAGGCCGTCAGCAAAAAGGCCAAACTTGAAAACAGCGTCCAGAAGGTGTCCTAAAAAACCGCCGGTATTGCGGCGGTGCCGTCCTTACAGACGGCGGAATTCAGAATTCAGAATGGTGTGAAGGCATTCCTTGGCTGTATAACCACGTGGGATGCATTTAAAGCTTTAGCACTTTAGCTAATGATCACTCCCGGCAGGCTAAAAGAAAATGCTGGCCAGGCAGCCGTTTCACTATTAGAATAACAGGTATGAGACGGGAAATGCTATTTTTGGGAGTGATACTAAGTTGATTAATCCTGTAGCCTTTGAGATGGGGCCCCTTCAGGTCAGATGGTACGGAATTATACTGGCTGCCGCCTTTTTAGCCGGAACCCTGCTGGCATACCGACGGTCTGCCCGGGCAGGAATGGACCCGGACCACATAATCAATCTCATTACCCTGATTATACCTGCCGCCATAATTGGCGCGCGGCTTTATTACGTTGTCTTCAGCTGGGCCGATTACAGTTATGACCCCTTAAGCGCACTGGCCATATGGCACGGGGGCCTGGCCATTCACGGAGGCGTTATCGGGGGTGTCCTGGTTGGACTTTGGTATACCCGCAGGCATAACCTGTCGCCGTGGAATACTGCGGATATCATAGCGCCCAGCCTTATACTGGGCCAGGCCATAGGAAGGTGGGGCAACTTTATCAACCAGGAGGCCCACGGTGGGCCTGTTTCCGAGAAATTCATGAACATATTCCCCGGTTTCATAAAAAACCAGATGCTTATAGGAGGGCAGCACTACCAGCCCACTTTTCTTTACGAATCAGCCTGGGATTTCGGGGTCTTCCTTTTCCTTACCTATTACTGGGGGAGGCGAAAGGTTCCCGGGGAAGTGGCCCTTCTGTACCTTATACTTTATTCCACGGGCCGCCTGGTGGTGGAAGGTCTCAGAACCGACAGCCTCATGCTGGGGCCGGTAAGGGTGGCCCAACTGGTAAGTCTGGCCCTTATAATAGCAGGGTCAGCCCTTTTTCATATCAGAAGAAAAAGAACCTCCTGAATATTTACCTATTACAATTCCAACCTCCGAAATAAGACCTTTTTGAATTCTTTCAGGAAGGCCTCTTTTTTTTCAGCACCTCCTTCCTTATTTTTACCTGAAAAGACACCATTTTCCTTTCACCCAACAACCCCAATATTGCCAGCAAGGCCCGCCAGGCCTGCCGTCACTTGCTACCAGGGCCATTTTATGGTAAGCTCATAAAGGATGGAAATGTATATAATCAGGCCATATTGTCACATTAAAACACAGCCTTCTTAAAGAGGTTGGCAGCTAAAAGCAAGAAGTCGGGGAGAAAAGAATGGCAGCCGGGAATAAAAGAAAAATGCCGGTAAAAGGCAGTAAGCCGTCTACTGAAAAGACGGATAACAACCTCAAATATGAAATATTGGGCATAGGAATAATCACCCTGGCCTCCCTGGGGACCGCCAGCCTGTTTACCACTGCCCTCGGCGCCGTGGGAGCACTCCTCAGCAGGATTATGGAAATAATAGCGGGGGAAGCAAGGTACCTGGTAATTATCTCCCTGGTCCTTCTGGGTATCAAACTAATCAAAGAGAAAAGCTATTTCAGGATCACACCCAGGACAGCGGGATTTCTTATTCTGGTCCTGGTAGTCCTCACCCTGGCCCATATGGACATACCCCGGGACCAGCTAATCAGCCGGGGATACAGGGGCGACGGCGGCGGCATAATAGGGGCCGCCTCCGTTTATGCGGCCACAGGCTGCTTTGGCACAGTGGGGACGTACATAGTGCTGGCATCCCTCTCCCTTGTGTCACTGCTGCTTATCACCGGGTACACCCTGGGGCAGCTGGGCTTTTTCGCTGCGCTGAGAGCCAGGAAGGCCGGCAGCGGGGCCTGGAGGTGGGTATTTAACTTCCTTACCGAAGAAATAAAGCCCGATGAAGAAGATGAAGATGAGGACAGCAGCCAAAGGACTGCATTTATAGCCGGGCTGTCCCCGGCGCCGGAAGAGGACCGCCCTTCCCAGCCTGCGGCGGCAAGGGAAAACGGGACCGGAGGAGACTCCAAAAACAGAAAGAAAGGCTCCCGGGACCGGGTGGAAATAGCCGATATTCCCCCGCTGCCCCTGGCGGACGGCCGGATATACCGCCTGCCTCCGGATAATTTACTAAAGCTTCCGGAGAAAACTAAAAATGAAGTTTCCGATAAGGAGATGGCGGACCGGGCCAAAACCCTGGAATCCACCCTGGAAAGCTTCAGCATACAGGCAAGGGTGGTGGGTGTCTCGGTTGGCCCGGCCATTACCCGCTATGAAATACAGCCCCCACCCGGCATAAAGGTCAGCCGCATAGTTGGCCTGGCAGACGACATAGCCCTAAACCTGGCAGTCCCCGGAGTGCGGATTGAAGCCCCCATTCCCGGCAAGGCTGCCGTGGGCATAGAGGTTCCCAACCGGGAAATATCGCCGGTAACCCTAAGGGAGCTGATGGAAAGCCGGGAGTTTAAGAATTCCCCCTCCAGGCTCTCTGTGGCACTAGGCAAGGATCTGGCCGGGGCCCCCATAGTGGGCGACCTGGGTAAAATGCCCCATCTGCTGGTGGCCGGGGCCACCGGGGCGGGGAAGAGCGTATGTATAAACACCATTATTGCCAGCATACTTTTCAAGGCCACACCTGACGAGGTAAAGCTTTTAATGGTGGACCCCAAAATGGTGGAGCTCACCAATTACAACGGCATTCCCCACCTTATATCCCCGGTGGTGACCGATGCCAAAAAGGCGGCCGGCACCCTGCGCTGGGCTGTCAAGGAAATGGAGCGCCGCTACGAGACCTTTGCCTCGGCAGGGGTCCGGGATATAGAGAGATATAATAAAACCCACCCCGTGGACCCCGAGGGAGAAAGCCAGCCGCTGCCCTCTGTGGTGATCATAATAGATGAGCTGGCTGACCTGATGATGGTTGCCCCGGCTGACGTGGAGGATTCCATATGCAGGCTGGCCCAGATGGCCAGGGCGGCCGGCATACATCTGGTTATTGCTACCCAGAGGCCGTCGGTGGATGTTATTACCGGACTTATCAAGGCCAATATACCCTCCAGGATTTCCTTCGCTGTTTCCTCCCTGGTGGACTCCAGGACTATTCTGGACATGGGGGGGGCCGAAAAACTGCTGGGGAGAGGCGACATGCTGTTCCTGCCGGTGGGGGCGGCAAAGCCCATACGCTTACAGGGGGCCTACCTGTCAGACCTGGAGGTGGAAGGGCTGGTAGCGTACCTCAAGGAGCAGGCCCAGCCGGTTTACGACGATCAGGTCCTTACGGCTCCCCCGGCCAGCGAGGGCGGCGGGGACGCCGACGATGCCCACGATGACCTGCTGGTCCAGGCCGTAAAGATATTTATAGAAAGCGGGACGGCCTCAATATCCCTCCTCCAGCGCAGGCTCCATATAGGTTACGCCAGGGCCGCCAGGCTGGTGGACATAATGGAAAGGCGCGGCATTGTAGGCGGTTTTGAAGGGAGTAAACCCAGGAGCATCAGAATGACCCTTGAGCAGTTCGAGCAGACATTCAGGGACCAGTTATAAAAACGCAGATAGCACTATTGCCCTCTTCCCTAACCAATTAAAATATGTAATAATATTAATAAGTCGATGTCTGACGCGCTGCGGCGCAGATCAAATCCGAATATGCCCGTGCGGGACAAAGCGGGGGAGGATGTTTACAATGGTAGAACAGGTTATTTCCGACTATAGCTATTTTTTCTACACTCTGGTGGTGTGCGGGATTATTGGTGTGTTTGCGGCCATCTATAAAAAGCCTGTTGAAAAAATAATGGCGGAAACAGAGGAAAAAGCTAACGGACGTACCGCCCATCATTAATATCAGGCAGGCTATTCTAAAGCCTGCTTTATTTGTTAGTGCTTTTTTATGTTTTTTTAATTTTGCATAATAAGCTGCTGTTTCCAGGAAAGCTATAGTACAGGGGGTGAATGGCACGCAGAAGCGGATTTTACCGGTTATCGCCCTGTTATTAGCAGCCCTGTCCGGATACTGGCTCCTTTTCGGAGCAGACAACAGCCCGGTAAATTTACCCGGTGCCCAAATGTCTGAGCCCGGCAGGGAGTTCATGGACATTTCCGTTTATTATGTCAAGTTTACAGACAAGGATGCCTGCCTGGCAAGAGAAGTCCACCAGGTCCCCTTTACCAACGACGGCCCGCAGGCAGCAGTGAAGGAGCTGATCGCCGGAAACCCGCGGACTGAGGGGGCAGCTAAGGTTCTGCCGGCCGGCACCCGGCTGCTTGGCATTAACATAAATGCCGACGGCCTGGCTACAGTTAATTTTTCCGGAGAGGTCCTCAATGCAAATGTCGGAGCCTCTGGAGAAATTCTGGGAATACAGAGCATAGTAAACACTCTAACCGAATTTCCCCAGATAAAGGGTGTATCCTTCCAGGTGAACGGCCAGCTGGACAGAAGAACCATGGACTGGTGGGGGCATGTGGGCCTGTACGAGCAGCCTTTCAGAAGAAACCTTGAACAGGTCAATGAGCCGGCTGTATGGGTTACCCACCCGGTTGAAAACCAGACTGCCGGGGTTCCCCTACTGGTAAAGGGCAGCGCCCTGGTCCCAGGTGGCAGTGTAACTGCCCGCCTGCTGGATGAAAACGGCAAAAAAATAGCCGAGGGCACGGCTGACGGACCGCAGAGAGCCCCGGTCAGGGGAGAATTTGAAATAAGGTTAACCTTTAATCCTCCCGGAAAGGGGAAGGGCACCCTGGAAGTATTCCCTGCCGGAAAAGGCGGGTCACCGCAGGATATTGTAAAAATACCTATACAATGGCCGTAGCCGGACGGCCGTAATTATATTAAGTACAAACTGTAAGGAGGCAGGATCATTGGCAAGGCAAAAGGCTGTTGTTGCAGCGGAAGTACTGCAGATAAACAATGTCCAAACTATTGCAGCCAGGGTAATAAAGGACATGTTATGGGTCGCGGTCAGCGTGGCGGTGGCCATAGGCACAGGGTTTGCAGTGGGCAGTTTCTTTCAATTTTAAAACTGAGGTAAAAAATGAAGGCCCCCTTTTCGGGGGCCTTCATTTTTTACCTCAGCCAGAAGTACCAGACGACCATTCCGGCCGCAATGAAGACAATTTTTACAGGTATAATTTTACCTTCACTGATTATGCCCTTCATCTTAATCCACTCAACCGCCGCCAGAGGAACGATCACCACGATAAAAATAGCCCTGGCGGCAGGCACAAAACCGGGATTGTTAATGGTTAAAAACCATAGCAGCCCGGCCCAGGCAAGTATCGCCCCGGCTAACAGGGCCGGGCCCCGCTGTTTCCTGTCCATTATATCACTCTCCCCGTTATTACTTTCCTCCCCCGGACAATGAAATCCTTCCTTTTGAACAATATACAAGCACATTTCATATGGTAAATCAAAAAGGTGATTTTTTTGTCCCTGAATCTGGTAAGAATCCGGAGCGCCGGTGAAATGGACTCCTTCATCAGCCTTCCCCTTAACTTATCAGCCTACCGGCACAAAGGTAAGGACAATAACTTAATGCTGGAAACCGCCGGAAGTTTTGATCCGTCCCTCAACCCGGTGCATAGGCACATTAAGACGGCTCTTTTCATGGTATACAGGGGAAAAGCCCCGGTGGGAAGAATTGCCGCCATAAAAGATCTGCTTAGCCCCCAAAGGGAAACGGGATTTTTCGGGTGCTTCGAGTGTGCCAACCATTCCGGGGCCGCCGCCCTGCTGCTGTCATCAGCTAAAAAATGGCTTTGGGAAAAGGGCTGCAGGAGCATGATCGGGCCGGCAACATTCAACACCAACCAGAAGGTGGGCCTTCTGCTGGAGGGCACCCCCGCCCCCCAGCCCATGATTCCCTGCAACCCCTCTTATTACAATGATCTGATGATAAAATCAGGCCTTTTGAAGCACACTGACCTGTACACTTTCAGCTGGCGTATTGGGACCGGCCTGGGTGGCAAAATAAGGGGTAAGGCCGCCCGTGCCGGTCAGATGCCGGGAGTGGCCATAAAGCCTATCCAGCCTTCCGGTTCCACCCGGGAAGCCGGCCTGGTGCGGGACCTCTTTAACGGGTCCATGTACGGCAACTGGGGATTTATCCCCCTGACCACCGCCGAGTCCTCCGCCATGATGAAATACTGCTCGGCCTTCGCCGACCCGGATTTGATGGTTACCGTATGGTATAAGGGGCAGCCCGCCGGCATGTTTATATTTCTTCCCACCGGCCTTTCCCGCAAAGCCCCCCCCAAATCGGTCAGGGCGGCGGTTATGGGGGTGCTGCCCTCTTTTCGCCGCACCGGGCTGGGGTCGTATATGATTGGGTACCTGGAAGAGTTGATCCGGCGTAAGGGCTACCGGCAGGTGGAAATATCCATGGTTCACGAAGGAAACGGCCCCGTGCGGAATCTTCTGTCACAGTCCGGGGCCGATGTTACCGGCATATTCCGGGTATACCATGCCCCCCGGTAAGCTTCTTAATTTGGGCTTTATCAAATAAATCTGATAAAATGGAGGTCAGGCAAAGGGTTATGAACTCTTGAAAAATCCTTACCTGTGGATTTTTGTTTTAGGCTACTTAACAGTCCTTATGATTTTGTGGGTTATTGTTAAATTTACATGATTATACAGCGGCTGGAATATATTTAACTTGACATGGTCCTGGGTTTCCAATTGATTGTGGCAATAAAGTGTGATACGATTAAAAAGAGAAGATGTCCCTAAATGCAGTGAAATTATAATTATCACCTTGTTTTATTGTGGGAGGGATAGCATTGAATATCACCACGCTCAAAAAGTACAAGCCTGACAACGAAATTCTTGTCGGTAATTCTCAAGTCATAAAGGACTTGACAAAAAAGGTTGTACAGGTGGCAACATTTGATTGCACTGTCTTATTAATGGGTGAATCGGGCACTGGAAAAGAATTGATTGCTAACGCCATTCATAAGCACAGTAGAAAATCCGGTCCCATGATCAAAATAAATTGTGGCGCTATTCCTGAAAATCTTTTGGAATCAGAGCTATTTGGCTATGAGCAGGGAGCTTTTACCGGCGCAAAACCCGGCGGAAAACCCGGAAAATTTGAGGAAGCGCATAATGGTACTTTGTTTCTTGATGAGATAGGAGATTTGCAGTTGCATCTACAGGTCAAATTACTGCGGGTGCTCCAGGAAAAAGAAATAATGCGTGTTGGCGGTTCAAAAACGAAAAAAATCAATACCAGAATAGTCGCTGCCACAAACCAAAATCTTTACAATATGGTACAGGAAGGGAAATTTCGCGAAGACCTTTTTTACCGGCTAAATGTTGTTCCCATTACTATTCCACCTTTACGGGAACGCAGAGAAGATATTATTCCTCTGATACTACATTTTAAAAGGGAATATGAAAAGAAATATCAAACTAAAAGAAACTGTTCCCCCGAGGTTATTAAACTATTATTATCCTACGATTGGCCGGGTAATGTGCGGGAGTTGGAAAATCTCATTGAACGACTAATTGTAATATTGGATCCAACAGAAATGATTACCCCCAAAATACTGATAAAAGATTACTTAAGTATGACCAGACTGCAATTTGAAAAAGATATTTCTGTTCACCGGCTTATCACCCTAAAAGATGCAACTAGCAAAGTTGAGAGCCAATTAATCAGTATGGCCTTATCTAAGTATAGAACGCTAAAAGAGATAGCAGATGCATTGGGAGTGGACCAGTCAACAATCTGCCGAAAGTTAAAGCAGTTAAATATTCAGAGAAATTAGTTATTAGGAATCAATTGCCGGGCAAAACCCCCTCACCTACAGGACCTCGTCAAAGTCACTACAAACAAAAGCAAGACAGGCGTTCAGCAAACTTCTGAACGCCTGTGTTAAAACTAGTGCCGTCACTTACCCACTTACCATTCAGCCCTCCCAGCCCACCCCCGTCTACAACCACCTTGTCTCGACTCTGTACCAAGGAAAGTTATCAAGTTTCCGGGGATACTATGATGTCATAGTTCTTAAAGAAAGTGTTCAAAGAAGGCTTTTTTTTCTGTTGGCCAGCACAATAACATGCTAATTACCGGAAAAACTGGGTTTTCTTTTTTCTCTAGCAGCACGCACCCCTTCACGATGATCTTGGGTCTGCATGCAGATGCTCTGGGCAAAAGCTTCACCTTCCAAAGCCTCGTCTAAGCTTCGGTTTATGTTGCTGTTTAACAGTGTCTTGGCTAACCCTATGGTGATAGAGGGCCCCTGGGCAAGCTGAATCGAAAACTGATCGACAGCTTCCTGTAAACTACCCGGCTCAACCACTTTATTTACTATGCCGATACGTTCCGCCTCAGCAGCATCAATCACTTTACCGGTAAATACCAACTCTTTTGCCTTTTGCATACCAACAATCCTCGGCAAGAGATAGGTACCCCCCAAGTCAGGGACTAATCCAACCTGTACAAAAGCCTGGCAGAATTTTGCTTCGGAACTGGCGATAACAAAATCAGCTGCTAATGCGAAGTTAAAGCCGCCCCCCATGGCAAATCCGTTGACAGCAGCAATTACCGGTTTTTCAATGTTGAAAATGAGTTTGGTGATTTCACTCACCTCAAGGGCATAATCCCTACCTGCCAATGGACCTATACTTCCATCTAATATGCTCAGGTCGCCGCCTGCGCAAAAAGCCCGTCCTGATCCTGTCAGGATTACCACTTTCACCTTTTTGTCAGCGGCAACCTGCTGAAAGGCAAGTATTAAATCTTCTACCATGGAGTTGCTTAAAGCGTTCAAGCGGTCAGGTTGGTTCATGATAATTTTGGCTATTCCATTTTCTTGCTGTTCCAAAATAATAGCTCTAAACATGAATTTTACACCGCCTCTCCAATTAGCAGCATTTTTTAATTAGCGGCCTTTAAAGGCTGCAGGCGGCCGCTTTTCAAGGAATGCTTTCAATCCCTCTTGAGCGTCCTCTGTATCTAAAAGCCTTATAATACTTTTTGATTCGTTAATTGTCGCCGAATAGGTGTCTGCTTCAAGGTTTCTATTGATTGTGGCCTTTCCGACAGCTACACTTATAGGCGGTCTGCTGGCAATGAGCTCAGCCATCTGCATGACTTCGTCCATCAATTGGTCATCCGGAACAACCTTGTTTAGCAAGCCAATCCTTAGCGCCTCATCTGCCTTGACTTGCCGTCCGGTAAGCACCAGTTCCTTGGCCATGCCTGCCCCCACCAATTTGGGGAGCCTGGTCATACCACCGGCCGCAGGCAGTAACCCCATAACGATTTCGGGTACTCCAAAAACGGCGCTTTCAGCTGCAATGCGTATATCACAGGCCATTGACATTTCCAGACCGCCGCCAAAGGTTAATCCATTGATGGCGGCAATTATAGGTTTCCCCTTGTCTTCCATTTCCAAAAACAGCTTATGAATGTTACGCGCGGTGGGATAGAATTCAGCTCCGCATTTTGCCCCGGCTAACTCGGATATATTGTATCCTGCGCAAAATGCGCCGCCGCTGCCGGTTATTACTGTTACCCTTATGTTATTGTCAGCCTCAATGTCATTTAAGGCCTCATGCATTTCCAGAATAAGCTTCGAACTGATGGCGTTTCTTTTCTTCGGGTTTTCCAGGGTAATAAGGCCCACCCATCCTATCTTCTTCAGGGACAGAAGCTCAGCCATAACAAACCTCCTCACTTTAAGTATATGACCTTGTCTAACTGCTTAGCCCAAGCTCATTATTCACCTTTGATAATAATCCCGCCAGACACGCCCCCGGCGCCACAGAGGGTAGCCAGGCCATATTCTCCCGGCTTCAGAATATGGGAGAGGTGAATCATCAGCCGGGCTCCGCTGAACCCTGTTGGATGACCGAGAGAAATTCCACCTCCGTGAGGGTTAATCTTTTCAGGGGGAATTCCCAGTGCTTTTTGAGTCAGCGCTACAACTACCGCAAAGGCTTCATTTATTTCAAAATACTTAATATCATCAATACCCAAACCGGCCTTCTCCAGAACAATGGGTATTACTTTCATCGGCCCTTCCGGAAAATCCTCCGACGGTATCCCGTAAAAACTATAGGCAGTTATTGAAGCCAACGGTTTTAACCCCAGTTTTTTTGCTTTCTCACGGCTCATTACGACCATAGCTCCGGCACCGTCGGTAACGCCCGAAGAACTGCCGGCGGAAACAGTCCCCCCCTCTTTGAATGCGCCGGGAAGCTTCATCATTTTTTCGAAGGTAACCTCCGCGCGATAGCATTCATCTTTTGCAAAGGTAACCGCCGGGCGTCCCTTGACGGCAGGCAGTTCCAAAGAAACTACTTCATTGTCAAAAATACCTTCATCCCAGGCTTTCGCCGCTCTCAAATGGCTGTCGCAACCGATTCTTTCCTGTACCTCTTTGGATATATCCCACTTTTCCGCGCACCTTTCAGCACATAACCCGGGAGAAAGACCGCATACAGGATCTTTCAGGTATAAAAAACCATCTTCCAGAACTATGTCGGTCAGCCGGAAACCCTGCCAGCGGGCGCCCCGCAAGAGGTGGGGAATATTGCTCATGCTTTCCATCCCGCCGCAGACAATAACTTCAGCATCTCCAAGCCGTATAGCCTGAGAAGCCAGGGCCATTGCCTTTACGCCTGCCGCGCAGACTTTATTTACTGTATGGGAGGGTATATTAATCGGCATACCCCCCAAGATAGAAGCTGTGCGGGCAGGATTGGGTCCTGTGCCGTCCTGCCTGGTATGCGACATAATAACTTCATTTACTTCTTTAGGATCTATCCCGGCTTTTTTCACTGCGGCGGAAATAGCATGACCTCCGAGATCATATACTTTAAGGTCTCGCATGCTTCCTCCGAAGCGCCCGATAGGTAAACGGACAGCGCTTACAATTACTACGTCTTGCAGATCCATGTATGCCCCTCCCTTTCTCCAATTACTGGCAAACCTACTTATTTTTTCTTGGCTTCTTCCAGGCGAATGGTCCAGAAGTCAGGCTTCCGTTTTTCCATAAAGGCCTTGGGCCCCTCTTCGCACTCTTTGGAATCGAACCAGTCGGGATAAAGCTGTCTGGAAATCTTGCCGCACGATCCTTCCATATAGTCAATGTCGGAATCAAAAGAGGCCTTTAATATCTCAATGCATCCGGGACTCAGTGAAAGGATCTCCTCACACCATTTGTCCACCGTTTCTTCCAATTTGTTCAGGGGTGCAACCTCGTTTATAAGGCCCATCTGCAAAGCCTGCTCAGCAGTGTAGCGGCGGCACAGCATCCACATTTCCCTGGCTTTCTTGGCCCCCAGAACCCTGGTTGAATAAGCGGCTATCCATCCATCGGCGGGACTGGCCACCCTCGGGCCGTTCTGTCCGAAAATAGCATTATCGGCAGCGATGGTGAAGTCTGCCATGTAAGCTATGTGATTTCCCGCGCCTATGGCATAACCTTTAACCATGCAAAGCACCGGTTTGCGGCTCAGCCTCAGAAGTTGGTTGGGGGCATACCGCCAGTAAAACTGTTCCCTCAAACCCTTTACTTCCCATTCCACGTCGCCGCCGGTGCAGAAGGCTTTATCGCCGGCCCCGGTGAGCACTATAACGCCGATTCCCGGATCGTGGCTGGCGTCATAGAAAGCGTGAAACATTTCATCCTGGGTTTTGTTTGTAAAGGCATTGTATTTGTGAGGCCTGTTGATGGCTATCCTGGCTATCCCGCCTTTAAGCACCTCATGGTATTTTTTCTCATATATAATTTCATCGAACTCGTCCTCTTTAATTCTTTCCCAGTTAGTCCATGTCATTTAGCACAACTCCTTTTATATTATTTAGTAATTTAGTTTTTTAATTAATGATCCTTATACCATGCTGTAACCGCCGCTGACGCTCAATGTCTGCCCGGTAATGAAGCCGGCCCTCTCGGAGGCTAAAAATACCGCCGCCCCCGCCACGTCCTCAGCTGTTGCCAGACGCCCCAGCGGATACAATTTCTTGGCCTTTTCCAGCTGATCGTCGGTCATTACGCCTGCTTTCCACGCGCTATTATCCCCGATAGCTTCAGGGTCCGTAGGTACAGTTGTACCCGGGCAGACTACGTTGACGCGGATATTGTTGCGTCCCATCTCTTTTGCCACCGCCTTGGAGAAAGCTATAACAGCGCCCTTGGTCCCGGAATAAACCGCCTCAAACCGCTCTCCGACGCGCCCGGCGTCAGAGGCGAAATTGACAATGACACCCTTTTTCTGGCTGCTCATAATCGGCAAAACCGCTTTGGTGGTGTTCAACATGCTAATGTAATTAAGTTTAACCATTCGATCCCAAAAATCCGGCGTTGTATTGATAAAAAGGTCCAATTTGTCCCCGCCCACTACATTTACCAGACAGTCTATGGTTGAGTACTTGTCTTTAATTTGGTTTATGGTTGAGGAAACCATATCAAAGTTAGTCACGTCCACTTTGAAAAATTCAGCGGCAGCTGCCCCTTGTTTTAGCACCGCTTCGGTCACCTTTTTGCCTTGAGCCTCATCAATATCCCAAAGAATCACTTTGCTTTTTTCAGAAGCAAACTCCAGGGCGACGGCCCGGCCAATATTTGACCCCCCGCCGGTGACAATGACCGTTTTACCTTCCAGTCCCAGTTGCATAACAACACCCTCCTTAATTAGTTTTTTATTATAACCTTTTTTATTTTATTCATAGCCTGTCCATGTTCTCCAGGAAGGCTTCTATTTGGGCTTTTATCTTGGCATCTGACCATCTGCGCGGGTCAGCCATGTCACTTTCGATGATCAGGCTGGGAATGCCCCTCTCGCGAAATACATTCCTGTGGTGAACCTGACCTATGCAGGTTGCCCGGCAGGAGCTGGTACGGTTCATGAGGGCCCCGGTGAGGTGATACTCGTCTATCCAGTCAACCAGTTTTTTAGTCCCCACAAATCCGAAAATGGCGGGGTTGCATACTTCCGGCATAATTTCGTTGCCATTTTGCTGATGCCAGCAGGCGGTTTTCCACGCTCTCTGTACCAGGGCTTCCAGGGGGTCGCTTATATCCACATTCATAGGTGGGGCGCAGTAGTAACTGGCCTCGGCCACGACAATAGCTCCCAGGCTTTCCAGGTAATTAAACAGCCCCAGGTTAAACCAGGGTGGTAGTCCGGTCCAGAAAAGACGGTACTTTTCATTTTCAATAACTCCTTTACCCTGTTCCACCCTCTGTTTAACCTCGTCGTGAATGGCCTGGAAGAATCCAACGGTTTCTTCCTCGCCAAGCATGAACATCTGGGGAATAATGCATGAAAAATAGTCCTCCGCACCCATGGGGCAAGGCCTGTTTTTGCGCATTTCCAGAGTCTTAAACCAAAGATCATGGGCTTTATGGGAATTATCCATAATCTGCCGCAGCCTATTCATATCCAGATCTCTGCCCGTCTGTTTCTTCAGGAATTCCACCAGTGCTTTTAGGTCGGTCCGAAGTTGAGTCAGGTAATGTTCGGCAATACGCGGGTCATTAACATCTATATCATAGGGCGGGCTAAGAGGATCCATATTGAACATGGGCAAGTTGAAGTAGCGGGTGGCAATGACCTGTAACCACTTCCAGCGGGGATCGCAGGCTAACCCCGAGCCGATCAGCATGGTAGGTTCACCCATGCCGCCTTCCAGCGGTGATTCCGGGGGCGTGTCGCCCAACTCCAGGCAGCGCCTGCAGTAACCCATGGTGTTGGTCGCATACGAACACAAATCACCGGAATAACCTTCGGCTTCGGCGATCTCGATAAACTTTGGCGCGACTAAATTGGCGGCGCACAGTGTACCGAAATTCTCCGGCCATTCCCAGTCCACGTCAAATGCGCGCAGCAGTTCCGGTGGAATACCGGCCATACACCAGGCCAGGTTTCCTTTCTTACCTTTCCTATCCGTGCCGCGCATATAAAACTTCGGCAATAATTTCTTGGAATTTCGAACAGATTCCAGAGATCTTCTGGCCCTGGCCATTTCACTAAAACCCTGGGTCATGGTAATACCTCCTATTGTTAATTGTTACCTCTAAGTTTTTCAAGAGCAAATAATGCCGCACCCAGTGCTCCTGTAATCTGAGGTTCAGAGGGAACCAGCACCGAACACCCGGTAATATCCTCCAAAGCTTTTACCATTCCGGCGTATTTGGATACCCCGCCCGTAAACGCTATTTCTTTTTCACTGCCGATATAATGCTTGGCCATAGAATACAATCTTTTGGCAACAGCATGAAATATGCCGGCAATAATATCATTTTCGGGCGTTCCCCTGGATATATGGTTGATAACTTCTGTTTCCGCGAACACAGTGCAATAGCTGGTTATATCAATTTTATTTTGGGCGAAAGCAGCGGCATGGCCGAATTGTTCCAGTTCCATTTCAAAAATCCTGGACATCAGTTCCAGGTAGCGCCCCGTACCTGCTGCGCATTTGTCGTTCATGGCAAAATCAATTACCTGGCCTTTTCCACCCAGTTTAATTACTTTAAAATCCTGTCCGCCAATGTCGATAATTATCTTTACGTGCGGAAAAATCCAGTAAACCCCCTTGGCGTGGCAGCTTATTTCAGTAATCTGGCTTCTGGCGAAATCTATTTTTTGCCTGCCGTAACCGGTCGCAACAATATACTTAATGTCTTCTCTATCCAGGCCCAGCTTTTTCAGCCCTATTTCCAGGATGTTTTGCGAAGCTCTTACACAGTTGGCTCCGGTAGGTATTACATGGTAACCAATAATCCGGCTGTTATCAAGGATAACCAGCTTTGTAGTTGTAGAGCCGCTATCCACACCGGCAACATAATCCAACTGTACCAACTCCCGTATTTTTATCCGAGCATTTCCAGGAAGGCCTGAACTCTGTTTTTCACTGCTTCTACAGTGCCAAGGCTGTAATCATCGTCTATCAGCAGCATGGGA
This sequence comes from Actinomycetota bacterium, assembly GCA_023475565.1. Classification (GTDB taxonomy): domain Bacteria; phylum Bacillota; class Desulfotomaculia; order Desulfotomaculales; family Desulfocucumaceae; genus BRHc4a. The sequence goes on from JAMCVT010000006.1 coordinate 59,927, forward strand.
ATGCCATTTTTATCTAAATAATCTCTCAGATCAGGGTAATCAAAATCGTGGAGGTCGCAGAAGGCCATCCTATAACCGATTACCCCC